>NZ_JBEZDM010000029.1:0-148976 GCF_040648335.1 Nonomuraea sp. NPDC049158
CCCCGGCGCCTGAAGCCGCCGCGCCCGCCCCCGCCGAGGTGCCCGCCGCCCGTCCGGTGCGCTGGCGCATCACCGAGCGCGGCGCGGAGCACGAGATCGAGGGATACGCCGACCGCGTCAGCGTGCTGCCCGGCGAGCGGTTCCGGATGCGCGTCTCCACGACCGCGCCACGCTTCACCGCGCGCGCCTTCCGCGTGGGCGCCCACCCGGCGGAGGTGTGGCACTCCGGCCCGCTCCCCGGGGTGCGTCAGGCGCCGCCCCAGACGGTGGAGGGCATGGTCACGGCCGCCCACTGGAAGCCCTCGCTCACCGTCGACACGACCGGCTGGCGGGAGGGCGCCTACCTGGTACGCCTGGACGCCTCCAGCGGCGGCCAGCGCTACGTCCCGATCACCGTGCGCTCGGCCTCGACACAGGGGCGGGTGGTGCTGGTCAACGCGGTGACCACCTGGCAGGCGTACAACCTGTGGGGCGGCCGCAGCCTCTACCAGGGTCCGGCCGGGTTCGACGACCGCTCCCGCAAGGTGACCTTCGACCGGCCCTACGACACCTCGGGCGCGCGGCTCTTCCTCGACTTCGAACTGTCCGCGATCGAGCTGGCCGAGCGGAGCGGGGTGCCGCTGGCCTACCTGACCAGCCTGGACCTGCGGCCCGGCGTGCTCGACGGCGCCAAAGCCGTGGTGTCCCTGGGGCATGACGAGTACTGGTCGCCGGGCATGCGCGCCGCCGTCACCAAGGCCCGCGACGCCGGCACGAACCTGGCCTTCCTCGGCGCCAACGCCGTCTACTGGCGCATCGGGCTGTACGGCCGGATGGTCATGTGCGACAAGGAGAGCCAGTGCCCGCTCTGGCGCGCGTCCGCGCCGGAGAGCGCGCTGGTCGGGCAGGAGTACGACTGCTTCCCCGCGGAGGCGGCCTACGTGCTGCGCAGGCCCGGCCACTGGATCTTCGAGGGCACCCGGGGCAGGCGCTTCCCCGGCCTGGCCGGCGTCGAGACCGACAAGGTGTCCGCCGGCTCGCCCGAGAACATCAAGGTGCTGGCCCATTCGCCGGTCGACTGCGGCGGCCGGGCGACGTCCTCCGACAGCACCTACTACACCGCCCCGGGAGGGGCCGGGGTGTTCGCCTCCGGAACGATGCGCTGGGTGTGCGGGATGCGGGGAAGGCAGTGCGGCCACGGGGTCACCAAGGCCGCCGCCGCCTTCACCCGCCGCGCGACGCGCAACATCCTGACCAGGTTCGCCCAGGGCCCGGCGGGGCGCCCTAAGCCTTCCCCTGGCGCCTGAGCAGGATCTCGGCGAGCATCCGCTGGATCTCGGGCTCGGCGCCCTCCTTGGTCACGCCGAGCCCGTCGAGCGCGGCCACGGCCGTCCCCTCGCCGAGCGACAGCACGCCGAGCAGGATGTGCTCGGTGCCGATGAAGTTGTGGCCGAGTCGCAGGGCCTCGCGCAGCGTCAGCTCCAGGGCCTTCTTGCTCTGCGGGGCGTAGGGCGGCTTGTCGGGCGCGTTCTCGCTCGGCGGGGCGAGCATGGCCGTCATGATCTCCTCGACCCGCTCCAGCGGCGCGCCGAGCGTCACCATGGCCTTGGCCGCCAGCGCCTCCGGCTCGCTCAGCAGCCCGAGCACGAGATGTTCTGGCTCGATGTACTCGCTGCCCGCGCTTATGGCCGCCTGCTCGGACCGCACGATGACCGAGCGCGCCCGGTCGGTGTAGCGGGCGTAGGCGCGGAGCTCTTCGGCCAGCCCGCCCTCCTTGGGGACGAACCGTTTCTGGGCGGCCTGCTTGGTGACGCCCATGCTGCGGCCGATGTCGGTCCAGGAGGCGCCTGAGTGCCGGGCCCGGTCGACGAAGTGGCCGATGAGGTGGTCGGCCACCTCGCCCAGGTGCTCGCCCAGCGTCACCGCGTCGGAGAGCTGGCCCAGGGGGTCGCCGTCGGGGTGACGGCTCTTGATCGCGTTGATGAGGTCGTCGAGACGCACGGTCTGATCCATGAGTCAACCATAGGTTGACGATGCATGGCCGTCAACCCAAGGTTGACGATGGGGGATCCCGCGAAATCGCCTCCCTGAAAGGGGTTTCGCTCGCTACGCTCGCGTTTGGTCTAGACCACTGGCCGCGTGGACGGGCAGAATTACGGTCCAGGTCGTGAAACCGTTCGGAGAATCTTAGTGATCCTCGTGCCGGCTCCATCGGCATGCGCCTCGATCGCCGGGGACATGCGCCGCCTCACGCTGCCTCGAAGGCGGCCCGGAGCGCGGCCCTGGCCCTGCGGGCGGCCGAGCGCCGGCCGTACAACCGGGCGCACAGCGAGGTGAGGACCTCCGCCATGTCGCGCAACAGCTCGTCGTCGACCCGGGCGCCGGCGACGGCGCCGGACTCGGCGGCCTCCGTGTCGTCGGTGACCACGATCCGGCGGCCGGTGGCCTCCAGCGCGGCCGACAACTGCTCCAGCCCGAACCGGGCGAGCCGGTCGCGGCGCTCGACCACGATCACGCCCACGGACGCGTCGCGCAGCAGGCGGGCCAGCTTCGGCCGGTCGCCGTCCATGCCCGAGCCGACCTCGCCGACGACCTCGGTGACCGTCAGGCCCATCGCGGTGGCCGCGCGGACCACGCGGGCCGCCTGCCGATCGAGCTCGGCCAGCTGGTCGGTGCCGGACACCCTGCAGTACGCGACCGTCCGGCCCGTGACCTCGGCCGTCCGATCGAGGACCATGTACCTACCGGTGGCGGTCTTGACCACCGGGACGGGCATCTTCCCGTCCCGCGCCCACTGCCAGGCGGTCTGGTAATGCACGCCGTTCCGCCGCGCCCACTCCGAGAGCTTCACATATCGACAATCTCAGACGAAGACTGAGAAGAGCTGATGTTTTCACTAACGGCAAGAAACCCATAGGAGGAACCCGTCATGCGAATCGGAGTGCTCACCGGGGGCGGCGACTGTCCCGGACTCAACGCGGTGATCAGGGCGGTCGTGCGTAAGGGGGTGAGCGTCTACGGCCACGAGTTCGTCGGGTTCCGTGACGGCTGGCGCGGCCCGCTCGAAGGCGACACGATGCCGCTGGACATCCAGGCCGTACGGGGCATCCTTCCGCGGGGTGGCACGATTCTCGGCTCCTCGCGTACCAACCCCATCAAGATCGAGGGGGGCGTCGACCGCATCAAGGAGAACCTGGCGGCCACCGGCGTCGACGCGCTGATCGCCATCGGCGGCGAGGACACCCTCGGTGTCGCCAGCCAGCTCCACGAGCGCGACGTCAAGGTCGTCGGCGTGCCCAAGACGATCGACAACGACCTGTCGGGCACCGACTACACCTTCGGCTTCGACACCGCCGTCAACATCGCGACGGAGGCCATCGACCGCCTGCACACCACCGCCGAGTCCCACCACCGGGCGCTCATCTGCGAGGTCATGGGCCGGCACGCGGGCTGGATCGCGCTGCACGCGGGCATGGCGGGCGGCGCCAACGTCATCCTGATCCCCGAGCGGCCGTTCGACATCGACCGCGTCTGCGAGTACGTCGAGTCGCGCTTCCGCACCCGCTACTCGCCGATCCTCGTGGTCGCCGAGGGCGCGCACCCGATCGAGGGCCAGATCGCGCTGCAGGCCGGCGAGCTCGACGCGTTCGGCCACGTACGGCTCGGCGGCATCGGCGAGGTGCTGGCCAAGGAGATCGAGAAGCGCACCGGCAAGGAGGCCCGCACCACCGTGCTCGGCCACATCCAGCGCGGCGGCACCCCGACGGCCTACGACCGGGTCCTGGCCACCAGGTTCGGGCTGCAGGCGATCGACGCGGTGCACGAGGGCGACTACGGCAAGATGGTGGCGCTGCGCGGCACCGACATGGTCCGCGTCGGGCTCGACGTGGCGACGGCCGAGCTCAAGACGGTGCCGGTGTCGCGCTACGCGGAGGCCGAGGTGTTCTTCGGCTGATTGAAAGCGGCTTGCAAGCGGGCGGCCGTAGCTTCTGTATCAGCGGGGTTACCGCTACAACCCCCTCAGGGTACGGCTTGCGCCGCGGCGAGTCGGCGGCCCACCACGCGCCGCAAGCCGTACCTATGACATAGCTCAAGAACGGGGCGTGCCGAAGAGATCCACATCCGGCGCGCCCCCGTTTTGTGTCGCCCGGGCACCACCCTGTGGCCGCGGCGGGACGCGTCCCTCCAGCCGGGCGCGGAACTCCGCCTCCCGGTGCAGCTCCTTCTCCGAGGGCGAGAGCATGACGGTGAGCAGCAGGCCCATGGTGATCACGCTGAGCCCCACGATCAGCGGCAGCAGGAAGTCGATGGCCTTCGCGCCGGTGACCGGCCCCGCCGGGCTGTGCGCGTGCACCGACATCCCGTACATCCCCGTGTAATGCATACCGGTCACCGCGACGCCCATGACCAGCGCCGCGCCGCCGATCTTGAGCGCGCCGCGGACCCGCAGGGTGAACCAGAGCGCGACGGTGGCCGCGACGATCGCGATGAGCACCGACAGCGCCACGAACAGCGGGTCGTAGGCGACGTCCCCCGCCATGTTCATCGCGGACATGCCCAGGTAGTGCATGCCGGCCACGCCGATGCCCGTCAGGACGCCGCCGCCGAGCAGGTACGACAGGCGCTCGCCGCCGCTCCAGACCACGAACAGCCCGGCGCCGACCACCACGACCGCGAGCACCGCGGAGGCCGCGGTGAGCGGCATGTCGTAGCGGATCACCGTGCCCCGCACCGCGAAGCCCAGCATGGCGATGAAGTGCATCGTCCAGATGCCGGTGCCGCCGATGGCCACCGCCGCGCCCGCCAGCCAGTACCTGGCCTCCTTGGCGCTGACCAGGCGGGCCCGCGAGGTCAGCAGCAGGCCGAGCATGGACCCGATGCTGGACATGCCGTAGGCGACAAGGAGGGTCAGGGGCCCATACGAGAAGTGGTCAATAGGCGACATACGCACACACGTCCCTTAGAGGTGAATAAGGGAGTATGAGCAGGGCTCAGGTGATTTTGCAACTACCTTCGGCGAGTTTTGGAACGTGGCGAATCTTGCGGGAACCCCTGCTGCCGCGGGGATGTAGGCGCGCCCAAGATCGGTTGCGGCTCGGGGACGGGGGCGCCGAAGACGGGTTGCGGTCGCCGTGCGGGTTGCGGCTGAACGGGCCGTTGCTGGGCGGGCTGCTGTTGGGCGGGCCGCGGGCGAAGGGGAGTGGGGGCGGGGTAGGGCTGCGGCTGCTCGCTGGCGCGCCGGCGCAGCTCCAGCCGGGCGACCAGCTCGGCGTCCTCGGACAGCTCCTCCTCCGACGGCGACAGGATGACCATGAGCAGCATGGTCAGCGTGATCAGGCTGATCACGGTCATGAGCGGCACGAGGAAGTCGAGGGCGTCGGCGCCCGGCACGGCGCTGGGCTCGGCGTCGACCGTGACGAGCATCGCGTACATGCCGGTGTAGTGCATGCCCGAGACGGCCACGCCCATGACCAGCGCCGCGCCGGCGATCCAGATCGCGCGCTTGACCCGCATCGTGAACCACAGGGCCACGGTCGCGGCGATCACGGCGATCGCGACGGAGGCGGCCACCACCTTGCGGTCATAGGAGACGTGCGCGGACATGTTCATCGCGTACATGCCGAGGTAGTGCATGCTGGCCACGCCCAGGCCGGTCAGCAGGCCGCCGCCGAGCAGGGCGAGCAGCCGGCCACCGCCGTACGAGACCAGGAACAGGCCGGTGCCGACGACCACGATGGCCACGACGGCGGAGGCGACCGTCAGCGGCACGTCGTACTTGATCTGGGTGCCCTCGACCTCGAAGCCCATCATGCCGATGAAGTGCATGACCCAGATGCCGGTGCCGCCGATGGAGATGGCCGCTCCGATCAGCCACCGAATCCGCGAGGCGCCTCGTGAGGCGTGCGCCTGAGCGGTCAGCCGCAGTCCGAGCATCGACCCTATGCACGACATCACGTACGCGAGGAGCGGCGTGAGCGGGCCGTGGGTGAAATGGTTAACAGCGGACATTAAGTCAGTTTCCTTGCATTAGGGGTCACCGGATTGTGCCAGCTGGCCTGTCCGAATCACATGGATATCTCGACTATCTGTCAACCTGTAATGTCGGAACGTGAGAAGGGCTCATGGGTATCGAGAGGCCGTTCTGGCGTGCGATCGCGGTCTTCCGCGTCGTTTCGCTGCTGTACGCGGCGGTGTTGATGGCGCAGCACCGGGGCTACGCGGAGCCGCTCACGGGGTGGCTGGTGATCGGCGTCATGGGGCTGTGGACGGCCGCGGCGATCTTCGCGTACTCCGTCGAGGCGCTGCGCCGGTGGCCGCTGCTCGTGCTCGACCTCCTGGTGGCCGTGGCCTGCCTGCTGGCCTCGCCGTACGCGCAGGGCGCCCAGCAGCCCGGTGAGGGCACCATGCCGGTCCCGGCCACCTGGATCGCGGGCCCGGTGCTGGCCTGGGCGGTGCACGGCGGCCGGCGGCTCGGCACGGTGGCCGCGGCCGTCGTGGCGGCGGCGGACCTGTGGCTGCGGATCCACGGGCCCGACGCGCCCGTCCTGATCAACGGCGCGGTGCTGCTGTTCATGACGGGCGTGGTGGTCGGCCACGTGGCGCGGCTGGCCAAGCGGGCGGAGGAACGCATGCAGCGGGCCGTCGAGATGGAGGCGGCGCAGCGCGAACGCGATCGGCTGGCGCGGGACGTGCACGACTCGGTCCTGCAGGTCCTGGCGCTGGTCCGGCGCCGCGGCCAGGAGCTGGGCGGCGAGGCGGCGGAGCTGGGCCGGCTCGCCGGAGAGCAGGAATCGGCCCTGCGCTCGCTGTTCATCCGGCCCGCCTCCCCGCCCGCTGGGGTGGCGGATCTGCGGGCGCTGCTCATGCGGTACGGCTCGGAGTGTGTGACGATCTCGACCCCGGCGACGCCCCTGGCGCTGCCGGGGCCGGTGGCGGAGCAGACGGCGGCGGCCGTGGGGGCGGCCCTGGACAACGTGCGCGCGCACTGTGGGCCGGCGGCGCGGGCGTGGGTGTTCGCCGAGTCGGGGGACGGCACGGTTACGGTCAGCGTCCGCGACGAGGGGCCGGGGATTCCGGTCGGCCGGTTGGAGGAGGTCGCGGCGGCCGGCCGGTTAGGCGTCTCGCAGTCCATCCGCGGGCGTGTCGAGGGTCTCGGCGGGAAGGTCTCGATCACCAGCGTTCCGGGGGAGGGCACGGAGATCGAGCTGACGGTGCCCGCCTAGGACCCCCTCCCGGGGAGCGGAAGAGGACGGTCTGTGGTCGTTGGGTCCTTCGGGAGGATGCCCTCCAGGGAGCGGGAGGAGACGGGTCGTCGTCGCGACCTTAGAGTGGCGGCCATGGTGCGGGTGATGGTGGTGGACGACCATCCGATGTGGCGCGACGGGGTCGCCAGGGATCTGGCCGAGGCGGGCTACGAGGTGGTCGCCGCCGTGGGCGAGGGGCGTCAGGCGCTTCGCGTGGCCGGGGCGGTGCTGGCCGAGGTGGTGGTGCTCGATCTGCGGTTGCCCGACATGTCGGGGGCGGAGGTGGCCGAAGGGCTGGCCGGGATGCCGGTGCCGCCGAAGGTGCTGGTGCTGTCGGCCAGCGCCGAGCAGGACGACGTGCTGGACGCGGTCAAGGCCGGCGCTTCCGGATATCTGGTGAAGTCGGCGAGCCGGGAGGAGTTCCTCGACGCCGTCCGGCGGACCGCGGACGGCGACGCGGTGTTCACGCCCGGTCTGGCCGGGCTCGTGCTGGGGGAGTACCGGCGGCTCGCCGTCCAGTCCGCGCCGGCCGAGGGGCCCCGGCTGACCGAGCGGGAGACCGAGGTGCTGCGGCTGGTCGCCAAGGGCCTGTCCTACCGGCAGATCGCCGACCGGCTCGTGCTCTCGCACCGGACCGTACAGAACCACGTCCAGAACACCCTCCAGAAGCTCCAGCTCCACAACCGGGTAGAACTGGTGCGATATGCGATCGAGCAGGGGCTCGACGCGGACTAAACTCGGTGGGTCGGGGCGTTGGCCTCGGCGCGTCCCCATCACTCCCGGAGGTTCTGCCATGTCGATGTCCGCCCTGGGCGAGCCATGCGTTCTGCTCAAGCTGGGCGAGATCGTCCTCAAAGGTAAGAACCGCGACATTTTCGAACGCCGCCTGGTCGACAACATCCGCGAAGCCGTCAAGGAGCTCGGTCTCAAGCTCGACGTGCGCAAGCGGCACGGCGTCATCGCGATCTTCCTGCCCGACGGCGCCACGGCCGAGCAGTCGGAGACCGTGGCCAAGCGGGTCGCCGACGTGCCGGGGCTGGTCTGGATCCACTCGGCCTGGCGGGTCGCCAAGGACCCCGACGCCGTGCTCAAGGCCAGCCTGGAGCTGGTGTCCGAGCGCGAGGAGGTCAAGCGCGGTGCCACGTTCGCGGTGCGCTCCCGCCGCCGCGACAAGCGCTTCCCGCTGCGCTCCAACGAGCTCGACCGGCTCGTCGGCGGCGCCATCAACGACGAGTACGGCCTGCCCGTCAACCTGAAGAACCCGGAGCTGACGATCTCCATCGAGGTCGACAAGGACGAGGTGTTCGTCTTCACCGGCGGCATCCCCGGCCAGGGCGGCCTGCCGGTCGGCAGCAGCGGCCGGGCGCTGGTGCTCATGTCGGGCGGCATCGACTCGCCGGTGGCCGCCTACCGGATGATGCGCCGCGGCCTGCACGTCGACTTCCTGCACTTCTCGGGCATCCCGTTCACCACGTCCGAGTCGATCTACAAGGCGTACGCGCTGGTCAGGAAGCTCGACCGGTTCCAGGGCCGGTCGCGGCTGTGGGTGGTGCCGTTCGGCAAGGCCCAGCAGTCGATCCGCTCGTCCGGCCAGGACCGGCTCGCGGTGATCGCCCAGCGCCGGCTCATGCTCAAGACGGCCGAGGAGGTCGCGCACCGCATCCGCGCCGCCGCGCTGATCACCGGCGACGCCCTCGGCCAGGTCTCCTCCCAGACCCTGACCAACATCACGGCCCAGGACCACGCGGTCGAGCTGCCGATCCTGCGCCCGCTGGTGGGCTGGGACAAGACGGAGATCATGGCCGAGGCCCGGCGCATCGGCACGCTGGAGATCTCCGAGCTGCCCGACGAGGACTGCTGCACGCTGCTGGCTCCCAAGCGGGCCGAGACGCGCGCGAAGATCGAGGATCTCAAGCAGATCGAGAAGCGGCTGGACGCCGAGGAGCTGGCCGTCCAGCTCGCCGACTCGATCCAGGAATACAAGCTCTGAGCCTGGGCTGAGGCCGGGCCGCCCGTGGGGGACCATTCCGTTGGGCGACCCGGTCTCAGGCTTGTGAGAGCGCCTGCCGCGTCAGGACATGTCAGGACGCGTCCACCCTGAACGGGTCGTGCTCGGCGAGCAGCTTGTCCAGGCGGGCCTGGTCGACGCGGGTGCTGACCCCCGACAGCTCCTGACGGTCGCGGACGACCTTGCTGAGCGTGATGGTCGAGGTGATGACGTACAGGACGCCCAGTGCGAGGAAGGCCCTGATCCACCCGGAGGCCGGGAGGTAGACCAGGGCGAGCACCACGGACGACACGGAGACGCCGAACGACAGGATGGCCTGGACGTAGTAGGCGGTGGTCTGAGTGGGTTGGATGGGCTTCGTCATGTCGACCATCTTCATGCTGGGCGACATGTCGGCACATGGGGTCACGTACTCAAGTTACTCATGAGTACGGCCGACCGGGCGCGGGGTGCCGGCCGTACTCATCCCACGCGGATCAGACCGTCAGCGCGGCGGCGGCGGTCTTGCCGAGCAGCGGCGGGAAGTCCCGCATGATCTGGGCCAGCTCGCCCAGGTCGGTGTCGACCAGCGCCTGCGGCCCGTCAACGATGGCCTGCTCGGGATGCGGGTGCACGTCGATGATGACGCCGTCGGCGCCCACGGCGATCGCCGCCCGCGTCAGCGGCAGCACCAGGTCGCGCCGCCCGCCCGAGTGCGACGGGTCGACGATCACCGGCAAGTGCGACAGCCGCTGCGCCACCGGCACGGCCGAGACGTCGAGGGTGTTGCGCGTGGCGGTCTCGAACGTCCGGATACCGCGCTCACACAGCACGATGTCGAGGTTGCCGCGCTGCGCGATGTACTCGGCGGCCATCAGCCACTCCTCGATCGTCGAGCTCATGCCGCGCTTGAGCATGACCGGCCGGCCCGCCGCGCCGACCGCCTGCAGCAGCGCGAAGTTCTGTGCGTTGCGGGTGCCGACCTGCAGCATGTCCGCGTACGAGGCGACCAGGGCGACGTCCTGCGCGTCGACCACCTCGGTGACGATCGGCAACCCGGTCTCCTCGCGGACGTCGGCGAGGATGCGCAGGCCCTGCTCGCCCAGCCCCTGGAAGGCGTACGGCGAGGTGCGGGGCTTGAAGGCGCCGCCGCGCAGCAGGGTCGCGCCCGCCGCCATCGCCATCCTGGCCGCCTCCAGCGTCTGCTGGGGCGTCTCCACCGCGCACGGCCCCGCGATCAGTGTCACGGTGCCGGGGCCGATCGGCACGCCGCCCACGTGGACCGTGGAGCGTTCGGGATGGTTCTCCCTGCTCACCAGCTTGTAGGGGGTGCTCACCCGCATCACCTCGCGTACCCCCGGCATGCCGCGCAGGCTCGCCTCGTCGAGCTGGGTCACATCGCCCACCAGCCCGACGATCGTGCGCCGTACGCCCCTGCTCACGAATGCCTCTACCCCGGCCGCCTGGACGACCGCGACGATCGACGCGATGTCATCACCGGTTGCCTCCTGGCCCATCACGATCACCATCTGCTGCTCCTTCGATCAAGCGCGGAAAAGCCCTGGAAACGCCGAAAGGCCCCGGGTCCATGAGGACCCGGGGCCTTTCGTTCGCCTGTCTGCTAGCGCAGCGTCAGGTGGCGAACGGACACGGGTCCGTCGCCATACCAAAACACGAACGCTTTACGCATAGTCGCCATCGTAGCGCACCGCACCCGCGCGCAAGGCAGACACGGGCCGATGGCAGGATGGCCCAAGACCACGGAAACCGGCGAGGGGAGTGTACGTGGAGGAATCGCGGCTGCCTCCGGGCCAGTACGTCCCGCGCGGCCGGCCGGTGATCCACTACGGCAGGGTGCCGCAGTTCCGGCCCGAGAGCTGGGACTTCCGCGTCTTCGGAGCCACCGCCTCGGGCGAGGAACACTGCTTCACCTGGCCGGAGTTCGAGAGCCTGCCCCGCACCGGCGTCATCGCGGATTTCCACTGCGTCACCAAGTTCTCGATCATGGGCAACGAGTGGCGGGGCGTCAGCCCGGCGACGATCGTCGCGGCGGCCCCGCCCGACCCGGGCGTGCGACACGTGATGATCTGGGCCGAGTACGGCTACAGCGCCAATCTTCGGATGTCCGACTTCACCGCCTCGGACACGCTGTTCGCCATGGAACTGGACGACAAGCCGATCAGCGCCGACCGGGGCTTCCCCGTACGTGCCGTCGTGCCCCATCTGTACGCCTGGAAGAGCGTCAAATGGGTGCGGGCCATCGAGTATCTCCTCGAAGATCGGCGAGGCTTCTGGGAGGAACGCGGCTACCACAACGTGGCTGACCCCTGGCGCGAGCAACGCTACTCCTACCAGGAAGAACCCGGCGAGGGCCCTCCGTAGGGTTTCCGCCCGAACACGGTCCGTTGTTGGCTACGGTTGCCCGCATGTCGACCACCGCGTGCGTGGTGCTGTCCTGCCTGACCTTCGTCCTCGGCTACGCCGTCGCCCTGGTGTCGCGGGGACGTCGGGAGCCGCGCGAGCCGTCCGATCCGGCCGTTCCTCCCCGGGGTGACTGGAAGGACGAGGCGACGTACACGGCGCTGCACATCGCGGCCCTGGCCGCCCCCTCGCTGCGCGCCGGGCTGAACCGCGACTCGGCCCGCAAGGCCGTACGCCATCTGCACGCCCTGCTCGGCACCTACGCTGTCGCGATCACCTCGACCGAGGCGGCGCTGGCCTGGGACGGCCCGTGCACCGACGAGGTGCTCACCTACGCCCGCACCACGCTGGCCTCCGGGCGGCCGCAGGTGTTCGCCGGGGAGCCGTACGGCGCGGTCGTGGTGCCACTGCTCGTCGACGGCAAGCTCACCGGCACGCTGGCGGCCTTCGACCAGGAGGTGAGCGCGGCGCTGGTGCGTACCGTCACCGAGGTCGGCCGGTGGGTGTCGGGCCAGCTGGAGCTGGCCGAGCTCGACACCTCGCGGCGGCGCGCGCTGGAGGCGGAGATGCGCGCCCTGCGAGCGCAGATCTCGCCGCACTTCATCTACAACGCGCTGACCACGATCGCCTCCTTCGTCCGCACCGATCCGGCGCGGGCCAGGGAGCTGCTGCTGGACTTCGCCGACTTCGCCCGTTACGCGCTGCGCCGGGCGCACGACTTCACCACCCTGGCCGACGAGCTGACCTGCGTCGACCGCTACCTGCTGCTGGAGCGGGCGCGCTTCGGCGACAGGCTGCGCTTCAGCGTGCAGGTGGCGCCGGAGGTGCTGCCGGTGCCGGTGCCGTTCCTGTGCCTGCAACCGCTGGTGGAGAACGCGATCAAGCACGGCATGGGCAGCCGCGGCGGCATCGGCCAGGTCCGCGTGGTGGCCCGCGACGCCGGGCCGGAGGCGCACATCACGGTCGAGGACGACGGCACCGGCATGGATCCCGAGCACGTCAGGCGGGTGCTCGACGACGACCCGAGGCGCGAGGGCAACGGCATCGGCCTGGCCAACGTGGACGTGCGGATGCGCCAGATCTACGGCGACGGCTACGGGCTGGTGGTGGAGACGGCGCTGGGCTCGGGCACCACCGTGCGGCTCCGGGTGCCCAAGACGCGCCTCAGCTCTCTGTAGCCAATTATTCGCGCTGCGTGCTCAAGTGGCTTGTGACCTAGCCGTTATTAAGGCAGCGTGGTGGTCATGCTGCGTGTGCTGGCCGTCGACGATGAGCTGCCCGCTTTGGAAGAACTGGCCTACTTGCTCCGCAAGGACGCCAGGGTGGAGCGGGTCACGACCGCGAGCGATGGCGTCGCGGCCCTGCAGGACATGGTCCAGATGATCGGGACCGGCGAGCGGCTCGACGGGGTGTTCCTCGACATCCGGATGCCCGGCATCGACGGGCTCGACCTGGCCAAGCTCGTCGGCGGTTTCCCCAGCCCGCCCCGGCTGGTGTTCGTCACGGCGCACGAGGACTGCGCCGTGCGGGCGTTCGAGCTGGAGGCCGTCGACTACCTGCTGAAACCGGTCCGGGCCGAGCGGCTGGCCGAGGCGGTGCGCCGGCTGGAGGTGGCCGTGGCGCCGGTCGCCGAGCCGGCCCTCGACGACGTGATCCCGGTTGAGCTGAGCGGGATCACCAGGTTCGTGCCGCAGCAGGCGGTCTGGTACGCCGAGGCGAAAGGCGACTACGTGCGCCTGCACACGGTCGACGGCAGCTACCTCGTACGCATGTCCCTGGCGGCGCTGGAGCGGCGCTGGGCCGACGCCGGGTTCATCCGGGTGCACCGCAGCACTCTCGTCTCCGCCAGGCACGTGAGCGAGCTCAGATTCGAGGGCGGCAGGGTGATGCTGACCGTCGGCACGCAGACGCTCCAGGTGAGCAGGCGGCACAGCCGCCAGGTGCGCGAGCAGCTGGTCCGCCAGCATCGCGGCGCCATCTCCTGACCCGTCGCCGACCCGTTGTGCCGCCCGTTTCCCGGGCGGGGTGGGCGTGAACGCGGGGAGTGTGAACGGCCCCCCGCGCGGTTCGCCGCGCCGGGCGTTTTCTCCGTGATGGTGGCGAGTTCCCTGGTCACACCGGGTCGGGTGTCTCTGTGGCGGCCCGGCGGCCGTCGTGTTGGAGATCGCGGGGCCGCGGAAGCGACCGTTCGTCGTGCTGGAACCGCCGCTCGTCGCATCCGTACGCTCCGTATGGCGATGACTACAGACCGTTCGACGAGCTGTCCGTAAACGGGGGTTCGCCCGCAAGATCGCGACCGTAGTGTTTGCGCATCGGAAGCCACCCGGCGCATCGGGGGGGACGAGCCGAAAGGCTCGCTGATTAGTCTGATGCGTCGGATCCTCCGGTGACCACGCAGGTCACCACGGCTGTCGGGCCCTCTACCGGGGGGCAGGGCCCGCCTGCCGAGCACGTGTGGGACGCCCGCTGTGGCCGCGGAAGGACCGCGATCCGGCCTTACGGGGGTGGCCGGATCGCGAGAGCGGGCGTCCCGACACGTGTGCCAAGGCCGGCCGTTACGGCTCGTCGCGGAGCTTCTTGAGGGTGGCGATGTCCTCGCGGTGCTTGTCGGCCTTGCCCGGCGTCTCGATGCAGATGGGGACGCCCGCCACGGCCGGGTGCCGCATGAGCTCGGCGAACGGCTGTGCGCCGATGTGCCCCGCCCCGATGTTCTCGTGGCGGTCCTTCTTCGAGCCGCACACGTCCTTGGAGTCGTTGGCGTGGATCAGCTTCAGCCGCCCCGGCGCGATCGCGTGCAGCGCGTCGAACGTCTCCTTGACCCCGCTCGCCGCGACCAGGTCGTGCCCGGCCGAGAACGCGTGGCAGGTGTCGAGGCAGATGTTGGCCCGCGGGTGCCAGTCGAGCGCCGCCAGGTAGGGCTCCAGATCCTGCACCGTGGCGCAGAGCATCGCGCCCTGGCCCGCCATCGGCTCCAGCAGCAGGTCGGGGCCGCCCTCGGGGATCTCCTCGAGCAGCGGCAGCAGGTGCTCGCGCAGCTGACTCATCGCGTCGTCGCGCGGCTGCGTCACCGCCGAGCCCGTGTGCACCACGACTCCCTTGGCGCCGACCTCGGCGCCGCGGCGCAGCGTGTAGCGGACGAGCGCGATGGTGCCGGCCACCGTCTCGGGGTTGGGCGAGCCGAAGTTGGCCAGATAGGGGACGTGCACGAAGGTATCGACACCCGACGCGGCCAGCGCGGCGTCCTCTTCGGGCTTGCCCGGCGTCAGCGCCCAGGCGCGCGGGTTGGTGACGAACACCTGGATCATCTCGGCGCCGATCTCGGCCATGTACGCCAGACCGCCCGTCGCCAGGCCGCCCGCGACGGAGACGTGCCCGCCGATGAGAGAGGTTGGGGTCATGATGCCTATCAGTTTAGGCGGGTGGCGGAGCGGACCGGCCGGGCGGGATATGCGGCGAGCTTGGAGCATGACACGAAAAGTCCTAGCCAACCGCTGGGCCACTTGAGAGTTCTTGCGGATGGACCGGGCACCAGGCGGGTGTGTGTACTGCTGCTATGCCCAACACGCTCACCGGTCTGGCCGGGTTCAACGCCCTGGAGGACGCCGAGGCGGAGCTGCTCGCCTGCTGCGCCTCCCGCGCCTTCGCCAGGTCCGTCGCGGCCCGGCGCCCCTACCGTGACCCGGACCAGCTCGCCGCCGCCGCCGACGCGGCCGTGCGCGGCCTGGCCTGGCCCGACGTCCTCGAAGCGCTCAGCGCCCACCCCAGGATCGGGGAGCGCGCCGAGAGCGCCTGGTCCAGGCAGGAGCAGTCGGGCGTCGAGGACGACACGCGCGCCGAGCTGGCCGAGGGCAACCGGGCGTACGAAGACCGTTTCGGCCACGTCTACCTGATCTGCGCCACCGGCCTGACGGGCGCCGAGATGCTGGCCAGGTTGCGCGAACGCCTGCTCCACGACGAGGAGAGCGAACGCGCCACCGTCCGCGACGAGCTGGCCAAGATCACCAGACTGCGGCTGGTCAAGCTGCTGGAGGGGTCCTGATGAGCTTCTCCACGCACGTCCTGAACGCCGTCACCGGCCGCCCCGCCGCCGGAGTGGCCGTACGGCTGGAGTACGAGGGCGAGGTCGTGGCCGACGGCCGCACCGACGCCGACGGCCGGATCAAGGGCTGGAACCCCGGCGCCGGCGTCCACCGGGTGGTCTTCGACACCGGGGCGTACCTGGCCGACACGTTCTACCCCGAGGTCGTCATCACCTTCACCGTGACGGACCCGGCCGCGCACTATCACGTGCCGCTGCTGCTCAGCCCGTACGCCTACTCCACCTACCGAGGGAGCTAGAACGTGCCCGACGTCATCCTGGGCCCCAACCGCTACGGCAAGGCGGAGACCAGGCTCGTCCGCGTCGTCCGGGAGGGCGACGTCCACCACCTCAAGGACCTGAGCGTCAGCTCCTCGCTCTCCGGCGACATGGAGGCCGTCCACCTGACCGGCGACAACGCCACCGTCCTGCCGACCGACTCGCAGAAGAACACCGTCTACGCCTTCGCCAAGAAGCACGGCGTCGACCAGATCGAGGACTTCGCGCTGCTGCTGGCCAGGCACTACGTCGCGTCTCAACCCCCGATCCACCACGCCAGGGTGGAGATCGAGGAGTACGCCTGGGAGCGGATCGGCGGCGACCGGCCGCACTCGTTCGCGCGCAAGGGCGGCGAGGTGCGCACCTGCGTCGTCCACCACGACCGCGACGGCCGCACCACCGTGGTCTCCGGGCTGAAGGACCTGGTCGTGCTCAACTCGACGGGGTCGGAGTTCCACGGCTACATCCAGGACGAGTACACCACGCTGCCGCCGACCACCGACCGCGTCCTTGCCACGGCCGTCGCCGCCCGGTGGCGCCACGCTTCAGAAGGGTCGGCGTACGGCAAGTCGTACGCGGAGGTACGGCGCTGCCTGCTCGAGGCGTTCGCCGACACGCACAGCCTGTCGCTGCAGCAGACGCTGTACGCGATGGGAAAACGGGTACTGGACAGCCGAGGCGAGATCTGCGAGATCAGGTTCGCGATGCCGAACAAGCACCACTTCCTGGTGGACCTCTCGCCGTTCGGCCTGGACAACGACAACGAGGTCTACTTCGCGGCCGACCGCCCCTATGGCCTGATCGAGGGCGGCGTGCTGCGCGAGGACGCCCCTGACGCCGCATTCGCCTGGGAGTAGAGCGATGGAATTCCTGCGCCCCACGACATGGGACGAGGCGCTGGCCGCCAAGGCGGACCGGCCCGGGGCCGTGCCCATCCAGGGCGGCACCGACGTGATGGTCGAGATCAACTTCGACGTGCGACGGCCGGAGGCGCTGCTGGACCTGACCCGCGTGCCCGAGCTGCGTGCCTGGTCCCTGGAGGACGGCCACTACCGGGTCGGCGCCGCCGTGCCGTACACCACGATCATCGAGGAGCTCGGTGGCCCGCTGCCGGGGCTCGCGCAGGCGTCGCGGACGGTCGGCTCGCCGCAGATCCGCAACCGCGGCTCCGTCGGCGGGAACCTCGGCGCGGCCTCGCCCGCCGGGGACAGCCACCCGCCGCTGCTCGCCGCCGGGGCGGTGATCGAGGTGGAGTCGCGCGACGGGGGCGTCAGGATGATCCCCGCGCACGAGTTCTACCTGGGCGTCAAGCGGTCCGCGCTGCGGCCGGACGAGCTGATCAGAGCCGTCCACCTCGAACCCGCCACCGGGCCTCAATACTTCTCCAAGGTCGGCACCCGCAACGCCATGGTCATCGCGGTGTGCTCGTTCGCGGTCGCGCTGCATCCGGAAGAGGGGCGGGTCGGCACCGGCCTCGGCTCGGCCGCGCCCACGCCGCGCAGGGCGCTGGAGGCCGAGGAGTTCCTGGGCCGCGAGCTCGACTGGGGCGCCCGGCTCGACCCCGCCGTGCTCAATCGGTTCGGCGAGCTGTGCGCCCAGGCCGCCTCGCCGATCGACGACGTGCGCGGCACCGCCGACTACCGCAGGCACGCCATCGCCGTGATGGCCCGCCGCACGCTGACCTGGGCCTGGAACGACTACCGAGGAAGGAGGGCCGCCTGATGCGCGTCACCTTCACCGTCAACGGCCGCGAGGAGTGCGCCGACGACGTGTGGGAGGGCGAGAGCCTCCTGTACGTGCTGCGCGAGCGGGTCGGCCTGCCCGGCTCCAAGAACGCCTGCGAGCAGGGCGAATGCGGATCGTGCACGGTCTATCTCGACGGTACGCCGGTCTGCGCCTGCCTGGTCGCCGCCGGGCAGGCCGAGGGCCGTCAGGTGCGTACCGTCGAGGGCCTGGCCGACGGCGACCGGCTCGACCCCGTGCAGGAGGCGTTCGTCGAGAGCGGCGCGGTGCAGTGCGGCTTCTGCACGCCCGGTCTGATCGTGCAGACGCACGACCTGCTCGACCGCGTCGACCGGCCGTCCGACGCGGAGATCCGCGAGGCCCTCGCGGGCAACCTGTGCCGCTGCACCGGCTACGAGAAGATCCTGGACGCGGTACGGCTGGCGGCCGAGCGAAAGGCGGCGACCAGGTGACCTCTCCTACGCAGCCCGGCCCCGGACAGCCCGGCCCCGGACAGCCCGGCCCCGGACAGACCGGCCACGGGCAGAGTGGCCGCGCGCCGTCCGGATCCGCGCAGTCGGGCTCTGCGCAGATCGACAACGTCTACATCGCGCCTGTCGCCGGGCCGGAGATCGAGTCCGGATATATCCGTATCGAGGGTGATCTGATCACTGGCCTCGGCCCCATGGCCGAAGCGCCCGCCACCCCGCCGACCACCCGGATCGACGGCACCGGCTGCCTGGCCACGCCCGGCCTGGTCAACACCCACCACCACCTCTACCAGTGGGCCTCGCAGGGCCTGGCCCAGGACGCGACGCTGTTCGAGTGGCTGGTGGCCCTCTACCCCGTGTGGGCCGCCATGGACGCCGAGGTCGTCAGGGGCGCGGCCGGCGCGGGGCTCGGCCACCTGGCCCTGTCCGGCTGCACCACCTCCAGCGACCACCACTACGTCTTCCCCAAGGGGCGCGGTGACCTGCTCGCCGCCGAGATCGACGCGGCGCGCGAGCTGGGCATCCGCTTCCACCCGGCGCGCGGCTCCATGGACAGGGGCGAGTCGCAGGGCGGCCTGCCCCCGGACGTCGTCGTCGAGCGGCTCGACGAGATCCTCGCCGCCACCGCCGAGGCCATCGACGTCCACCACGACCCGTCGTTCTCCTCGAAGCTGCGGATCGCGGTGGCGCCCTGCTCGCCGTTCTCGGTGAGCGGTGAGCTGATGACCGAGGCCGCCGCCCTCGCCAGGGACCGGGGAGTGCGCCTGCACACCCACCTGGCCGAGACGCTGGACGAGGAGGAGCACTGCCGCGCCCAGTTCGGCATGCGGCCCGTCGAGTACATGGACAAGCTCGGCTGGCTCGGCCCCGACGTGTGGTTCGCGCACGCGGTGCACCTCAGCGACGCCGACATCGGCAAGCTCGCCGCCACCGGCACCGGCTCCGCGCACTGCCCCTCCTCGAACGGCCGGCTCGGCGCCGGAATCGCCAGGGTGTCGGAGATGCTGCGCCGCGGCGCGAACGTCGGCCTCGGCGTGGACGGCAGCGCCTCCTCGGAGCTGACCACGCTGTCCGGCGAGATGCGGCAGGCACTGCTGTTCCAGCGGGCCGTGCACGGTCCCGGCGCGCTGACCGCCCGGCAGGCCCTCGAGCTCGCCACGCTCGGCGGGGCCCGCAACCTCGGCCGTGAGAACGAGCTGGGCACGCTGGAGGTGGGCAAGCTCGCGGACATCGCGCTGTGGCGGGTGGACGAGCCGTTCGCCACGGCGGTGAGCGACCCGGTCTGCCGCCTGGTCTTCGCCACCCGCCAGCCGCCGCTGGCCCGGCTGCTGGTCGGCGGCGAGACGGTCGTCGAGGACGACGAGCTCAGGACCGTCGCCCATGACGCCGTCGGCCGCGCGGGCGCCGAGGCCCACCGCCGCCTGACCCGGCTGGCCGACAAGCACGGCATCACCGCCACGAAGGAGATCCACCGGTGACCACGCCCTTCTGCCGTGAAGCACGCGGCGGGCGCGTGCGTCAGGCGTGGTCGCGCTTGCGCTCGCGATAGGCGCGGACCTTGGCGATGCTGCCGCAGCCGCGTCCGTCCGGGCCGCCCGCGCTCATCGCGCACCATCTGCGGCCGCCGTTCCTGCTGTGGTCGTAAAAGACCCAGGCGCAGTCGGGACACGCCTTCAGCCGCGCCCACTGCCCGGCCCTGACCGCCTCCGCGACCAGCGCCAGGAGGTGCCCTACCGCACTGCCGTCCACCGGACGCAAAATCAGTGCGGGGGCCTCGGGGTCGGCCGAGATCTCGGCCCGCAGAGGGTGGCGGCGGAGCCACCGTTCCAGCGCCACCGGCCGCTCCACGCCGAGTGACTCCCGCAGCGCCGTACGCAACTCCACGAACTCGGCCAGCCCGCCCGAGTCGGCTGCTTGTGCCGGGGGCCGCGGGGTGGGCACGTCGGGGAGGGCGGCGGTCCAGGCTGTGGGTACGGCGATCAGCTCGGGCAGGCGATCCTCGGGCAAGCGCGTGTCGTTGGGCAGGCGCCACGTATTGACGAACTCTCTGACCTGCTCCAGCCCCCCAGGGGCCACACTCTCGACCATGTAACCAGTTTACCTGTTAGCCGGTAACTGTTACCGTCTAAGCGTATGACCGGTAAACACTATTTAGCCGTGTTGCGGGCGCCGGGGATCGGCGTGTGGTTCGCTGTTCTGGTCTGTCAGCGCTTTCCGGTGGCCATGGCGCCGCTGGCGCTGGTCTTCCTCGGGCACGCCGTCACGGGCTCGTACGCGATCGGCGCCCTGCTCGGCGGCGGCCACGCGCTGGCCGAGGCGGTGGCCGCCGGGCCGCTGGGCAGGAGGTTCGACGTCAGACCGCCTGGCAGGGAGGCCGCTCTGGTGCTCGCCGTGGAGGCCGCCGCGTTCGCCGCCCTCGCCATCGTGGCCACGGTCCTCACGGCCGCCCCGGCGCTCGCCGTCGCCTCTTCCGGCGCGGTGGCCACGGTTGCGCTGCTCGGGCTCGCCGCGGTGGGGGGCGGGGTCTCGTCCGGGGCGCACGGTGGTCTCAGGGCGCTGCTGGTACGGCTGGCACCGGCCGAACACCGTGTCGCCGCCCTCAGCCTCGAGTCGGCGGCCAGTACCACGGTGTGGACGGTCGCCCCGGCCCTGGTGGGCGGGCTGGCTCTGCTGGATGCCCGGATACCGGTCCTGGCCATGGCGGCATTGGCGGCGGCCGGTGCCGTCGTGGGGCGGCGGCTGCGCGATCCGGGACAGCCTCCGGCGGTAGCGGCGGCCGGGTGGTGGCGGGCGAGTTGGCCGGCCATGGTGTACGACGGGGGGCTGATGTTCGCGTTCGGCGCCGTCAGCCTGGCGCTGCCGGTGCTGCTGACCGACCTCGGGGCCGGGGCCGGGCTGTCGGGGCCGGTACTGACCGCGTTCGCGCTCGCGGGCGCCGGGGGAGGGCTCGCCTATGGGTCGCGAGCCTGGCGGGGTTCGCCGCTCGGGCACGCGGCGCTGCTGGCGGGCGGTATCGGCCTGGCGCTCGGAGCCGCCGCGCTGGTGCCGGCGCTGGGGGCGGTCGTGGCGCTGTTCGCGGTGGCGGGGCTGCTGGAGACGCCCGCGCTGACGGCCAGGGCGGTGGCGCTTCAGGACCGGTTGCCGCCCTCGCAGTGGGCGGCGGGGTTCTCGGGCATGTACGCGGCGGCCGGGCTCGGCTACGGCGCGGCGGGACTCGCGGTGGCGTGGCTGGTGGACCGGGTGGGCGCGCAGGCCGCGATCGGGTTGTGCGTGCTGATGGGCACCGCACTCACCCTGGGCTCCTCGGCCGCCGAGGCCGCCGGCACCGGACGCCAGTTCGAGGCGCCGTCCGCCGAGATGTGATGATGAATCGTCGCGTCTCCCCGGAGGCGGGGCCGTTCGCCGTTCGTCATCGTGTGGGAGTTCGTAGTGGTTGAGCATGTGCTCGTTGCCCCCGACAAGTTCAAGGGGTCGCTGACCGCCGCCGAGGTGGCGGCCCATGTGTCGGCGGGGCTGGGCGTCCCGGCGGTAGAGCTGCCTGTCGCCGACGGGGGAGACGGCACCGTGGACGCGGTCGTGGCCTGCGGCTTCGCCCGCGTCTCCCGCCAGGTCACCGGGCCCACGGGCGAGCCCGTCCAGGCTTCGTACGCGCGGCGCGGCGAGACCGCCGTGGTCGAGCTCGCCGAGGCGTCCGGCCTGCGCCGCCTTCCCGGCGGGCTCGAGCCGCTCACCGCCACGAGCTACGGCACCGGCGAGCTCGTCGCCGACGCGATCCGCCAGGGCGCCAAGCGCATCGTGCTGGGCCTGGGCGGCAGCGCCTGCACCGACGGGGGCGCGGGCATGGCGCAGGCGCTCGGCGCCCGCTTCCTCGACGCTCAGGGCGACGAGCTCGAGTACGGCGGAGCCGCCCTGGGCAGGCTCGACCGCATCGACATCACCGGTTTCACGGACATGACGGGTATCGAGGTGGTGGTGGCCAGCGACGTCGACAACCCGCTCCTCGGCCCGCACGGCGCCGCGGCGGTCTACGGCCCGCAGAAGGGCGCGACCCTGGAGGAGGTGCCGGTCCTGGACCGGGCGCTCGCCCGCCTCGCCGCCGTCGCCACCCGCACGCACGGTCTCGCGGGCGCCGTCGAGCACGACGACGTACCCCGCCCGATGGGCGTCGCCGGGGCTCCGGGCGCGGGGGCCGCGGGTGGCGTGGGGTTCGCCGCGCTGGCGTTCCTGCACGCCGAGGTCCAGCCGGGCATCGACTACCTGCTCGACCTGCTCGGGTTCGGTGAGCACGTCAAGGGGGCCCGCCTGGTGATCACCGGTGAGGGCTCGCTGGACGAGCAGTCGCTGCGCGGCAAGGCCCCTGTCGGCGTCGCCCAGGCGGCTGCCCGGGCGGGCGTGCCGGTGGTCGCCGTGTGCGGCCGCCGTACCCTGTCCGACGCCGAGCTCCGGGCGGCCGGCATCGAGGCCGCCTACGCCCTCACCGACCTGGAGCCCGACCCGGCCCGCTGCATGGCCGACGCCGCCGCGCTCCTCGAACGCCTGGCCGCCGAGCTCGCCGCCGACCGCCTTTGACCGAACGTACGGCCTTGGAGTGGATATGACCGGCTACGACCTGGTGGTCCGATCGCGCAGGACCGTCACTCCCGACGGCGAGCGGGCCGCCTCGGTGGCCGTGCGCGACGGCCGGATCGCCGCGATCGGCGCGTACGGTGACGCGGTCGAGGCGGCAGAGGACGTCGACCTGCGCGACCTCGCGCTGCTGCCCGGCCTGGTCGACACCCACGTGCACGTCAACGAGCCGGGCCGCACCCACTGGGAGGGGTTCGCCTCGGCCACCAGGGCGGCTGCCGCGGGCGGGGTCACCACGATCGTGGACATGCCGCTCAACTCGCTCCCGCCCACCGTCACCGTGGACGCGCTCGACGCGAAGCTGCGCGCCGCCGCCGGGCAGTGCCACGTGGACGTCGGTTTCTGGGGCGGCGCGATCCCTGGCAACGTCAAGGACCTGCGCCCCCTGCACGACCGCGGTGTCCACGGCTTCAAGTGCTTCCTGTCGCCGTCGGGTGTGGAGGAGTTCCCGCCGCTCAGCCCTTCGGAGGTACGCCAGGCGCTCACGGAGCTCGCCGGGTTCGACGGCTTGATGGTCGTTCATGCCGAGGACCCGGCGCTGCTCGCCGAGCCGACCGGTCCCACGTACCGCGAGTTCGTGGACTCCCGGCCGGGCACGGCCGAGCGCAGCGCGGTCGAGCAGGTGATCCGGCTGGCCAGGGAGACCGGCGCCCGGGTGCACATCCTGCACGTCTCCAGCGCTGACTGCCTGGAGCCGCTGGCCGCCGCCCAGGCCGAAGGGGTGCGCATCACAGCCGAGACCTGTCCCCACTACCTGACCCTGGCCGCCGAACAGGTGCCCGAGGGCGAGACCGCCTACAAGTGCTGCCCGCCGATCCGCTCCGCCGCCAACCGCGACCTGCTCTGGGAAGGGCTGGCGAGCGGCGTGCTGAGCTGCGTCGTCTCCGACCATTCGCCATCGCCGGCCGACCTCAAGGTGCCCTCGTTCGCGGCGGCCTGGGGTGGCATCGCCTCGCTCCAGCTCGGCCTGCCCGCCGTGTGGACCGAGGCGTCGCGCCGCGGTCACGGGCTGGCCGACGTGGTGCGCTGGATGTCCACCCAACCAGCAGCAATGGCCAATATTTCCGGAAAAGGCGCGATAAAGGTGGGCAATGATGCTGATCTGGTGGCTTTCGATGCCACAGCGGTCAGCCCGGTCGACGCGGCCCGGCTCCACCACAAGAACCCGGTGACGCCCTACCACGGCCACCTCCTCAAGGGCGCCGTCCTCACCACCTGGCTTCGCGGCCGGCCCACCGACGGCGTACCGCACGGAACCTTCCTGTTGGGAGAGCAGTAGATGCCCGGCTTCACCGCCCTGCCCGACCTCGCGCTGCGTACCCTCGGCGGCTCCGTGGTCGCCGCCAGCGACGAGTCCTTCGCCGAGAAGGAGAGCCTGATCCGGCCGGGACGCCCCGGCTTCCAGGCGGAGACGTTCGGCAACAAGGGCCAGGTGTACGACGGCTGGGAGACCCGGCGCCGACGCGAGCCCGGCCACGACTGGGCGATCGTCCGGCTCGGCCTGCCGGGCGTCGTACGCGGTGTGGTGATCGACACGGCCTGGTTCAAAGGCAACTACCCGCCCCACGCCTCGGTCGAGGCCGCGGCCGTGGACGGCTACCCGTCGCCCGCCGAGCTCGCCGACGCCGACTGGGTGGAGATCGTGCCGAGGAGCGACCTCAAGGGGGACGCCGAGCACGCTTTCGAGGTGACCGACGAATCCCGTTACACACACGTCCGGCTGAACATGTATCCCGACGGTGGGATCGCCCGGCTGCGCGTGCACGGCGAGGTCCGGCCGGATCTGTCCCTCTACGACGGGCTCAGCCTCGACCTGGCCGCCCTGGCGAACGGGGGGCGGGTCATCGCCTGCTCCAACGAGTTCTACTCGGCGCCCGACAACGTCCTGGCCCCCGGGTCGGCCCGCCACCAGGCGGAGGGCTGGGAGACCGCGCGGCGGCGCGAGGCCGGGAACGAGTGGCTGGTCATCCGGCTCGCCGCGCGCGGCGTCATCCGGCTGGCCGAGATCGACACCACGAACCTGCTGTTCAACGCGCCCGGATGGGTGTCACTGACCGGGTACGACGGTGACCGAGAGGTCGAGCTGCTGGCCAGGACGCGGTTGCAGCCCGACACGCCGCACCGGTTCCGCCTGGAGCACGCCGAGCCGGTCACGCGGGTGCGCGTCGACATCTATCCCGATGGAGGGCTGGCGAGGGTCCGGCTGTACGGCAACCTCGCCTGACAACCGGGTCACTGTGAGAGCCCGACGGTCGGGTTACTGCCAGAGGACCACAACCGCGCCGGGCGGACGTTCGCTGTTGCCCGCCGGGCGCTGGAACCGTACGACTCCATCGCCCGACAGCTTGCGGACCTGCACCCTGAAGCCGAGACGCTGTAACTCGTTCCTGGCGTCGCCGGCGTTCTTGCCCACCACCGACGGGACGAGCTGGAACTCCTGGTCGTCACGCGCCTCGTTGTCCTGATTGTCGCCGCGGAACCAGTCCCAGAAGTCGGTCTGGCACCGGGCCACCGTGATCATGGCCTGGGCGCCCTTGTCGACCTCGGCCTTGGCCTTGGGCGCCTGCGCGATCACCGTGCACGGCTCGGCCCTGTCGTCGACCTCGTTGACCTGCACCTGGAAGCCCTGGGTGCCGAGGTAGTTGGCCGCCTCGTCCTTGGGCATGCCGCCGACGTCGGGCATCACGAGCCCCGCGCTGACGTAGAGGTTGACCTTCGCGTTCTCCTTGACCTTCTCGCCCACGTCGGGCGAGGTGCGGATCACCTTGCCGCGCTCGATCTCCTGGTTGGCCTGCCGGCTGACGCGGTTGACGTCGAGCCCGGCCTTGCCGATCGCGGTGCGGGCCTCGGGCTCGGACATGCCCTCGACGTTGGGCACCAGCACCCGCTTCGGGCCCAGCGAGGGCACCAGCGTGAGGGCCGCGCCCCGCTCGACCTCGACGTTGCGCCCCGGGTCGGTCCTCAGTACGAGGCCCTCGGCCACCTTCTCGTCGTGCTGGCCGGGCGCCGTCTTCACCTGGAAGCCCTGGGCGGAGGCGGCCCTCTGGGCAGCCGCCAGATCCGTGCCGACCAGGTTGGGCACCGGCACGTACGTGGTCTGCGAGAAGTACCAGCCCGTCAGCGCCACCGCCACCACCATGACTGCGGCGAGCGCGACCAGGAACCAGTTGGGCTTGAAACCGGCGCGCCGCGCGGGGAACTCCTCGCGCGGCTGGATCATCGTATGGTTCGGCACCACCTGCGTCATCGCGTGCGGCGCGGTGACGGGTCTGGAGCTCGGCATCGAGTACGGCATGGAGCGCGCCCCGGACGCCCCCGCATGCGGGGGCGGCGTCGTCGTACGGGGCAGCATGCGGTGCGCGTCCACGGCCGCCACCAGCATCGCGGTCGCGTCGGCGGGACGGTCGTCGGGGGAGCGGGCCGTGGCGTGCGTCACCAGCGTGTCGATCAGCGGCGGCACCTCCGGCACCACGGAGGACGGCGGCGGCACGGTGTCGTGGACGTGCCGGTAGGCCACCGACATCGGCGTCTCGCCGTCGTAGGGCTGCTCGCCGGTCACCAGCTCGAACAGCATGATGCCCGCCGCGTAGACGTCGCTGCGCACGTCGGCGCCGCCGGTCATGACCTGCTCGGGCGACATGTAGCCGATCGTGCCGATCATCACGCCGGTGCGGGTCTGGTTGGTCGCCTCGATGGCCCGGGCCAGGCCGAAGTCCACCACCTTGACCCGGCCGTCGTCGGTGAGCAGGACGTTCTCGGGCTTGACGTCGCGGTGCACCATGCCGGCCTGATGGGCCGCGCCCAAGGCCGCGAGCACCGGGATCATGATCTCCAGCGCCTCGCGGGCGGGCAGCCTGCCCCGGTCGCGCAGGGTGTCGCGGAGTGTCCTGCCGGGGACGTACTCCATCGACAGATAGACCACGTCCCCGTCGGTGCCCTGGTCGAAGACGTGCACCACGTTGGGGTGGGAGAGGCTGGCCACAGACTTGGCCTCGCCGATGAACCGCCGCACGAACGCCGGGTCCTCGGCGAGCGAGCGATGCATGACCTTCAGCGCGACCGTGCGGTCAAGCCGGACGTCTAGCGCCAGGTAGACGGTCGCCATACCGCCCCGCGCGATCCGGGACTCGATGCGGTAACGCCCATCGAGCAGCCGTCCGACGAGAGGGTCCGCTGTCGTCGTGTCCACCCCGCTGAGTTTACGGGCGTTTTGCCACTGGCAAGGCCTGACCATCCGAAACCGATGCCGAGCCGTGCTCGTTGGAACGCGCCTATCTGGAACATAACCGGACATATCCCGTCTCGTCCGCTCCGCGTGGCGCTGGTGGCTACGGACCCGTCGGGGCCTCCGCGCGGCTACGGACCCATCCGGGGCCTCTGTACGGCTATGGGCCTGTCGGGGAGGAGGCCTCCGCGTAGCGGCGGCGGGGGATGCGGCCCGCCTGGTGGGCGAACCGGCCCGCCTGGACGGCCGCTCTCATGGCCGTCGCCATCAGCTCCGGCCGCTGCGCCCTGGTGACGGCCGTGGCCAGGAGTACGGCGTCGCAGCCCAGCTCCATCGCCAGGGCGGCGTCGCTGGCCGTACCGATGCCCGCGTCGAGGATCACCGGCACCGAGGCCGCCTCCACGATGAGCTCGATGTTGTGCGGGTTGCGGATGCCGAGGCCCGAGCCGATCGGCGCGCCGAGCGGCATCACCGCCGCACACCCGGCCAGCTCCAGGCGACGCGCCAGCGCCGGGTCGTCCCCGATGTACGGCAGCACCACGAACCCGTCGGCCACCAGCCGTTCGGCCGCGTCGAACGTCTCGATCGGGTCCGGCAGCAGCGTCCGCTCGTCGGCGATGACCTCGAGCTTGACCCAGTTCGTACCGAGCGCCTCCCTGGCCAGGCGGGCGGTCAGCACGGCGTCGCCCGCCGTGAAGCAGCCGGCGGTGTTGGGCAGGACCTTGATGCCGCGTTCGCGCAGCACGTCGAGCACCGAGCCGGGCGCGCCGGGGTCGAGCCGCCGCATGGCGACGGTCGTCAGTTCGGTGCCGGACGCGACCAGCGCCTGATCGAGCACCTCCAGCGACGGCGCGCCGCCGGTGCCCATGATGAGCCGGGAGGAGAACTTCTCTCCGGCTATGAGCAGATCATCCACCTTGCACCGCCGTCAGCACTTCCATCCGGTCGCTGTCGCCGAGCGCCGTCGTCTCCCAGGCGCTCCGCGTCACCACCTCGTCGTTCACGGCCACGGCCACGCCGGTCGTGGCCGTGGTGAGCGTGAGTACGGCCTGCGCCACGGTGGTGCCGTCGGGCACCTCGTGTGGCGCCCCATTGATGGTCACATTCATGAAATATCCCGATACCTCAGCGGCGAGCACAGCTCCGCGAGCTCGCTCTCCTCGCCCAGCAAGATGGCCGCCGTGAGCGGGGCCAGCAGCACCCCGCCCCGGTGATGCCCGGTGGCCAGCACCAGCCCGGGCGTCCCGCTGGGCCCGATGAGCGGGACGTTGTCCGGTGTGCCCGGACGCAGCCCCGCCACCACGTCGGCGATCTCCAGCTCGGTGACGCCCGGCACCAGCTCGTGGGCGTCCCGCAGCAGCTCGTACAGTCCGCCCGCCGTCACCCTCGTGTCGAACCCCAGCTCTTCCTGCGTCGCCCCGACCACCAGCTCACCGTCACCCCTCGGCACCAGGTACACGGGTTTCCCGTGCACCGTCCCGCGTACACACCTGCCGAGCAGGGGCTGGGGGGAACGCAGCCGCATGATCTGCCCCTTGACCGGCCGCACCGGGACATCGGCCAGCCCGGCACTCCACGCCCCAGCCGCCAGCACGACCCGCTCGCCCCGGATCTCGGCGGGGATGTCCGCCTGCGGGAGGCCCTGGTCCGGGGTGGCTGTCCTGTCCGGGGTGGTTGTCCTGTCCGGGGTGGCCGTCTGGTTCGGGGTGGCCGTCTGGTCCGGGGGTGCGAGGCGTACGCCCACGACCTGGTCGCCCATGTCGCCGTCCCGGAGTAGTTCGCTGACGCGAGCCCGGACGATGGGGACGCCCAGGCGGTCGAGTGCGGCTAGGAGCGCGGCGGTGACACGGCGCGGGTCCACCCACGCGTCTCCACGGGCCAGCAGCCCACCGCGTACGGAGGGCGCCAGCATGGGCTCCAGCCGACGGCACTCGCGCCCGGTCAGCCGCTCGACCGGTAGCCCCAGCTTCTCCATGAACGCGGCCAGCTCACCGAGCGCCGCCAGATCGTCGGCCCCGAACGCCACGGCCAGCGTCCCGTCGACCCGGAAGTCCAGCCCGGCCCGCGCAGCCTCGCTGAGCCCGCTCACGACCGCTTCAGGCGCCCTGGCCTCGTCAACTTCAGACGCTCCAGCCTCGTCAAGGCGGGTGGCGGCGGGTCCCGTACCGGCGTCGAGGCCGGCGTCGGTGGCGAGTTCGGAGGCGAAGGACGGCCAGCGGCGCAGTGCGGCGAGGCCCAGTCGGAGCAGCGGCTCCTCCGTGTACGTGACCTCGCTCACCGGCGCCAGCATGCCCGCCGCCGCGTGCGAGGCCCCAGTGGCCGGAGCCGGGTCGACCACGGTGACCGGCCGCCCCGAGCGGGACAGGCGCCAGGCGATGGACAGCCCGACGATCCCGCCGCCTACGACGATGTCCACGTCCGCTCCCTTCGCCGGCATGATCCGGATCAGGTGTCTTGCGGTCGAAGGCCCGGTGCAGCCTTCCTCTCAGCCCGGTAAACGGCCGGACTCCCGCGCGTCTTACGCCTCCACCCTACGGCCTCGGCGCGACGCCCAGGCACGGGCCCCGTTATGGTCTTGAACGTGAATCATGTGGTGGTGGCAGGCGCCGGTCTGGCCGGCGTACGGAGTGTCGAGGCGCTGCGCGCGAAAGGGTTCGACGGCAGGATCACGCTGATCGGGCAGGAGCGGCACCGGCCATATGACCGGCCACCGCTGTCGAAGGCGGTCCTGTCGGGCAGCAGTGACTCCAGCTTCGTCGACGCCGACCTCGCCGTGCTGGAGGTGGACTTCTGGCCGGGCGTCTCGGCCAAGGCGCTGCGTCCCGGCGTCGTCGAGACCACCGAGGGCGAGCTCGCCTACGACGGCCTGGTGATCGCCACCGGAGCCGAGCCGATCACGCTGCCCGGCGACGGCCGCCAGCACGTGCTGCGCACCCTCGACGACGCGCTGGAGCTGCGCGCCCGGCTGGTCAAGGGCGCCGGCGTGGTGATCATCGGCGCTGGTTGGATCGGTGCCGAGGTGGCCACCGCCGCCCGCCGGGCCGGCTGCGAGGTGACCGTGATCGAGGCGGGCCCCACCCCGCTCGCCCAGGCGGTCGGTCCGGAGATCGGCGCCCGCACCCAGGGCTGGTACGAGGGCATCGACCTGCGGCTCAACACCCTGGTCGGCTCCGTGGACGACGGCGGCGTGACGCTGGCGGACGGAAGCCTCATCGAGGCGCACGTGGTCGTCACCGGCGTCGGAGTACGCCCGGCGGTCGGCTGGCTCGCGGGCTCCGGCGTCGACCTGGACAACGGCGTCGTCACCGACGAGCACCTGCGTACGTCCCTGCCGAACGTCGTGGCCGTGGGCGACTGCGCCGCCTGGTGGTCGCGCCGGTTCGAGACCAGGTTGAGGGTCGAGCACTGGGACGCCGCGCTCAACGCGCCCGAGGTGGCCGCCGCCACCCTGCTGGGCGTGGAGGCCGCCTACGACCCAGTGCCCTATTTCTGGTCCGAGCAGTTCGGCCACATGGTCCAGTACGCGGGCCACCACCCGGCCGGAGACCGCCTCCTCTACCGAGGCGAACTCGGCGGGAAATGGTCGGCCTGCTGGCTCACCTCGGACGACACCCTGGCCGCGGTACTCGCCGTGGACCGGCCCCGAGACCTCGTCCAGGGCCGCAGAATCATCGAAGCCGGGCACCGCGTAGACGCCGAACGCCTGGTAGATCCCGACCTCTCCCTACGGGATTGTGTTGTTTGAGCAAGCACGCCATGTGGTAGTTGTGGTTTCGTGACGCTTTCTGTTGCGCAGATCGACCGGGAGACCGACCAACTCGTCGCCGAGTGGCTCACTCTCCCCGAAGTGGCCGCGCGCCTCGACCTCTCGATTGGGCGGGCCAAGCAACTCCTCAAGGATCGGAAACTGCTCGGTGTGCGCCGGGGTGGTGGTGGGCCACAAGTGCCCGCGGTGTTCCTTGATGGAAAGGACGTGATGAAGGGTCTGCCCGGCACACTCTCCGTGCTGCGAGACTCCGGTTACGACGACATCGAGTCGCTTCGCTGGCTCTTCACTCCCGACGACTCCCTGCCCGGCTCGCCCGTCGACGCCATCAGGGCCGGTCGCCATACCGAGGTCAAACGGCGTGCTCAAGCCCTCGCTTTCTGAGGCCCGCCTCTACCTCTGCACGGACGGCCGTCGCGAACGCGGTGACCTGGCCGACTTCCTCGACGCGGTGCTGGCCGCGGGCGTGGACATCGTCCAGTTGCGGGAGAAGGGACTGGAGGCGCGCGAAGAGCTCGCGCTCCTCGAGGTCTTCCGTGACGCCTGCGACCGGCACGGCCGGCTGCTGGCGGTCAACGACCGGGCCGACATCGCGTACGCCGCCCGCCCCGACGTGCTCCACCTGGGGCAAGACGATCTTCCGGTGAAGGTCGCGCGAGAGATACTCGGCGACGACGTCTTCATCGGACGGTCCACCCACTCCGTCGCCGAGGCTTCCGCCGCGGCTGTGGAGGAGGGCGTCGACTACTTCTGCTGCGGTCCCGTCTGGCCGACGCCGACCAAGCCGGGCCGCCACGCGCCGGGGCCGTCGCTGCTCCGGCACGCGGCGTCGCTCGGCAGCGGGCGGCCGTGGTTCGGCATCGGCGGCATCGACCTGGGCAATCTCGACCAGGTGCGGTCGTATGGGGTCGAACGGGTTGTAGTGGTACGTGCCATCACGGACGCCGAGGACCCGGGTGCCGCGGCGGCGGAGTTCGCCAAGCGCCTGGCCCGCTGACAGACGCGCGCGGGCGCCGCCCGGCGCCCGCGCCCTACTCAGCTCGTACGTGCGGCCGCTCAGAGTACGCGTGAGGTCGCTCAGGCGTGCCTGAGAGTGACCGGTTGCGCGTGTGGTGGCTCAGGTTGTGAGTAAGAGTGACCGGTTGGGCGTGTGGTGGCTCAGGTTGCGTGTGAGAGTGATGGTTGGGCGTGTGGTGACCTCAGGTTGTGCGTGAGGTGGCGGCCACCGCCAGGTCCGACAGGGCCGCGCGGGCGTCCGGTGTGATGGGCACCTTGCCGAGGAACGTCAGCGCCTCGCCGAGGTAGTCGCCGATCATGTCCTCGCACTGGCGCAGCGCCCCGGTGCCGTCGATGATGCCCCGCAGCGTGGCCACCCCGTCCTCGTCGAGTCCGGGATCGCCCAGCAGGGCGCGCACCGTCTCGGCGTCGCCGGGTGCGGCCGATGCCAGGGTCCGCGCGATGAGCATCGTCCGCTTGCCCTCGCGCAGGTCGTCGCCCGCCGGCTTGCCGGTCTGCGCCGGGTCCCCGAACACGCCCAGGATGTCGTCGCGCAGCTGGAAGGCGATGCCGACCCGCCGGCCGTACTCCATGCAGAGCTCGTCCATCCACGGCTCCAGGCTGCCGGCGGCGAGCACCAGGCCGAGGCGGAGCGGTTGTTCGACGGAGTATTTGCCGCTCTTGTAGAGGGCGACGCGCAGGGCGGACTCGAAGGTGTTCTCGCCGTGCGCCTGCTCCAGCAGATCGAGATATTGACCACACATCAGCTCGGTACGCATGTGGTCGTGCACCGGCTGGGCCGCCGACAGCGACTCGGGCGGCAGGCCGCTGCTGCGCCACATCTCGCCGGACCAGATCAGCAGCAGGTTGCCCAGCAGGATCGCCGCGCCCTCCCCGAACTGCTCCGCCGAGCCGTGCCAGCCCGACTTCTCGTGGATGGCCTCGAAGCGGCGGTGCGCGGACGGCATGCCCCTGCGCAGGTCGCTCTTGTCCATCACGTCGTCGTGCACCAGCGCGCTGGCCTGGAGCAGCTCCAGCGAGGCGGCGGCGGTGAAGATCCCGGGCACGTCGGTGCCGCCCGCGCCCCGCCAACCCCAGTAGCAGAAGGCCGGGCGCAGCCGCTTGCCACCGGACAGCAGGTCCTCGGCGGCGGCGCGGAGCGGCTCGAGCTCGGTGTCGCCGGGGGCGGGCAGCTGCCGTTGGACGAACGTCCGCAGCGCGGCGTCCACCTTGGCACGCAGGGCGTCCAGGCTCGCGGCGTCAGTGGTCATGCATCTGAGACTAGTGGCCGGGCGGCCAAGCCGGATCTCCAGGGACGACTTGGCCACCAAGCCGGATCTCCAGAGACGGGGCTTGTGGCGGTAGCCTGGGTCACATGGCGCTTGGTCGACCCTCCATCCTGCCCGATCGTGTTCCCACCGTCCGTGAGCTTCTCGCGTCCGGTGGCCGGTCGTTCTCCTTCGAATTCTTCCCACCGAAGACGGACGAGGGGGAACGGCAGCTGTGGCGGGCGATCAGAGAGCTCGAGTCGCTGCGGCCGACGTTCGTGTCGGTGACCTACGGCGCGGGCGGCTCCAACCGCGACCGCACCGTGGACATCGTCGAACGGCTGGCCCACGACACCACGCTCACCCCTGTGGCGCATTTCACCGCGGTCAACCACTCGATCCGCGAGCTGCGCCACCTGATCGGCCGCTTCGCGGACGCGGGGGTGCGCAACATCCTCGCCGTGCGGGGCGACCCTCCCGGCGACCCGACAGGCGAGTGGGTCCAGCACCCCGAAGGCGTCCTCTACGCCGAAGAGCTCGTGCGGCTGATCCGGCAGGTGGGCGACTTCTGCGTGGGCGTGGCGGCGTTCCCGTACAAACACCCGCGCTCGCCGTCGATCGAGTCCGACACCGACTTCTTCGTACAGAAGTGCCGGGCCGGCGCCGACTACGCGATCACCCAGATGTTCTTCCAGGCCGACGACTACCTGCGGCTGCGCGACCGGGTGGCGGAGCAGGGGTGTGACACGCCGATCATCCCGTGCATCATGCCGGTCACGCAGATGAGCACGATCGCCAGGTCGGAGCAGCTGTCGGGGGCGCCGTTCCCGGCGGACCTGGCGGCCCGCTTCGAGGCGGTGGCCGACGACCCGGCGGCCGTGCGGCGGCTGGGCATCGACCACGGGGTGGAGCTCTGCCAGCGGCTGCTCGATGAGGGCGCCCCGGGCATCCACTTCATCACGTTCAACCGATCCAGCGCGACGCGAGAGGTGTTCGAGCGGCTTGCTCCGGCCGAGGCGCTGTCCGCGTAACCCGGCGCATCCTGGCCTTCTAGATCCTTTGGTGCGACCCCTGTGACGGTCCGGCGGAGTGGAGGAAGGCGTCCGTCGCGGTCGGGGTCCCTGGGGAGGGATAGCTCTTTCGTGGGAGAAGAAGAACGACCCTCGGTGAGGGGACCTCGTGCCGGTGCTCCGCCCGCAGGGGGATCGGGCGGATGGCCGGTTGCCCTACGTAGTGAAGATTGCCCAGAGTGACGGGTGGCAAACCACAAGTCACGAGACGGCCAATGACACGCCGGTTCGTTCTCCGGCCTAGTCGAAGAACTGCCAGATGCTGAACCTGCGCACGTAGAGAGGCACGGCATCCCGGCCGAGCACCCTGATGCGCCTGATGCGTGTCTTCTGGTTCATCTTGACCTTCACGCACTTCAGGTGCGCGCCATGGAACCCAGGCAGGGCGGAGTAGGAGATGGACACGGCGCGGTGCGCCAGACCCCGGTCGGAGAGTCCCAGCCCCACCTCCCGGTAGAGGCGCCTCGAACCCTTCAGGGCGAACGCGGTGGAGCCGATGAGCGCGTGATTCGCCTTCGGCGGGCAGTGCACGAAGATCCGGACGTGGCTGGCCTGACGGGGATCCCAGGGGAGGACGCGGAGCGACGGGACGTTCTTCAACTCCGGGGGGATGGCGGTCTTGGAACTCTTCTTGTTGGTGCTCGCGGTCGACGTGGGTGTGGGCGTAGGTGTGGGGGTGGGGGTCGGCTCGGGTGGGGTGCCCTGGCTCACCAGGAGAGTGGCGGCCACTCCGATTCGTGTGACGAGACGCATAGGTTCCTCCTGCCGGACGTCCGGGTGGTGTGACGTGGGCGTCGGTGCAGGGGGAGGTGCCCGGGATTGACGCGGATGGGGGCGCCAGGTTGATCGTCTTTATTATGTCGGTGGCGCGGCGAACAGGGCGGAGCCGCGCTGGTACGAACCTGGAACGAACCGGGTCAGGGCCGCGCTGGGGTCAAGCCGCCGTGGTCAAAAGCCGTCGTGGTCAAAAGCCGTCGTGGTCACAGGGGGAGGGGTCTGCCCACGATCGCGTACTGCTCGTAGCCGCCCGGGAAGAGGAATGGGCTCAGCAGGTCGGTGAAGCCCATGCTGGCGTACAGGTGGCGGGCCGTGGTGGGGCGGTCGTGGGTGGACAGCACCGCCGAACGCTCGCGGCGGCCCGCGCACAGCGTGGCGATCATCGCCCGGCCGATGCCCTTGCCCTGGTAGTCGGGGTGCATGTGGATCTCGGCCAGCTCGAACGCGTTACCCAGCCACGCGTCGGCGACCTCCCTGCCCGCCTGGCTCTCCAGCGCGCGGAACACGACATCGTGCCACCACTGGCCCGGCGCGCCCCGGAAGCCGTAGGCGAAGCCGACGATCTTCGGGGGGTACGCTTCCGGCTCCTCACGCAATTCAGCGAAATAGCACTGGAAATATGGGTATGTCCCGTGATTCCGCATGATGGCCTTGCGGCCGGTGATCTGGTCCGCGGGCGGGCGCATGGCGGCGGCGTAGATGCCGATCACCGTGTCCAGGTGTTCGGTGAACTCCGCCTGTCCCGCCCCACGAAACTCGATCACGCGTCGCACACTACTCGACGTCGACGGGGGTGCCACCGGTGATCCGCACCAGCTCATCGAATGTGGTGGGAAAGACCGTGAGCGGATGCCCGCCGGCGGCCCATACGACCTCGTGCTTGCTCAGCCAGTTGTCCACCAGGGTCCGCACCGGGGCCGGATGCCCGACGGGCGCGACGCCGCCGATCGGCTGGCCCGTCGCCGCCCTGACGAACTCCGGCGTCGCCCGCCGTACCTTCTCGACCCCCGCCGTGCGGGCGATCAGCTCGACGTCGACGCGGTGCGCGCCGCTGGTCATGACGAGGAGCGGCGTGCCGTCCGCGTCGAAGATGAGGCTGTTGGCGATGGCGCCGACCTCACAGCCGACCTGCGCGGCGGCGGTGGCCGCAGTGGGCGCTTTTTCCGGCAATACGATGATTTCTCCCTCCGCGCCTAGCGCGCGAAGCGCGGTTTCCACCAGAACGGCGTTGGCAGGCAACTTCTCAGGCATGGGCACACTCTAAACAGGTTGACCATTGCATTAACCTGACATGGTCCTTTGATCAGAATGTTCATGGTTTGAGAGGTGGTACGGGTGGGGGACCGACGGCTGCCCGGCGTGGCTGCTCTCTTGACGGCTGGCGCCCTAGTCCTGACAGGGTGCGGTACGACCGTCACCCATGCGCGGTCGGCGGCCGCGCCCGCGATCGTTTCCATCACAACAACACCCATCACAACAACACCCACCGCGGCGCCGCCGACTGTGGCGGCCTCCGAGGCCGGGCCCACCACGACCGTCGCCGCGCCCAAGAAGACGCTCAAGCTGGGCTCCAAGGGCAAGGCGGTCACCTGGCTGCAGACGCGCCTCAAGGAGCTCGGCTACCGGCCGGGCCGGGCCGACGGCAGCTACGGCGGGTCCACGATGACGGCTGTCTGGGCCTTCCAGAAGGTCAACGGCATCCGGCCCACCAGCACGATCGCCAAGCGCACGTGGACCGCGCTGGAGAACCCCAGGACCCCCAAGGTCCTGGTCAAGAACGGCAAGCCGACCCGCGCCGAGGTCAACCTGACCAAGCAGATCATGGTCCTGTACGTCGACGGCCAGGTGAAGCTGATCACCCACATCTCGTCCGGCAGCGGCGTCCCGTACTGCGAGACGGCGAAGTGGCAGGGCAAGAGCCAGCGCTTCTGCGGCTCGGCCAGGACGCCCACGGGCGACTTCAAGACGACGTGGCGGGCCAAGGGCTGGCACAGGTCGTACCTGGGGCAGCTGTACAACCCGATCTTCTTCAACGGCGGCATCGCCTTCCACGGCGCGCTGTCGGTGCCGCTGTACCCGGCGTCGCACGGGTGCGTGCGGATGCCGATGAACGTGGCCGTCGAGCTGCCCGGGCTGCTCGGCAAGGGCGTGCCGGTGCACGTACGCCGCTAGCCTCGCCGGTGACAGGTCCGTGAGCTTCGGGACGTTCCCGTCCGGAGTTCGCGGACCTTTCGGCATCCGGGTCCGGCGCTTACGACGGCCCGCGCCCGTCAGCGGGGGAGCCGGGGGCGACCAACCCCGTCTCGTACGCGAGCACGACCGCCTGAACCCGGTCCCTGAGGCCGAGCTTGGACAGGATGCGCGCCACGTGGGTCTTCACCGTCGTCGGGCTGAGGCTCAGCCGGTCGGCGAGTTCGGCGTTGCTCAGCCCGGTGGCGAGCAGGCGCAGCACCTCCAGTTCCCGGGGTGTCAGCTCCGACAGGTCGCGGTGAACGGCGGCCCTGGCCTCGTCACGGCGGGCGAAGCGTTCGACCAGGCGGCGGGTGATCGACGGGGCGAGCAGGGCGTCACCCGCGCGGACCAGGCGCACCGCGGCCACCAGGTGCTCGGGTGTGACGTCCTTGAGCAGGAACGCGCTGGCCCCCATGGTGAGCGCCGCATAGACATAGTGATCGAGGTCGTAGGTGGTCAGGATGAGGACGCGGGTCTCGTCCGAGGCGCCTGCCATGATCTGGCGGGTGGCTTCGAGGCCGTCCATCTCCGGCATCCGGATGTCCATCAGCACGACGTCGGGCCGGGTGCGGCGGACCGCGGCGACGGCTTCGGCGCCGTTGGCCGCCTCGGCCACCACCTCGATGCCGTCGGCGGCGAGGATCATCCCGAACCCGCCGCGTACCAGCGCCTGGTCGTCGGCGATGACCACGCGCAGAGGCTTGGTCACGTCCATGGAAGCCTCGCCTTGGTCTGGTAGCCGCCGCCGCTCCTTGGTCCCGCCTCCAGGGTGCCGTCGTAGAGCGCGAGCCGCTCGCGTAGCCCGATCAGCCCCCTGCCCTGGCCGTCTCCGGCGCGCGTCGCCTGGCTGCCGCCGGTGTCGGTGATCTCGATCTCCAGCCAGTCGCCGCTGTGGCCGATCGTGACGGACGCCGCGGCGCCGGCCGCGTGCTTGATGGTGTTGGTCAAGGCCTCCTGCACAACGCGGTACGCGGCCAGGTCCACCCCAGGCGGCAGCGGGCCGGGCGGTGGAGAGACCTCGACGCTGACCGGTATTCCGGCTTCGCGAACCCGTTTGATCAAGGAGTCCAGCTGGTCGAGTCCCGGTTGTGGTTCGAGCCCGTCGGCGCTGCTCACCGCCCGCGCGCTTTCCGTGCCGGCGAGTAGGCCCATGACGTGGCGGAGTTCGGCCATGGCGGCCCGGCCGCCGGCTTCGACCGCCAGCATGGCCTGCTTCGACCGATCCGGGGCCGTGTCCATGACCTTGCGCGCCGCTCCGGCCTGAATGACCATCACGTTCACATTGTGGGTGACGACGTCGTGGAGTTCGGCGGCGATCCGGGAGCGCTCCACCTCGACGGCCCGGCGCATGGCCTCCTCCTGAGCCTGCCGCAGTGCGTCGATCTGCTGCCTCCAGAACCGGCCGAGACTCGCGGCGACTCCAGCGCTGAGCAGTACCACGAACGGGCCCAGCCAGCTCGGCAACGGCGGTAAGGAGTCCTGGAAGGCCGCGCCGGCCAGGACGGTCGCGAGGACGAGGCCGCCCATCGCCGGCGCCCGGTGACGACTGTGGGCCACGGCGCCATAGGCGGCGATGGCGAACGTCAGCACGGTGATCCAGGTCGCGTCGTCGGCGGTGGCCAATGCCGCGACCAGCACCACCCCGAAGGTGATCAGCGGATAAAGCCGCCGTACCGCCAGCGGCAACGCGGTCAGAACCACCAGAAGGGGAAGCGGGCCCTGGTCGGCGGGGGGAGTGACCGGCCGGACCAGACCGTCGGGCCGGTTGTCGCTACTTCGTGGCTGAGGAGAGGGCCGCGGTTTCACGGGCTCCATCAGTTTCAAGGGCGCCAGCAGGGAGTGTTGTCGCACGTCGAGGCGGTGGAGAGCACCGTCGGTCGTGCTGGCCGTAGCGGCCACCGCGATAGCGGTCAGGAGGATCGCGAGCAGCAGGTCGGCGAGGAGCGACCGGCGCGAGGGCCGGGCGGATTCCTGCTCAGGACGCAGCACATTCAGCCCGAGCCGCCACCATCCACGTCGTTCGCTCACCGTCACTGATGCATTGTCCCGACTGCACGGCAGGTCCCGCGTCCGCCTCGGTGACCGGGCCCGACGTCCTCCAGGAGTACATCGCAGGGATGACACGGCTGGGGGTCGTCCCGAAGAAGGGGTCTATATCGGCATAACAGAGGACGCGGGCGAATCTCCGCGGCGCATAGCTTGCTTGCTGCCATCGGCCGCCCGTGGAGACTCCATCGAGGCGGCCGCTCCGATTCGGAAGGACAACAGTTGATGGGTCATGTGATAAATCCGACGCTGCGCCGAGGCGTCATCGCCGTCGCAACCCTGCTCGCCTTCGTGGCCGTCACCTCCTGCGCTCCCGCGTCCGCGACCGGGCCGGCCCGGTCCGACGGCCCCTCGCGCACGCCGTCGCCGAACCCTGCCAGGCCCGCCTCCGCCGCTCTGACGTCTCTCCGGAGCGGTACGCCGTACCTCCCCAAACCGACAGGGTCCCAGCCGGTCGGCACCACGTCCTTGTACCTCAAGGACACCTCCCGCGCCGACCCCTGGGTGCCCAGCGTGAAGGCGAGGGAACTCATGGTCTCCCTTTGGTATCCGGCGAAAGCCCGCGGCCGGAAGCCGGCTCCGTACATGACCGCCAAGGAATCAGAACTCCTCATGAAAGACGGGGAGATAACCGGTCTGCCGCTCGATCTGCTCAGCAAGACGCGGACCAACGCGACCACCGACGCCGAACCCGCCGGTCATCGGCGCGGGCTGCCGCTGGTGGTGCTCTCCACTGGCTTCACCGAGCCCCGGAGCTCGCTCACCGCACTGGCCGAAGACCTGGCGAGCAGGGGGTACGCGGTGGTCTCCATCGGCCACACGTACGAGAGCGCGACGAGTTTCCCCGGCGGACGGATCACCACCTGCGTGGCATGCGAGGTCAAGGAGAAGGACCAGGCATTCTGGGACAAGGTTGGCGCGACCAGGGCGGCCGACGTCTCCTTCGTGCTGGACGCTCTGACGCGCGCACATCCCCAATGGAAGAGCGCCGCGCTGATCGACCCGTCCAGAATCGCGATGGCCGGTCACTCGGCGGGCGGCGCGAGCGCCGTGGGTGCCATGCTCAAGGACTCGAGGGTACGCGCCGGGATCGACATCGACGGCACCGCGTTCGTCCCGGTTCCGGAGAGCGGGTTGCCGCGGCCGTTCCTCTTCCTGGGCACGCAGGCGAAGCACAGCCCGGGCGGAAAGGACGTCTCATGGGATGGCGTCTGGCAGAACCTGACGGGATGGAAGCGCTGGCTCGTGGTGGCGGGGGCGGAGCACGTCTCGTTCACCGACATCGCCGTGCTGGGCGAACAGATCGGCATCTACCGGAACACCGACCTGCCCCCTGCCCGTTCCATGGGGATCACCCGCACGTACGTGGCGGCGTTCTTCGACCTGCACCTGCGCGCGAAGCCGCAGCCGCTGCTCAACGAGCGATCACCCCGTTTCCCCGAAGTCAAGCTGTGTGACGTCGAGCAGAAGACGTGCGCCTAGACCCCCTACTCAACCCCTACAGATGCGGTGCGGAGGGCTTTTTCCGCCGCTGTGCCCCCTAAATATCCCGACTTCCCTGGCCGAAATCACCGCAGGCGTCCTGTCATGGAAGGCGCCGAGGGGGCAGGCCGCCGTTCCGGTGCTCGCCCACACCCCAACGAGAGGTGCTGTGCCATGCGGAGACGCCTGCGTGCCGGAGCGGCGCTGGCCGCCGTCCTTGTGCTGAGCCTGACCGCGCCGCCGGTGGCGGCGCAGTCACGGCAGGCCGCGGACCAGGTCGTCCCCGGGCTCAGGCAGCCGGTCGAGCTGATCGTCGACGAGTGGGGTGTTCCGCACATCTACGCCCAGAACACCGACGACCTCTTCCTGGCCCAGGGATTCAACGCGGCCAGGGACCGGCTGTTCCAGATCGACCTCTGGCGGCGTCGCGGCCTGGGCGAGCTCTCCGCGGTCTTCGGCTCCGCCTACCTGGAGCAGGACAAGGCGACAAGGATGTTCCTGTACCGCGGGAACATGGACCGGGAATGGGCGAGCTACGGCCCCGGAGCCAAGCAGGCGGCGACCCGTTTCACCGAGGGCGTCAACGCCTACGTACGGTGGCTCGAGCGGAACCCCGACAGCATGCCGCCCGAGTTCCGGCAGCTCGGATACGCGCCCGCGCTCTGGCGGCCGGAGGACGTGGTGCGGATCAGAAGCCACGGCATCTCCAAGAACGTCTTCAGCGAGGTGCTCCGCTCGCTCATCGTCTGCGCGGGCGGAACCGAGGACGCCGGAGCCCTGTGGCAGCTGGAACCCCAACACACCACAACTCTGCCCAAAGGGTTCGATCCCTGCTCCGTGCCCGTGGACGTACTGCGGACCTACGATCTGGCCACGCGGGGCGTGGTCTTCCAGAACGGCGCGCTACGCCTGGCCCCTGCCGACCCGGGGGCCGGCGAGGGCAGCAACAGCTGGGCGGTCTCGCCGGGCCGCTCCGCGACGGGCCGTCCCATCCTGGCCAGCGACCCGCACCGGTCGCTGACGGCGCCCTCCCTGCGCTATATGGCCCATCTGTCGGCGCCCGGGATCGACGTCATCGGGGCCGGTGAACCCGCGCTTCCGGGGATCTCGATCGGGCACAACGGCACCGTCGCGTTCGGCCTGACCATCTTCGGCACCGACCAGGAGGACCTCTACGTCTACCAGCTCGATCCCGCCGACCCGGGCAGGTACCGGTACGGCGACGGCTGGGAGCGCTTCACGACGATCACCGAGAAGGTGCCGGTCGCGGGCGGCTCGCCGGTCAACGTGGAGTTGCCCTTCACCAGGCACGGCCCCGTGCTCAAGATCGACAAGCAGCGCAACCTCGCGTACGCGCTGCGCACCACCTGGTTGGAGCCCGGCACGTCGCCCTACTTCGGCAGCCTGACGTACATGGGCGCCCGCGACTTCAAGCAGTTCGCCGCGGCCATGAGCACCTGGGGCGGCCCGCCCGAGAACCAGGTGTACGCCGACACCTCCGGCAACATCGGCTGGGTGCCCGGCGGTCTCACCCCCCGGCGCAACGGCTATGACGGTCTGTTGCCCGTGCCGGGCGACGGCCGCTACGAATGGAAGGGCTTCTACGACGGCGCCCGCCTGCCCCGCTCCTACAATCCGCCGCGAGGGGCGATCTCTTCGGCGAACGAGTTCGACCTGCCCGCGAACCACCCGGTCCAGGTGGGATTCGAGTGGGATCCTCCCTACCGCAAGCAGCGGATCGACGAAGTGCTCGCGGCGAGCCCACGGAGTTCCCTCGACGACTCGATCCGCCTGCAGGCCGACAAGGTGTCCAAGCCCGCCCAGCGGATCGTACGCCTGCTCGCCGGTCTGACGAGCGCGGATCCGGACACCCAGCGGGCGCTGACGCTGCTCCGGCCCTGGGACGGGGCGACGGACGCGGACTCGCCGGAGGCGGCGCTGTTCGAGCCGTGGTTCTCGCGTCATCTCGGGCCCGCCTTCCGCCGCGCGGTGCTGCCGCCGGCGGTGGCGGACTCCATCCCCGTCCTCGATGTCCGCGTGCTGATCGACGCGTTGGAGAACCCGGAACGCTGGTTCGGGACCGGAGGTAAGGCCGTGCGGGACGACCTGCTGGCCACGACACTGGCCGCCGCCTATCGCGAGGTCGCCGGGCGGCTCGGTGCCGACCCGCGGCTGTGGACGTGGGGCGCGCTGCAGTACACGGAGTTCGCCAGCCCCGTCGGCGCGAACGTGGGTCCCTTCCCCAGGGGCGGCTCGGCGTACACGGTGGACGCCTCCTCCTACAACGCCGCCACCTACCAGCAGACGTCCGGAGCGTCGTTCAAGATGGTGCTCGACGTCGGCAAGTGGGACGACTCCCGCGCGGTCAACGCTCCCGGCCAGTCCGGCGACCCGCGCAGCCCGCATTACCGGGATCTGGCGGAACGCTGGCGGTCGAGCGACTACTTCCCGCTCCTGTACAGCCGGGCCCAGGTGGCGCGGCACGCCGAAAGCACGATCAAGCTCCTCCCGCAGCGATAGCTTTGCGTGTCATGTCGTTCAACCACAATGACCACTATCATCCGCTTCTGCTCAAACAGATTCCCCAGGGCGCCGGGACCGCGCTGGACGTCGGCTGCGGGACCGGGCGGTTCGCGCGGCGGCTGGCCGCGAAGGGGCTGGTGGTCGACGCGATCGACTCCTCCGCCGAGGCCGTCGAGGCGGCCCGCTCGATCCCGGGTCCCGTACGGTACGAGCAGGCCGACATCGCGGTGGCGGAGCTACCGCGTGGAAAGTACGACTTCGTCTCGTGCCTGGCCAGCATCCACCATGTGCCCTTCGAGACGGTCAGCCGGTTACGCGGATCGCTCGCTCCCGGCGGGGTGCTCGCGATCCTGGGCTGCTATCGGGAGAGCATGCCCGCGGACTACGCGGTCAGCCTGTGCGCGGTGCCGGTGAACGCGGTCGCGCGTCTCCTTTCGGCGGCCCGGCCGCAGGAGGCGGAGGCTCCCACCGAGATGGTGGTCGCCAAGGCCATGATGACGTTGCCGGAGATCACCGCCGAGGCGGCGACGCTGCTGCCCGGCGCCTCGATCCGCCGCCTGCTGTTCTGGCGCTACCTGCTCGTCTACAAGGAGCCGATCAGCTAGGTCCCAGGTCCTGCCACAGGGCGTCGGGTACGGGATGGCGCAAGGCGGCCAGGTTGGCGGTGATCTGAGCCGGTTCGTGGGCGCCGACCAGGATCGAGTGCACGGCGGGATGCCGGAACGGGAACTGCAGGGCCGCGGCCGTGATCGGGACCTCGTGCTCCTGACACGCCGCCGCGATCCGCCGCACCTCCTCAGAAGCGTCGGCCGTCGGGTCGGCCAGCTCGCCGCGGTGCAGCAGGCTGGCCGCGACGACGGGGATGGCGCGTTCCTGGCACAGGGGCAACAGCTCCTCGAACGCCGACCGGCGCAGCAGTGTGCACTGGTTGGCGGCGAGCAGGAGGTCCGGGTCGGCGCGCTTGACGAAGTCGACGAGCATCCGCGACTGGTTCATGCCGACGCCGATCGCGCGCACCACCCCCTGGGCGCGCAGGTCGGCCAGGGCGGGGTAGGCCTCGTCCAGGGCCTGCGGCCAGTGGTGGTCGGGGTCGTGGATGAGCAGGATGTCGATCCGGTCCAGGCCGAGGCGCTCCAGGGAGTCCGAGACGCTGCGCAGGACGCCGTCGCGGGTGAAGTCCCACTCGACGTGCCGATCGTCGGGCACCGCGAAGATGCCCGCCCCGGGCGACCCGTTGGAGCCGGGCCGGACCAGGCGGCCGACCTTGGTCGACAGGAGGTACTCCGACCGGGGGCGGTCGCGCAGCGCCTTGCCCAGGCGCTGCTCGGCCAGGCCGAAGCCGTAGAAGGGGGCGGTGTCGAAGTAGCGGACCCCGGCCGCCCAGGCCGTGTCGATGACGGCCTGGGCCTGGGCGTCGGAGATGGGATGGAGGTAGTTCCCGAGGGGTCCGCCGCCCAGGCCCACCCTGGGGAGGGCTATCACGCCGGCGCCAGATGAAGCCTGCTACGCATCGACACCCGCTTCCTTGGCGGCTCGGTCGATCTGGGACAGTTCGTCGTCGGTGAAGTCGAGCCGGTCGACGGCCGCGACGTTCGCCGCCAGCTGCTCGGGACTCGACGCGCCCACGAGGACCGACGTGATGCGCGGGTCCCGCAGCGCCCAGGCCAGCGCCAGCTGGGCCACCGACTGCCCGCGGGCCGAGGCCACCTCGCCCAGCGCGCGGACGAAGGCCAGCACTTCGGGCGTGACTCGGTCGGTGGTGAGGAAGCGCCCCTCGGCCGCCCGCGAGTCCGCCGGGATGCCGTCCAGGTAGCGGTCGGTCAGCAGGCCCTGCGCCAGCGGCGAGTAGACGACGCAGCCGACGCCCTCCTGCTCCAGCACGCCCAGCAGCGACTCCTCGATGCGCCGGTTGAGCAGGGAATAGGCGGGCTGGTGCACGATCAGCGGGGTGCCGAGCTCGCGCAGCAGCCGGGCGGCCTCCGCCGTACGCTCGGGGGAGAAGTTGGAGACCCCGGCGTAGAGGACGCGGCCGGTGCGCACCATGTGGTCGAGCGTGCTCACCTGCTCTTCCAGCGGCGTCTCGGCGTCGTCGCGGTGCAGGTAGTAGATGTCCACGAAGTCCAGGCCGAGCCGGTCCAGGGAGCGGTCGAGCGTGGCCAGCAGGTGCTTGCGCGAGTTGCCCTTGCCGTAGGGGCCGTCCCACATGGGGTTGCTGCCCTTGGTGGTGACCACGATCTCGTCACGGAGGCCGCGCAGGTCCTGGCGGAAGATCGTGCCGAACGTCGACTCGGCGGCGCCGAGCGGCGGACCGTACCGGTCGGCGATGTCGAAATGGGTGATGCCTAGGTCGAGCGCCTTGTGCAGGATCGCCCGCTGGCTGTCCAGCGGCTTGCCGCCGCCGAAGTTGTGCCACAGGCCCAGCGAGACCGCGGGCAGTCGCAGACCGCTGCGGCCACATCTCCTGTACGGCTGGCGTTCGTAGTTCAAACAGCTCACCTTCCTGCGATTCCGGTCAGCGTCACGCCCCGGATGAACGTTTTCTGGGCCAGGAAAAAGACGATAAGGATGGGCATCATGGAGATGATCGCGACGGCCATCATCTGGTTGTACTGAGTAACGTACTGGCCGCTGAACATGCCCAGCCCCTGCGCGAGGGTGATCTTATCCATCGACCGGAGGTAGATGGAGTTCTCCAGATACTGGTTCCAGTTCCCGACGAAGGAGAACAGGCAGATCGCCGCGATCGCCGGCCTGGCCAGCGGCAGCATGACGCTCCACAGGATGCGCAGTTCCGAGGCGCCGTCGATGCGGGCGGCGTCGATGAGCTCCTGCGGGATCGTGGTGAAGAACTGCCGCAGCAGGAAGATGTAGAGCGCCACGCCGAAGAACTCCGGCACGATCAGCGGCAGATAGGTGTCCACCCAGCCGAGCTTGGAGAACATGATGAACTTCGGCACCAGGGTGATCTCACGCGGGATCATCATGGTCGCCATCAGCGCGCCGAACATGATGCCGGCCGCCGGCGCCCGCATCCTGGCGAAGGCGTAGGCGGGCAGCACGCAAGAGAGGAGGTTGCCGGCCATGGACAGCGCGGTGATCACGATGGTGTTCAGCAGGAACCTCGTGAACGGCAACGAGCCCGACCAGCCCTTGACGTAATTCTCGACGTGGAAGGAGTCAGGCAGCCACTGCGGCGGGAAGGCCAGGTTGTCCGCGTCGGACTTCAGCGAGGTCGTCAGCATCCACAGGAACGGCAGCAGGAACACCGCCGAGCTGACGATGAGCAGGACGTAGGCGCCGGTGCGCCGGATCCGCCTGATCCGATCGGCCTGCTCCGAGGTCAGGGGCGGCCCCTGCCTGGTGCGCGCGGGCGCCCGATCATGCGCCGCGGTCTCGACGAGCATCGGCGTACCTCACTTGAATTCGTAGTGCACCCAGCGCCTGGCCAGGCTGAACTGGATCGCGGTCACGGCGATGACCAGCACGAACATCGCCCACGACAGCGTGGCCGCGTAGCCCATGTCGAAATAGACGAAGGCGTGCCGGTAGATGTAGAGGCCCAGCACCATCGTGGCGTTGCCGGGGCCGCCCTCGGTCATGACGAGGATGAGCACGTAGCTCTGCAGCGCGGCGATGAACCCGGTCACCACGTTGAAGAAGATGACCGGCGACATCATCGGCACCGTCACGCTCCAGAACCGCCGCCACCACCCGGCGCCGTCGATCTCGGCCGCCTCGTAGAGCGTCTTCGGGATGCCCTGCAGGCCGGCCAGGTAGATGACGATCGTGTTGCCCGCGCCCCACACGCTCATCAGCACGAGCCCGGGGATGGCCCACTCCTGCGAGGCCAGCCACCCGGGTCCCTGGATGCCGATCGAGGCCAGCACCTTGTTGATCAGCCCGTAGTCGGGGTGCAGGATGTTCAGCCACAGCAGCGCGGTGGCCAGGCCCGACACCACCGAGGGCAGGTACATCACGGTACGGAACAGGCCCTGGAAGCGCAGCGGCTGGTTGAGCAGCAGCGCCAGCAGGAACGTGAACGTCACGCCGAGCGTCACCGCGCCCACGCCGTACTCCACGGTGTTCCCGATCGACTCCCAGAACTCGGGGTCGTTGAACATGCGCTCGTAGTTGGCCAGGCCCACCCAGGTCGGCGACTGGAGCAGGTTCCACTTCATGAAGCTGAGCACTACCGCGGCCAGGATCGGACCCACGCTGAAGATCACGAACCCGATCGTCCACGGCGAGGTGAACAGGTAGAAGCGCCGCGCCTCCCTGCGGGCCAGAGTGCCGCGGGCGCTCACCGCGGTCATGCGATCTTGTTCTCGCTGAGGACCGGCGTGACCTTGTCGGCCATCTCCTTCAACGCGTCGTCCACGCCGATCTTGCCGAGCTGCGCCCGCTCCCAGATCGGTATGGCGGTGTCCACGACCTTCTTGTTGGCCGGCAGCCGCAGCACGCCGTCGTCCGAGGCGTAGTCGGCCATGATCTTCTTGACCAGGTCCGCCTGCTCCGCCGGGATACCGAGCGCCTTGGCGTTGTCCTCCCACGCGGACTGGCGGGCCGGCGCGGCGATCCGGCGGAACTTGTAGCCGGAGGCGGACAGGAACTCGTGCATGTAGATCCAGGCGGCGTCCTTGTTCTGCGACGAGGCCGCCATCACCAGCGCGCTGCCCACGGCCGGAGTGGTGCGGCCCTCCGGCCCCTTGGGCACCTGCGTGGCGCCCCACTTGAACGCCTTCTGCTTGGACAGCTCCAGCATGACCCACGCGCCGTTGAGGAACAGGGCCGCGTGCCCGGACTTGAACGGATCGACCTTCTCCAGCAGCTGCAGCTCGGCCAGGCTCGGCACCGCCTTGTCCTTGAGCAGCAGGTCCAGCCAGCGGGCCATGACGTCCCTGGCCTTCGGATCGGTGATCAGCACCTTGGACTCGGCCGCGTCCAGGAACCGCCCGCCGTACGGCATCAGGTAGACGGAGCTCAGGTCCGGCGCGGGTTTGGGCATCGGTGAGACGCCGTAGATCTTCTCCGCCCCCGACCCGCTGGTCATCTTCTTGGCCGTCTCGAAGAGCTTGTCCCACGTCCAGCTCTCGTCCGGGTAGTCCAGCCCGGCCTTGTCGAACAGGTCCTTGTTGTAGAAGAGCAGCTTGGGCGCCATGTCGGTGGGCAGTCCGTACAGTGCGCCGTCCCGCTTGAAGTAGCCGAGCCCGCGCTGCGGGATGTCGTTCATGTCGAACTCGGGCGTCTTGGCGATGTAGTCGTCCAGCGGCTGCAGGACCTTGTTGGCGATGAGGTTCTGCGTCCAGGAGTAGTGGTTGTAGAGCACGTCGGGCAGCGTGCCGCCGGCGGCCTGCGCCATGTACTTGGTGAGGAACTGGTCGAACGGCGCCGACTCGCGCTTGATCTCGATGTTCGGGTGGCGTTTTTTGAAGAAGAAGTCGAACTGCGCGTTGCGTACCTCGGTGACGGCGTCCGTGGTGAACCCCAGAGTGATCACGACCTTGGACGCCGGGTCGGGAACGTCCGTCTTCGGCCAGGTCAGCGAGTTGTTGAGCTGCTCGGCCTCCTCGAACGGCCAGTCATCGCTGGCCGGCCGGTTCGGGTCGATCACTTGCGCGCCCGACTTGACCGGGGCTGCGGCCTGCTTCGACTGACGGCTGTCGCCGCAGGCGGACAGCGCGGGCATGGCCGCGGCCGCCACTGCCAGGGCCAGCATCTGGCGCCGGTTCATCTCCATGGGGGGTGGGCCTTTCAGAGAAAGAGCTCGATCACTGCTATCGCCACGTCTGGCGCTGGAATTCGGCCAGCCGAGCGGGATAGATCCGATGTGTGGATCCGTCATCGTCCGATGCGCGGGGCATGGCCGTACCGTAGACCTGGTAATTAACTTCGTCAAGAATTGAATTGCAAGCGCTTGCAACCTAGGCTCAGGCACGTTGTGAGGAGCTCAGTGGGGTCGGCGTCGGTCGCCCTGCCCGAGCCGGCGGGCCCGAGCGGGTTGTCGATGAGTTCGGCTCACTCCTCCTATCTCTGCTTGGAGGGCCCTGTGTCGCAATGGACGCTCAGTGACGAAGACCTGGAAGTCGAGATCGCGCTCTCGGCCGATGGCGAGCCGACCCTGGAGGTGCGGCGCGACGGCCGGGTGGTGGTGCGGCCGTCCAGGCTGGGCCTGCGGGCCGCGCACGAGGACCTGAGCGCCGGCCTGGCCTTCGAGGGGATGTCGTCCAGGCAGGTGACGGAGTCCTATGACACGGTGACCGGCAAGCGGCGCGAGCACCGGTACACGGCCAAGGAGTGGACGCTGTCGTTCACCAAGGGCGCGCACCGGCTCGACCTGGAGGTGCGGATCGGCGGCCACGGTGTGGCGTACCGGTACGTGGTGCCGTGGACCGGACCGGTGACCGTAATTGACGAAATTTCGGAGTATGTGGTGCCGGGGGAGGCCCGTGCGGTGCTCCTGCCGTACGAGAACGGGCGCTGCGACTACGAGGAGATCCACCGGCACGGTCCGGTGGCCGACGCCGAGCCCATCCTGTACGGCTACCCGTCGCTCTTCCAGATCGGCGACACCTGGCTGTTCGTCACCGAGTCGAACCTGGACAGCGGCTACGCGGGCACCCGGCTGCGCTTCGACGGCCACGCCTTCCACCTCGACCTGCCCGACCCGTACGTGACGGCGGCCAGCCCGCTCGTCACGCCGTGGCGCACGATGATCATCGGTGAGCTGGCCACGATCGTCGCCAGCGACCTGGTGACCAGCCTGGCCGCGCCCTCGGCGGTGGCGGACACCTCGTGGATCCGGCCCGGCGCGGCGGCCTGGTCGTGGTGGTCCGACGGCCCCTCCACGCGTGACCTGGACGAGCAGAAGCGCTGGGTGGACTTCGCCGCCGCCAACGGCTGGCCGTACGTGCTGGCCGACGCCGGATGGAACAAGCAGTGGATGCCCGAGCTGATCGCCTACGCCGCGGCCAGGAACGTCGGCGTCTGGCTCTGGTCGCACTGGCAGCACGTCGACACCGAGCTGGAGCACCGCGAGAAGCTCGCGCTCTGGAAGGAGTGGGGCGCCGTCGGTGTCAAGATCGACTTCACCGAGTCCGACGGCCAGGACCGGATGCGCTGGTTCGACGCCATCCTGGCCGCCACCGCCCGGCTGCAACTCATGGTCGTCTTCCACGGCGGCACGATCCCGCGCGGCACCGAGCGCACCTGGCCGCAGTTCATGACCGCGGAGGCGGTCAAGGGCGCCGAGTGGATCAAGCCGAAGCCCGGCAAGCTGCCGCTCTACCCGCCCGCGCACTACCTGTCGCTCGCGTTCACCCGCAACGTGCAGGGCCCGATGGACTTCACCCCGTGCACCTTCACCGCGGTCCGCACCATCTCCGCCGGATTCGAGCTCGCGCTGTCCGTGATCTTCGAATCGGGCGTCCAGCACTTCGCCGACGGCATCGAGGCCTACGAGGCCAGGCCGGAGGCGCTGCGGCTGCTGTCCGGCGTCCCCACCGCATGGGACGACACGCGGCTGCTGTCCGGCGACCCCGCCGACCACATCCTGCTGGCCAGGAGGAGCGGCGGCGAATGGTACGTCGGCGCGGGCGTGTCGGGCGAGGCCCGCACGCTCACCGTGCCGCTCGACTTCCTGGACGAAGGGGAGTGGACGGCCGAGATCTACCGGGACGCCCCCGACGACGGCATCCTCGCCGAGACGGCGACGGTGTCGGCCGGGGGCAAGCTCGACCTCGCCGTATCCCCCAACGGCGGGTTCACCCTCCATCTGAGGAGACAGACCTCATGATCAAGCGCCTGAGCGGCACCCTCGCCGCCGTCACCCTCGTCTCTTTATCGGCGATACCCGCCTCCGCCTCGACCTCCACCGCCGCGGCCGTCTGGACGCAGCGCTGGAACCCGAACCCGGCCAGTCAGACGGTCGCCCAGGCCTTCGAGGGCATCGAGGACGACCGCTCCGACTCCCACTCCGGCGTCACCCACATCTACGTCTCCGGCGACGCCTACCGCTTCGACATGCACACCCAGGACCGCGACGGTGACGACCGGCAGCGCAACGAGGTCAAGGGCATGCGCACGAGCAGCAGCTCGTACATCAAGATCCTCAAGAACCAGGTCTGGCGCATCTCCTACCAGCTGTACATCCCGACCTCGCTCGACGCGACCAGCTCCTTCACCCACATCGCGCAGATGAAGGTGCCCGGCTCCGGCGCGCCCCTCTACACGATGTCGCTGCCCATCTCGGGCGGCACCCCGAAGATCAACGTCCGCTACTGGGACGAGGACGAGCAGACGCACGAGGTCGGCAACACCAACCTGAACCCGATCCAGGGCAAGTGGCTCGACACCACCTTCGAGTTCAAGGCCGCCGACAACGGCTACCTGCGCTGGACGCTCAAGGACGGCTCGACGACGCTGGTCGACAAGCGCCTCGACAACACCGACCTCTGGCGCGCCGACACCGACTACCTCCGGCCCAAGTGGGGCATCTACCGCAGCATCAAGAGCTCCGGCCTGCAGAACACCTACCTGCTGGTCAGAAACCTGCGCGCCGAACAGCAGACCGCCGGCGCGGCCGACACCGACGAGGTACCCAACCCGTGAAGACGTACGGCATCCGCCTCGCGGGTGCGCTCGCCACGCTCGCCCTGATCGCGACCGCCACCCCCGCGGTGGCGGCCCGCACTCCCACCCCGTCGGAGGGGCCGTCGCAGACCCAGACGGCCCGGCCGCCGCGCTGGGATCTGCGCTGGGACCCGAGCGTCAAGAAGGACGGTGTCCAGGCGTTCGAGGCGCTGGAGGACGACCGGCGCGGCTCCCACCCCGAGGGCCTGCCGCACGTCTCCACCGACAAGGACGCCTGGCGCTTCACCGCCCACCTGGAGGACCGCGACGGCTCCGACCGCATGCGCAACGAGGTACGCGGCATGCGCGACGACAAGGGCGCCCCGCTGGAGATCCGCAAGGACGAGACCTGGCGGATCAGCTACCGCATGTACATCCCGGACACCCTCGACGCGACCACCTCCTTCACCCACATCTGGCAGCTCAAGAACTCCGACGTCGGCACCCCGATAGCGCAGATCTCGCTGCCGGTCATCGGGGGCGTGCAGAAGATCGCGGCCCGCTACTGGACGCTCCCGGACAACACCTCGCACGACTTCGCCACCGCCGACCTGGAACCCATCCAGAACAAGTGGGTGACCACCACGCTGGAGTTCAAGTCGAGCGACGACGGCTACATGCGCTGGACGCTGGCGGACGGCCGCCGGACGATCGCCGACCAGAAGATCGAGCACATCGACCTGTGGTGGACCCAGGAGCAGTACAACCGGCCCAAGTGGGGCATCTACCGCAGCATCAAGAGCGCCGGGCTGCAGGAGACGTACCTGCTGGTCAAGGACCTCAAGGCGTGGCAGCTCGGCCCGGCGACGCCGCCGGTCAAGCTCCCGGCGCCGGACCGGAGCCCGGGCGCCTACGAGGCCGAGCGGGTGGGCAACGTGTGGGAGGGCGCGGCCGAGCCCGCCTACTGCGCGGTCTGCTCGGGCGGCCGGAAGGTGATCCTCATCGGCGGCAACGTCTACGACTACGCCGTGGTCAAGGGTGTGCTGTCGGAGACCACCGGCACCCGGCGGATGACCGTGCACGCGCTGGTGGACGGCGCGCAGACGTTCGCGGTCAGCGTCAACGGGGCCGACTCCATCCAGGTGCCGATGACCGGGACCAAGGACACCGTGACGACCACGACCGTGCCGGTGGATCTGGTGGCCGGGGTCAACACGATCCGGTTCTTCGGCCTGACGGCCAGGGGCCCCGAGCTGGACAAGATCGTCATCAGCTGAACCCGTACGGCCCGCGCCCCGCTTGGGCGTGGGCCGTAGCACCCCCTAAGGACGGAATCAGGCCACATGGCACACGACCTCAGCAGACGCGGTTTACTCGTGGCGGGCGGCGCGCTGGCCCTCGCGGCGGCGACCGGCGTCCAGCCCGCAGCCGCCGGCACGTTCTGGCAGTCCAAGCTGCTCTCCTACGACCGGCGCGGGCGCCTGACCTACGCACAGGACGCCGAGGGCAACCGGTTGCCGGACTTCAGTCACGCGGGATACCGCAACGGCGAGCGGCCGATCCCGTGGGCGCGGGTGGTCAAGGCCATCCGGCCGGTCGAGGGCGACAACACCGCGCACATCCAGGCGGCCCTCGACGAGATCGCGGCACTGCCCCGCGAGCGGCGCGGCGCGCTGCTCCTGCTGCCCGGCCTCTACCCGGTCGCCGGAACCCTGTACGTACGCGCCGACGGCATGGTGCTGCGCGGCAGTGGCGACGGCGAGGACCCGGCGGGCAACACGATCATCAAGGCCACCGGCAACAACCCCAAGGACCGCGACGTGATCGTGGTCGGCGGCACGGCGGCGGGCGGCTGGGCGGGGGAGGTGCCGGGCACCCGTACCGACATCACCACGGACTTCGTGCAGGTGGGCGCGCGCGAGTTCGAGGTGGCGAACGCCGGGTCGCTGCGGCCCGGCGACAACATCGTGATCTACCACCCGTGCTCGGAGGGGTGGCTCAAGGCCATCGACTACGGCGGCCACGACGTGGGCCCGGCCTGGCAGGTGGGCGAGCACCCGATCATCTACAACCGCTACATCCGGGAGATCTCCGGCAACAGGCTGAAGATCGACGTGCCCGTGTTCAACCACCTGAACCGGGCGCTGTCCCAGTCGTCGGTCTACAAGTGGGACCGGGCCGGGCTCGTCACCCAGGTGGGCGTCGAGCGGCTGCGCGTGGACATCGAGTATCACGGCGACCCCGAGCAGGACGAGGACCACGCCTACAACGCGATCGTGCTGCTGCGCACCGAGGACTCGTGGGTACGCGACTGCACGATGCTGCACTTCACCCAGGCCGGGGTGGCCACCCAGGAGACGACCCGCGCCACGGTCGAGAACTGCCGGGCCATCGACCCGGTCAGCATCGTCACGGGGAGCAGGCGGTACAACTTCAACACCTACGTCTACTCCCAGCAGGTGCTCTTCCGCGACTGCCATGCCTACAAGTCGCGGCACGCCTTCGTCTCCAACGGGCACAGCACGGTCTCGGGCGTGGTGTTCCTGCGCGGCACGGCCGAGTACGCGCTGAACTCCAGCGAGGGCCACCGCCGCTGGTCCCAGGGCCTGCTGTACGACGGGCACCGCGACATCGACCCGCACTACGACTACACCCTGGGCCTGTACAACCGGGGCCGCTACGGCACCTCGCACGGCTGGTCGGCGGCGCACTCGGTGGCCTGGCGCTGCGACGTGTCGACCAGCAGGCTCATCGTCCAGAAGCCGCCGACGGCCCAGAACTACGCGATCGGCTGCCTGGGGACGGTCACCGGAGACGGCCCCTTCCAGCAGCCCGCCGGGTACATCGAGGGCACCGGCCAGCCGGGTCTCCTGCCGCCCTCGCTGTACGAGGCGCAGTTCCTCGACCGGCTACGCGGCATAACCGCCGCATAACCACTTCTGGTGACAGAGGGGTTATCGGGACTCTGGTGAGCTCCTGATCCGACGCCGGGAACGCCCCGGCGCCGGATCAGGGGGAGTCCATGGCCATCGTGCCCGCAGTCCGCGCTCGTGCGCACCCACCCGCCGTCCGAGCCCGGCCCGCGTCCCGCCACCGATGGTTGTCCTGGTTATTGGCCGGCGGGTGGATCGCGCAGGTGGCGATCCGGCTGTGGCTGTTCAGGTATCACGCGGGGCCGGTGGCGAACCCGGACGAGACGGGCTACCTCATCGCGGCACGGTGGCTGGCGGGCGGGCCGGGGGCCGACTTCAGCGGGTCCACGCTGTACCAGGGCGGCTATGCGCTGCTGCTGGTGCCGGTGTACTGGGTGACCTCCGATCCGGCCGTGGTCTACCGGCTCGTGGTCGCGGTCGGGTCGATGGCGGCGGCCGGGGCGTTCCCCCTGGCGTATCTGCTGCTGCGGCGCCTGGAGATGGGCAGGCGCGCGGCGCTGGCCGTCGCGTTCGCAGCGGGGCTCGCCCCGGCGTTGCTGCTGTTCTCGGGGCTGGCGCTGGTCGACGCGATCCTGCCCACGCTGGTGCTCGGCTGGCTGCTCGCCGTGCACGACCTGGCCGGGAAGGGATCGGCGTGGGCGGGGGCGGCCGGGGCCGGGCTGTCGGCGTTCGCGATGGCGGTGCACCTGCGGGGTATGGTCATCCTGGCGGTGTTCGTGCTGCTGGTGGCGGTTCTGCTGGTCGCCAAGCGCCTGCCGCGGCGGGCCGGGCTGGCGGCGCTGGCTGTCGCGGGCGCGGTGGCTCTGGCGGGCATGTCGCTCAACGGCGCGCTGTCCGCGGAGCTGTACCCGGGCGGGCCGCGCGATCTCGCGGGCCTGCTGATCTCCCGCCTCACCAGCCTCGACGGGCAGGCGTGGGCCGTCTCGGGGGCGATCGGCCAGCTCTGGTACCTCATCGCGGGCACGTGGGGCCTCGCGGGCGTCGGCCTGGCGAGCGCGGCGGTGGCCGTCGCACGACGGAGCACCCCGCACGGCCATCGGATCGTGGCCGCCACACTGCTGCTGACGACCCTCGGCATCGCCTACGCCTCCTCGGCGGCCCTGCCGGACGAGCACCGGGTCGGCAACTACGTCTACGGCCGCTACCTCGCGTGCGTCGCGGTGGCCTGGATCCTGGCCGGGGTGATCGCGCTGGCCCGCGCCCGCCGTGTCACGGTGCTGCGCCACGGGCTGACGGCGGCGACCCTGCTGGCCGCGACCGGTGGCCTGGCCGCCTGGTACGCCGCCGACAGGCTGCGCACCTACGCCTTCATCGCCTTCGACTTCCCCGAGGCGTCGTACCTGAGCGGAGTCCGCGACGCGCTGGACATGACGGCCACTTCGACGGCGGCCCTGATCCTGCTCGCCTGCCTGACGGCCGTGTCACTCCTGCCGCGCCGTCACCGGCTCCCGGCGCTGGCGGCGGTGCTCGCGGCGATCAACATCGCCTTCGCCGCGGACCTGGCGCCCAAATCGGCTCCCGCGCCGGGTAAGGACTGGCTTCCCTACCCGCCGCCCGGCCGCGTGGCGGTGGACCGCCAGGTGAAGTGGCACGTCAGGGTGCCCCTCACGTACCGCGTCTGGTGGACCCGGCTGGAGATGTACGACAGCACGCCTCCCTCGGGCGCCTGCACCGCCATCGTCCCCGCCGAGGCGGGGCCGCCGCCCACGCCGTGGATCCCCACCGGCGAGGGCGGGGTGCGGATGGGCTGGGTGAGCTGGTCCAACCCGTCCTGTCGCTCATGAGGCTCGGCGCAGATGGAGCAGGCCGCCGGTGGGGACGGTGATCGCATGGAGGCCGGAGGAGAGGTCCAGGGTGGCCGAGGACACCGTGCGGCCCCGGCAGTCGGTGACCGTGGCGTGGGCCGTACCGGGATCGGCGACCTGGAGGAACACGTCGGGAGAGGCGTCGGCGTTGGCCAGCCACAGCGTGCCGGTGGCGGGCACCGCGACCGGCAGCGGCGCGTAGCGGGCGGTGATCACGGTTTCCTCCCCGCGAGCGGTCACCTGTGGGTAGACCAGGTCGGGACGGGCCGGCTCGAACGCGCCGCGCTGCAGCACCTCGGCGTGCTCTTTGACGAAGCCCAGCCAGAACCGCAGCACCTCCAGCTGTTCGGGCGTCTGCGTGGTGAGGTCCACCGAGATCTGCGGGACCGCGAACAGCACGTTGACCAGCTGCGCCGCGACCCGCTCCGGGGTCTCGTCCGGGTGCCACATCAGCATGTCGGCGTGCACGGCCAGCGGCCCGGCGATCAGGCGCAGGTCCACCGTGCGCTGGCGGTTGTGCGCGGGGCTGAGCGGGCAGTCCGAGGCGCGGACCATCGTCGCGTACGGCCACAGCCCCGGGCTCACGTACGGCTGGCGCAGCTCCACCAGGCAGTCGCGGGGGAGCATGGCCAGCAGCCTGCGCACGCCCTCGTTGACGGTCGCGCAGTCGGCCTCGGGTCCCGGCTCGGGCGGGTCCTCCACGGCGAACTGGTCGATGAAGTCGATCTTCAGGCCGTCCATGCCCCATTCCTGGACCGCGCGGGTCAGGTGGCCGGCGAGCAGCTCGCGGATGTAGGGGTAACGCGGGTCGACGATGACCGCGTTCATGTGCTCTTTGTAGGCCAGCGAGTAGGGCTGTACGCGGTCCCAGAGCGCGGTGTGGCGGCCGACGAACGGCAGGGCGTACCAGAGCAGGTAGGCGAGCCCCGCCTGCTTGACCGCCGCCACATGTCCCGAAATATCGGGAAAAGATGTGGCGGACGGCTCCCACTCGCCGACGTGCCCGTAACCGCGCCCGCGGTCGTCGCTGTGCCAGCCGTCGTCCACGATGATCGCCTCGCAGCCCAGCTCGGCCGCCGGGGCCGCCTGCCGCTCCACGCCGGCGGCGTCGACGTGCTGCTGCATGGCGTACCAGGTCGAGTAGGCGGGCATCCGCGCCACCTCGGGCACCTCTCCCGCCACGCCGGGCACCGCTCCCGCCGAACCGCGCCACCACGCGGCCACGTCGGCGAGCGTGCGGGCGAAGGGCCGTCCGGTGAGGTCGAGCCGGAGCGCCAGGCCGGTGCCTGGCTCGGCGTCGTGCTCGGCCCAGAAGCCGAAGTCCCCGGTCTCCTCCACCACCCCGGTACGGATGTGCACCGGCCGCACCACCTCGCCGACGGCGTACGTGCACAGCGACACGTCACCGGCGCCCACCAGGCAGCCCACGGGGGCGTTCTTCTCCAGGGCGGCCACCCGGGGCTTGCGCCAGAACGGCGGCAGCCCTCTGTGCTCGCCGCCGTCGGGCGCCCAGAACGCCGTGGCGGCCAGGCACGGCACCCGCCACGCCACGCGGACGGAGGCCGGCCGGTCCGGGGTGATCCGCACCTCGTGCACGCCCTCGGCGTCCTCGGTGACGGTCCACGTCAGCTCGGCCGCCGCCGTCGCCGTCAGCTCCGTCGGGCCCGCGTGGAGGCGTACCTCGCGGGTCTCGCCCGGAGCGCGGTCGTGCGGCTGCCAGATCCCGGTCGTCGCGGTCACTGCCACTCCTGAAGGGGGGTCACTGTCGCTCCTGGAGGGTGAAGAAGGTCTGGATGGCGACCGAGGCCGCGCCGCGCGCCCACTGCTCGAAGGGCCGGGGGCGCAGGAAGATCCGGCAGTCGGCCGCCGCCCCGAACGCCTGGCTCGCGAACGACCGGCTGATCTGCTCCTCGAACAGGTCGTAGGCCGCCAGTCCCTGCACGTCGCCGGTCACGATGATGCGCTCGGGCCCGATGAGGTTCGCCATGGCCGCCATGGCCAGCCCGATCGCGTGCCCCGCCCTGGCGAACACCTCGCGCGCCGCCACGTCGCCCGCGTGGGCGGCGTCGATGGCCGCGTCGATGGTCAGCGACGCGTCGCCGGTGGCCTCGCGGATCGCGGCCACGATGGGCGCGGTCCCGGCGATCGCCTCGACGCAGCCGCGTCCCCCGCAGTGGCACTCGGGCTCCTCGCCGCCGACCGGGACGTGCCCGATCTCCCCGGCGACGCCGTGCGAGCCGGCCACGATCCGGTCGTTCACCACCAGCCCGCAGCCGATCCCCACCCCCACCGTGACCACCGCGAACGACGACGCGCCGATGCCCTCGCCGAACCACTGCTCGGCCACGGTGAGGGACTTGACGTCGTTCTCGAGGGTGACCCGCAGGCCCGTCGCCTCGGCGGCCAGCCGGGCCAGCGGCACCTGCCGCCAGTTGAGGAAGGGGGAGTAGCGCACCACGCCGTGCGCCTTGTCCACGTCGCCCGACACGGCCAGGCCCAGCGCGTGGCAGCGCTGCCGGTAGGCCGGGTCGGCGGCGAGCAGCTCGGCCACGAGGTCGGCCAGCGTCGCCACCACCTCCTCGGGCGAGGAGGCCGTCAGGGGGCGGTGCGCGCCGACGAGCACCTGGGCGCGCAGGTCGGTGACGACGCCGATGAGCTCGTCGTCGGTGATCTTCACGCCGGTGAAGAACTCGCGGTCCTGCTTGATGGCCAGCGGGCTGGCCGGACGGCCCGCGCCGGGGCCCGGCCGGTCGGTGGCCTCCAGCTCTTCCAGATAGCCCGCCTCGATGAACGGGCGCGCCGCCTTGGTGACGGCGGCGGACGACAGCCCCGTCCGCCTGGCGATCTCCACCCGGGAGACCGGCCCCTGCGTCAGGACCATGGTGAACACGGTGGCCGCCGCGGGAGTGGTGAGCGGTGCAGGCATGATGGGCATCGTAACACTAATTAACTTCGTTAAGAATTGATTCGAAGGGCCCATCGATCTAGGCTCCGGGACATGCCTTCGGTGACCTTCGACGCGGCCAGCCGTACGTATCTGCTGCCTACCTCAACCACCAGCTACGTCCTCGGGCTCGACGCCGACGATACCCCCGTCCACCTGCACTGGGGACCCCTTCTGACCCAGGAGCAGGCGGCGTCGCTGCCTCGTCCGGCGGCACCCGCCGCGAGCAGTTTCGACGGCGCCGGACCGGCCGAGGAACTCGGCACCGAGGCGGGCGCGCGCTTCGGGACTCCGTCGCTGCAGATCGCCTTTCCGGACGGGGCCCGGGGCGTCGACTGGCGTCATCTCGGTCACACGATCGACGGGGAACACCTGACGATCCACTTCCGGGACGCCGTGCAGCCGTTCGAGGTGGACCTGCACTACCGGGTACGCGGCGACGTCGTGGAACGGTGGACCGCGCTGCGCTCCGAGGTGCCCGTGACGATCCTGCGCTGCGACTCGGCCGCGTGGAGCGTTCCGCCGCTGCCCGGTTACCGGCTCAGCCACGCCGTGGGCGGGTGGAGCGCCGAGCACGGGCTGCGCCGTACCGACCTCACCGTGGGTGAGACGACGCTGACCAGCAGGCGGGGGCTGAGCAGCCACCACGCCAACCCGTGGCTCACCGTCGACGGCGGCGACGCGGGCGAGCGCCACGGCGAGGTGTGGAGCTGCGCGCTCGCCTGGAGCGGCAGCTGGCGCGTCACGCTCACCCGCGACCCCTCGGGGAGCGTGGGGTGGACGGGCGGGTTCGGCCACGAGGGCCTCACCTGGCACCTGGAGCCGGGGGAGGAGTGGGTGACACCGGTGTTCGCCGGCGTGTACGCGCCCGACGGGTTCGGCGGGGCCAGCCGCCGCTGGCACGACCATGTCACCGGGTACGTGCTGCCCGAGCCGGACGAGCTGCGCCCGGTGGTCTACAACGCCTGGGAGGCCGTCGGGTTCGAGGTGGCCGAGTCGAACCAGAAGGAGCTGGCCGCGCTCGCCGCCCGCGCGGGGGTGGAGCTGTTCGTCATGGACGACGCCTGGTTCGGCGGGCGCACCGGCGACAGCGCCGGGCTCGGCGACTGGTGGCCGAACCCGGACCGCTTCCCCTCCGGGCTGGCCCCGCTCATCGACGAGGTGCACGGGCTGGGCATGCGGTTCGGCCTCTGGGTGGAGCCCGAGATGGTCAACCCCGACAGCGACCTCTACCGCGCCCACCCCGACTGGGTGCTGCACATGCCCGGCCGCCCGCGTACGCTGCTGCGCAACCAGCTGGTCCTCAACTTCGCCAGGCCCGACGTATCGGACTGGGCGCACAAGTGGCTGCACCGGCTGGTCGGCGAGCACGGCGTGGACTTCCTGAAGTGGGACTTCAACCGGGCCTTCACCGAGGCGGGCTGGCCCGGCGCCGCCGACCAGGACCGGCTCTGGATCGACCACGTGCGAGCCGTCTACTCGATCATGGACCGGCTCCGCGCCGACCATCCGCACCTGCGCATCGAGGCGTGCGCGGGCGGCGGCGGCCGTACCGACCTGGGCATGCTGGCCCATACCGACCAGGTGTGGACCTCCGACAACACCGACGCCCACGACCGCATCGCCATCCAGCACGGCTTCAGCCAGGTCTACCCGGCCCGCGTGATGGCCGCCTGGGTGACCGACAGCCCGAATCCGCTCACCCGCCGCGTCACCCCGCTCAGTTTCCGCTTCCACGTCGCCATGGCCGGCGCGCTCGGCCTCGGCGGCGACCTGCTGAAGTGGAGCCCGGCCGAGCTGGCCGAGGCCGCCGCGCTGGTCGCCGTCTACAAGGACATCAGGCCCGTCGTCCAGCTCGGGCGGCAGGACAGGCTCGAGTACGGCGTGCAGTACACCCACGGCGACCGGACGGTCGTACTCGCCTGGCGGGGGCCCGTGGCGCACGGGACGCCGCTCGTGCCGCTCCGCCTGGCCGGGCTCGACCCGCTGGGCCGCTACCGCGACGAGGACACCGGGCAGCTGCACCATGGAGCTCTGCTGATGTCGGCGGGTCTGCTGCCGGACCTGCCTCCGGGCGACTACGCCAGCGCCCTGATCCGCCTGCGCTCGGTGTAATCGGCCCTAGTTGTATCCGACTTATCCGGTTGGCGACGGGGACTTATCCGATTGAGGAAAGGCCGCGCAGAGCGAGCTGGGCGGCGCGCACGGCCGACTCCTCCGCCTGCTCCAGCGACCCGCCCCGGTTGATGGTGGAGATGACCGCGAGCTTGGTGGCACCGATCAGCGCGCCCACGGCCGCCGCCGCGTCCACGTGGTCGAGCTCGCCGGGAAAGGCGTCCTCCAGCGCCCGCGCCAGCTGGAGCTGGCTGTCGAACAGCAGATGCAGCGCCCGCGCCTGCAAGGAGGGGACGGTCATGATGAGCCGCATCCGCAGGGGCGCGTCCAACACTCGGAAGTCGTCGTCGCTCGCCCACTGCAGGCTCGTCCGTACGAGCCGCAGCAGCAGGTCGGCCACGTGCTCGCCGGGCGTCCTGGACGAGATCATCTCGATGGCCCGCGCTATGCGCGCCGCGCTGTCGAAGAACAGCACGTCCTCCTTACTGGCGAAGTAGCTGAAGAACGTCCGCGTCGACACCTCGGCCTCGGCCGCGATCTCGGCCAGCGTGGTCTCCTCGAAGCCTTTCTCGTCGAACAGCCGGAGCGCGGCCTCGATCAGCGCCCGGCGTGTGCGCTGCTTCTTGCGCTCCCGTAGTCCCACCATGCCGGGAACTGTACCGCCAAACTTGGTGATTTTCATCCATTGAAGTTTTGCAGCGAATGAGGTTTTCTGGTGGAGTTGACCAAGCGAAAGGAGCCACACCATGTCGGATCTGACCCTCACCACCACCCGCCAGCGCCCCTTCGATCCACCTGACGAAATCGCCGAGCTACGAGAACAAACACCGATCCACCGCATGACCTACGCCGACGGGCACCTCGGCTGGATCGTGACCGGCTACTCCGCCGCCCGCGCCGTGCTCGCCGACGCGCGCTTCAGCAACCGCCCCGAGCTCATCCACCCGCCGATCCCGGCCCGGCTGCAGCTCGCGAAGGAGCAGGGTTTCCGGGTGCCGCCCGGGTTCTTCCTGCGCATGGACGCCCCCGAGCACACCCGCTACCGCAAGCTCCTCACCGGCCAGTTCACCGTGCGCAGGATGAAGGAGCTGGAGCCGAGGATCGCCGAGATCACCGACGCCTGCCTGGACGCCATGGAGGCCGCGGCCAAGCCGGTGGACCTGGTGCAGGAGTTCGCGCTGCCGATCCCGTCGCTGGTCATCTGCGAGCTGCTGGGGGTGCCGTACGAGGACCGGGCGCAGTTCCAGGAAGACACCAAGGTGCTCGTCAACCTGGAGATCAAGGCCGAGGAGGCCATGGCCGCGGTGACGCGCATCTCCGCGTATCTGTACGGGCTGATCCAGCGCAAGCGCGCCAAGCCGGAGGACGACCTGCTCAGCGGGCTGATCGAGGGCGGCGAGCTGAACGACGAGGAGCTCACGGGCGTCGCGTTCCTGCTGCTGGTGGCCGGCCACGAGACGACCGCGAACATGCTTGGCCTCGGCACGTACGCGCTGCTCGCCAACCCCGCCCAGCTCGCCCTGATGCGTGACGACCCGTCCACGGTCGAGAACGGCGTCGAGGAGCTCCTGCGCTACCTCACGATCATCCACCTCGGCCCGGTCAGGAGCGCCTTGGCCGACGTCGAGATCGAGGGCCAGCTGATCAAGGCCGGCGAATCGGTCGCGATCCACCTCCCGGTGGCCAACCGCGACCCCTCCCGCTTCCCGGACGGCGACGCGCTCGACCTGGCCCGGCCCGCCACGGGCCACCTCACGTTCGGCCACGGCATCCACCAGTGCCTCGGCCAGCAACTGGCCCGGGCCGAGATGCGCATCGCCTACCCGGCGCTCCTGGGGCGCTTCCCCGGCCTACGCTTGGCCGTATCACCGGAGGAGGTGCCGATGCGCTCGGATATGAGCATCTATGGTGTGCACCGCCTCCCTGTCACCTGGTAGGTCAATGATGGAGATCAAGGCAGACACAACGGTGTGCATCGGTGCGGGCATGTGCGCGCTGACGGTGCCGGCGATATTCGACCAGAGCGAGGAGGAGGGGACCGTGGTGGTCCTTGACTCCACCCCACCGGCCGAGCTGGAAGAAGCCGTCCACCGCGCCGTGACGCTGTGCCCGTCAGGCGCCATCTCGGTGGTCTGATTTCGATTTTCTGGGTCCTTCGCGTTTCTGGGTCCTTCGCGTCGACGGCGGGTGCCTTCTGTCGTACCGGTCTGGCCGTCTTACGGCTCGCCCAGCCCGAACCTTCCCCGCCGTCGCCGCGACCGTCTTCTGGGGCGCTCGTCTTTCGGGCTGACCCTCTACTGGGCCGACCGCCTATCGGCCGACCATCTATCGGGCTGACCGTCTGCCGGATGCCCGCCCCACGGGCTTGATCGCCCCACCGGCCCTCGGTTGCAGACACCCAGCGCGGATGCGCCAGTTTCGCGGACCTGCTGAGGCGCCCACCAGTTGGCCGCGGACCGCTGCTCCCAGGCCTCCGGATGGTCCTTGAGCGCGCTGCCCGTTCCTGCGGACCTCCGCTCCCAAGACCTCAATCCCCTTTCTGGACCTTCACGGCCCTCTGGGGACCTCCGCAGGGGCGGCCCGGGCGCCGGATCTCCGCTGATCGAATCTGTGTTCGTAGAACAGGTTGACACCGAGCGTGATCGAAATTATGTTCGACCTAGTGACGTGAGGCTCGCGGCTCACGTCGTAGGACCTGGTCGCGGGCCGTTCGCTTCCCCCAAGCGAGACCCGCGATCAGGCTCCAGGGCGAAGGGCGTGTCCTCGTCGTCGGCGGAGACGAGTGGGCGCGTCCTGGCCGGACGGGGTGCGGGGAAGCTCCTCGTCCGGCCAGCCCGGCGGAATTGTCGGTGGGGTCTGCGAACCTTGGCTTCACCGGCGGAGACGCCGGGAGCCGCCATGACTCCAAGGAGGCGCGCAAGATGGCACCAAGGCTCAGCGATACGCAGGGGCCCCGGCTGTCGCCCGCAGTTAGGGCGCACCTGACGGATTCACATTCCTGCCTGGCGGAGGCGGCAGCCGCTCGCACCCCGGCATCCCGATACGTGGCAGCGCACCTGGCAGCCCTGCGAGCGGCGGCGGCGATCCTGGCCGCCCGCCCACGCCCCATGGAAGGCCGCAGGCGCCGCCTGCGCAGCGCCTGGGAGCTGCTCCCGGAGGCGGAGCCCAAGCTCGCGGAATGGGCCGCCTACTTCTCGGTGAGCGCCGCCAAGCGCGCCGCCGCCGAGGCCGGCATGGTCCGTGGCGTCAGCGCGGCCGACGCGGACGAGCTTTTGGCTGAAGCCGACACCTTCGTCGCCGTAGTCCAGGACATCCTGGGCGTCCCCGCTCAACCCCAACTCCCGGTCGAGGTCCCCCTGGCCGGCTGACCACACCGCTCGCGCCGCCGACGCCGGCGGCGAGTGGGCAGCCGGACAACTCGAACACGAGCGAACACACCGACCCAGGCGAGGGCCAGCAGACCATCCCGACCAAGGACGACCCCGCCAAACCGGTGGAAGCAGAGCGCGACGCCTGAAGCATGCCCAAAGACGCCGCATGCAGGCGATCGAACGCCCCGAACCTGGGCGGCCAGGGGGTCGAGGAGGGTCTCCGCAGAATTGAACGGCAGGCCAGGGGCCTTGTGGTCCCTCGGCAGAGGAACATCAGGCCGTCCAGTTCTCAGCCGTCCAGTTCTCAGCGTTGATCGCGCTGCTGCCGCCTTCGGGCAGCTCGATGATCTGCGCGATGGACAGGATCTTGCGGAACCTGTGGCCAATCCGTTCCTCCATGGTCGTGCGGCCATGCTCCAGGATGTCTCTGGCATCATCCGGCTGCCGGACCAGACTCTGACCTGAGCAGGACTCCTGATGAGTTGTGAGGCGGCCGGTGAGGCTGCGATACCCCTGCGTGTCGATCTGGACCAGGTCTCCGGTACGAAGCCGGCCGTCGGGGGCAGCAACGTCTTTGCGGCCTGGGGATCGGCCAGATAGCCGGGACCGGTCTGCCGGTCACGGGCCTCGCGTGGTCACGGGCCCCGCCCGGCCACGGTCCCCGCGTGCCACCGCCGGGCCGTGTCAGGCCGCGGCCACTGCCGGGCCGTGTCAGGCCGAACACATCGGATGGGGGCCACTCGCCCGCTACCGGGGAGACTCCTCGGCCCTTATCCGAGCTCGTCAGGACCGTGCTACGCCACTTGTGGCGGACTGGGGCGGCATTTCCGCCGTGTCTCCTCCGTGTCTCCTCCGTGTGCGCTAAGTCTCATCCGCGGGCTGTTACACCGGATGCGCGGCTGGTGTCTCCATGTCGAGTTCACAACACGAGGGAGACATGATGAACGGGAACGTCGCGGTGGTCGTGGTCGGTGGCGGGTACGGGGGCGTGACGGCGGCCAATCGCCTGGCTCGGCGCGATGGCGTGTCGGTGACCCTGGTCAATCCGCGTCCCGACTTCGTCTCGCGGATCCGCCTGCACCAGCTCGTGACCGGCTCCGATGACGCGGTCGAGGACTTCGGTGAGGTTCTGGGTGGGAACGTCCGGCTGGTGGTCGACACCGCGACCCGGATCGACGCCGCCGAGCGACGAGTGTCGCTGGCGGGCGGTGGCACGCTCTCCTACGACTACCTCGTCTACGCGGTGGGCAGTGGCGCCGCCGATCCCGGCGTGCCCGGAGCGGCGGAGTTCGCTCATTCGGTGTCGACCCTCGAGGGAGCGCGACGACTGCGGTCGGCCCTGGCCGCGACGCCCGCGACGGCTCCGGTGACCGTGGTCGGGGCCGGCCCGACCGGCCTGGAGACCGCCGCCGAGCTGGCCGAACTGGGTCGCAAGGTCACCCTGGTCTGCGGCAATGTGCTGGGCCCCTACCTGCATGCCCGGGTCCGCCGCCTGGTCGCTCGCCGGCTCGCCGAGCTGGGTGTGACCGTCCTCGAAGGTCCCCGCGCTCGGGTGACGGAAGTGACACGTGAGGCGATACGGCTCGACGACGGCCGCCGGTTGCCCAGCGCGGTGACGATCTGGACCGCGGGATTCCGTGTCCCGGACCTGGCCGCCCGCAGCGGGCTGCGCACCGACGCCGAAGGCCGCCTGCTCACCGACACGACGCTGACCAGTGTGGACGACGTGCGCATCGTCGCCGCGGGGGACGCGGCGGCGATGACGGACCGGCCATTTCGGATGAGCTGCCAGGCCGCCGTACAGCTGGGCCCGGGGGCAGCCACCACGATTCTGCGACGGATCTCGGGGAAAACACCCGCTCCCGTCCGGTTGCTGTTCGCCGGGCAGTGCCTCAGCCTCGGCCGAAACGAGGGCGTCACCCAGTTCTCCTACCTGAACGACAGGGTGAACGCGCTCCACTTCAGCGGGCGGCTCGGTGCCCCCGTCAAGGAGATCGCCTGCCGGTTCACCCTCAATCAGTTGGTGTCCGGGGCACGCAAGGCCACCTCGCGCGCATCCCACCTGACCTGATCAGCGGGGAGGCCGCTGCCGACGACCCCGTCTTTGGACTGGGTACATTTCCCCGGTCTGCTTCCGGCATGTGAGGCTGACCACGAGAGAGTGAAGCGCACGACATGAACGACCACGTCACCGACCCCGCGACCAAAGCCTTCGTCGCCCACCGAGACCTGCTGTTCACCGTCGCCTACGAGATGCTCGGATCGGCGGCGGACGCCGAGGACGTCCTCCAGGAGGCCTGGCTGCGGTGGGCGAAGGTCGACCTGGCGCAGGTGCGGGACCAGCGCGCATACCTGGTACGGATCACGACCCGGCAAGCACTCAACCGGCTACGGACCCTCCAACGGCGCAAAGAGGCCTATGTCGGCCCCTGGCTGCCCGAGCCCCTGCTCACCGCGCCGGACGTGGCCGAGGACGTCGAACTGGCCGAGAACCTGTCGCTGGCACTCATGTTCATCCTGGAAACCCTCTCACCGACCGAACGCGCCGTCTTCGTGCTGCGCGAGGTCTTCGACATCGGCTACGACGACATCGCGGCCGCGATCGGCAAGAGTCCCGCCGCCGCACGCCAGATCGCCTACCGCGCACGCCGGCACGTCGACGCCCGCCGGCCGTCCACACCGGTTTCCCCGGAAGAAACCCGGGCGGCGCTGAATTCGTTCCAGTCCGCGCTCGTGACCGGGGACCTGCGGGGGCTGCTTGACGTACTCGCCCCGGATGTTGTCTTCGTCAGCGACGGCGGCGGCCTCAAGCTGGCGGCTCTGCGGCCGGTCGTCGGCGCGGACAAGGTGCTCAGTTACATGGCCGGCAGCCTCGGCAAGGCCGGCGGCACCTTCACCAGTGAGCCCACGACGGTCAACGGCAACCCCGGACTCATCCTGCGGCTGGACGACGTGATCGACGGCGTGCTGGCCTTCCGCGTGGACAACGCCCGCGTCACGGGCCTCTACTACGTCCGCAACCCCGAAAAACTCACCCGCGTCGAGTCCGAAACCCCCCTCACCTCCCGCTGACCCTCCGCCGACGCGGCAGAAGATACCCATCACGATCAGCCGGACGACCAGCACGAGCACCCCGCCCCCGGCTTACAACAGCCCCACTGACCAGCGCTTTTTATGGGAGCCCAGGCAAGTGCCACCTGCCGAAGGGGCGAGGAGAGTCTTCCCCCTCCCACCGGCCGCTCCCCCTAGAGGAAGTAAGAGCAGACGCATGTCCCACACCCACCGCAACGCTGTCATCCCCGAGCGAGTCGTGAACCTGGACGAGGCCCGACACCGGCATGGTGCGATGGCCGACCACGCGGCCCAGATGGTCATGGCCGGAGACCCGCTTGCCGACGCCGTGATCGCCGAACTCGACCAACTGGGCAAGGAAGGCCGTCACATCCTCAACCGGGGACTCACCGACGGTCTTGCCAGCCTGGGCGAACAGCCGCCCAGCGCCATCGAGGCACTGCTGCGGCAGTTGGAGACGGTGCCTTCCTGGGTCGATCCCGCACAGATCGACCGTGGTGAGGTCGCCCTGCTGTCGGTGCCCCAGCCGTGGTTCGAGATCTGCGCGATCAGCAGCGCCCTGGTGCACACCTATGCCTCGCCCGCCATCGCCCGGCTGCTGGCGCAGACGGGACAGCTGACGAAGATGGCTTCCCGCCGACTCGTCGAGACCGGGATGTGGGGGCGTCAGAGCACGCTGCCCGGAGGTCTTCACCGAGGAGCTTCCGGCTATATCAGCACCGCGCAGGTCCGACTGCTGCATGCGCGGATACGAGCCACCGCTCTCCAGCACGGCTGGGACACGGCCGTCTGGGGCCTTCCCATCGGGCAGACCGACATGGCCCGTACATGGCTGGACTTCACGCTCACCCCCTTCACGGCTCTCGCGGCAGTCGGTATCGAGCTGAGTGCCGAAGAACAGAAGAGCTTGTACCGGTATTGGTCCTACACCGCCTATCTGCTCGGGATCGATGAACGCTTCTACCAGGGCGTCACGGACCACGCTGGCGCTCGTCGTCTGCAGAACCTGCTGGACATGACGAACGCTGAGCCGGACGACAACTCACGTGCGCTGACCGCGGCCATGGTCAGCGCCACGGCCGGCGCCATGGCCTGTGCGCCCAACCCCCTGATGGCCGAGGACCGGCTCCGCGACCTCCTCCACGGCCTGCTGCGGCGTGCCTTCGGCAGCGAACTCTCCGACCACCTGGGCATCCCTGAATCGGACGCCACTCCGCTGCTGCCTCTGATCGCTCTCCTCAACAGCCAGGCCAGGCGCTGGCAGACCTTCACGGCTGACTCCGCCGAGACGGCCCGCCGCGAGAACGCGCAAAGTCCCGGCCCCGATGAAGCCTTCCGCCTTCCCGGCGGCACCTTTTACGAGCAGAACATCGCCGTGCCCACCACGGCATGAACGATCCTCGCGCGATCTGCCCGCACCGAGTGCTCAGATCCGCTCCACGCGCCTCAACATGCTCGCTCCGCGGGGCCCGGCCCGCTCGGAGTGCGAGTCCCGGCCGGGCCGCCCGCACGTCCTCAGCGGCGCGTCAGGAGGTGGTTCACATCGGATCGCACAGCGGTACGGTGCTGTAATCCTCGCCCGTCACCGGCCGGATGTCCTGCCAGCGCACCCACCGGGCCTGGCCCATGTGCTCGGTGCCGTCGTCGGTGTTCAGCGTCTGCGGGGGCCATAGCAGGAATCCCCACCGCTCTCCCTCCGTATCGCCCCAAGCCAGCAGATAACGCGCCTCGCCGCCGCAGTCGGTGGTCGAGAACGTCGTCGCGGCATGTTCGACGATCGGTGGCCGCCACAACCCTGGTAGGCCTTTCATGTCGAGATGCATTGGTCCATTATACGAACTGGTATTCGATATCGCTAGGCGAACGCGCCCTTTCCCGGGCCCATCTGGGCGAACGCGGTGGGTACTTGGACGGCCAGACTCCGCTGGACCTGCGTGGCCGACCTGCGTGTGCGTGTGTGGGCGTGCGGGCACGGTGGGAGTGCGGCGTGTGGGCGGCGGGGGCGGCTGGGCCTGCGCTGTGAACGCGCCCGGATGGGCGTGGGCGTGCGGAGGGGGTGTTCGGCGGGCTTGTGCGGGGGCGTGCCGCTGGCCCCGCGGCGGTGCGCGCGAAGGGCTATGGGGTCGCGTAAGGCCTACGATTGCCGGAGGTGTGCGGCGGGATCCGCGTGAGGGACCTGTACGGCAGGACCACGGGCCTGGAGGCGTGCGGAAAGGGCCGCCCTACTGGCGGTCCTCGGCCTGGCGGGCGGGTGGCGGGGTGCCGTGCGTGCCCGGACAAAGCCCGTCCTCATGCTCCCGTACGGAGGTTCACCGTGCCGCCGTACGCGAGCACCAAGACGAAAAAGCGGGACGCGCCCGTCACATGGCGCGCCCCGAAAAACAGGAGCGGTCAGAAGGACTCGACGGCGCGGCGGGCCTCCGCGTCGAGGACGCCCCAGCTGATGAGCTCCTCCGTCAGCTCGCTCGGCGACTTGTCGTAGATCACGGCCAGGGAACGCAGGTCCTCCTGGCGGATCGACAGGACCTTCCCGTTGTAGTCGCCACGCTGGCTCTGGATGGTGGCCGCGTAACGGGCGAGTGCCCCGGCCTTCTCCTTCGGCAGCGTCGCAAGACGTTCCAGGTCGATGACAAGCTTCGGTGTCGGGCCGAGCGGGCTCGGCGCGGCACCGCCGGGCAGCAGCTCGGAGACGGGCACCCCGTAGAAGTCGGCAAGCTCGGCAAGTTTCTGAACCGTTACAGCACGGTCGCCACGCTCGTACGAGCCCACGACCACGGCTTTCCACCTGCCACGCGACTTCTCTTCGACTCCGTGCAGGGACAGGCCCTGCTGGGTGCGGATGGCGCGGAGTCGTGCACCCAGCGACTTTGCGTACTCAGACGGCATCGTGTGGCCCCCCGGCTCTCGTATGTAGCGCTCTCAGTAGATTGTGCTCCCTTGCGACGAATGCCCCGGCCACCGGGGGGTGTGTGCCTTGTTAGGCACCATCGGTAGCCATGGCTCTGGGTTTACCCCATAACGCCGCGCAGTGTGGTTACGCACAGTGACGGTAAAGGGGCGGACGCCGAAGGTCAAGCTGATTGGAAAAAAGATGCCGAATCCGATCCGGGATGGAACGACTTAATAGCCCCTCTTGTCCCATGAGTAACAATACTTCGTCACTGTTTGTCCGGTGACATGCATGGTGGAAATCGCCGCTAAACCCATGTCAGTGATCGCGTAGAGGCCGAGGTGGGAGGCACTGAGAAGGGCTGGGGAGGGCCATCCAGGAGCGCGGGGACGGTCGGAGGAGCCGGCGGTGGGCGGGCCGTGTGGCGCTGGGTTCAGTGTTGACGGGTTAGGATCATGACCGGACACGTGGCCGCACGGACGATTTTGAGCGACGTGTCCCCGAGGAACACCCGCCGCAACGGCCCCGCGTTGCTGGAGGCGCAGATGAGCAGTTCGCCCGGCGACCACGACGTCTGGCCCATGGCCTGTGCCACATCGCGGCCCTCCAGGATCTCGAACTCCGCCCGGATGTGCCGTTGCTGCCCGCTGGCCGCCTCCTGCAGGTCGTTCGCCACCTGGTCGCGCAGCCGCGTGAGCATGTCCTCCTCGATCTTGGCGCGGCGGGCGCCGCGGATCAGCAGGGTGACCAGCCGCAGCGGCACGTCGAGGATGACCGCGGCCTGGGCGGCGTCGCGCACCGCGGCGTCGGCGCAGGGGCCGCGGCGGTAGGCGACGGTGATCCGCTCGACGGCCACGGGCAGCGCGTCCGCGTAGCCGCGCGGGGCCAGCATGACCGGCACCGTCGAGGAGTGCAGCAGCTGGTCGGCGGTGCTGCCGACGGAGATGCGGCCCCTGCCGCCGCCCGGCGCGGAGCCGATCACGACGACGTCGGCCGCGCGTTTGCGGGCCAGGTCCACCAGCCCGCGCCCGCTGCCTTTGTTGGTGTGGACGACGTAGTCGGCCTTGTCGCCGGTGAGCGCCCGGGCCTGCCCGAGCGTGGCCTGCGCCTGTTCCTGCAGATACGTGCGCCACTCGGTCAGGTCGGCGCGCGCGGGCCCCGGGGTGGTCCACACGGGCGGCTGCACGTACGCCACCGTCAGCTGCCCCTTGACCTGCCCGGCCAGGAGCACGGCCAGCGCCAGCGCGTCACGTCCTCTCGGCTCGGGGATGAATCCGGCCAGTACGTTTTCGAGCTTCATCGGGGCACCTCGGTGTTCAACCGCGAGTGGCGATAGCCGTACAGGAAGTAACAGATCAGGCCCACCAGCATCCAGAGGCCGAACGCCTGCCAGGTGACGCCGGCCAGACCGGCCATCACGATGACGCAGAAGATCGTGCCGAGGATCGGCGTGGCGGGGAAGAACGGCGTGCGGAAGCTGCGCGGCAGCTCGGGGCTGCGGTAGCGGAGCACGAGCACGCCGATGTTGACGATGGCGAAGGCGAACAGCGTCCCGATGCTCGTGGCCTCGGCGAGCTGGCCCAGCGGCACCAGCCCGGCCAGTACGGAGATGAACGCCGCCACGATGAGCGTGTTGGCGACGGGCACCTGGTGGCGCGGGTTCACCTTCTGGAAGATGTGCGGGATGAGCCCGTCGCGGGACATGGCGAACAGGATGCGGGTCTGGCCGTAGATGACGGTCAGGACGACGCTCGCGATGGCCACGACGGCGCCGAAGGAGACGATCAGGCCCGGCCAGGTGGCGCCGGTGGCGAGGTTCACGATGTAGGAGAGGCTGGCTTCGGTGCGCTCCGGGTCGAAGTCGGTCCACGGCATGGCGCCGATCGCGGCCACGGCCACCAGGACGTAGACGACCGTGACGATGGCCAGCGACAGGATGATCGCCAGGGGCAGGTCGCGCTTGGGGTTCTTGGCCTCCTCGCCGGCGGTGGAGGCGGCGTCGAAGCCGATGTAGGAGAAGAACACCTGCGAGGCGGCGGCCGTGACGCCCGCGACGCCCATGGGCGCGAACGGCGAGAAGTGCCCGGCCCTGAACGCGCTGAAGGCCACCACGCAGAAGAAGACCAGCACGGCGACCTTGATGAGCACGAACACGGCGTTGGCCGTGGCGCTCTCCGACGCCCCGCGCAGCAGCAGCCAGGTGGCCAGCAGCACGATGAGGATCGCGGTGACGTTGACCACGCCGCCGTCCTGGCCGGGGGAGTGGGTGATCGACGCGGGCAGCTCCCAGCCGAACAGGCCCTTCAGGAAGGAGTTGAGGTATTCGCCCCAGCCGACGGACACCGCCGCGACCGACACCGCGTACTCCAGCATGAGGCACCAGCCGCAGATCCAGGCGACGATCTCGCCCAGCGTCGCGTACGCGTAGGAGTAGGACGAGCCGGACACCGGGATCGTGCCGGCCAGCTCCGCGTACGACAGCGCGGAGAACAGCGCCGTGATCGCGGCCAGCACGAAGGCCAGCACGACGGCGGGACCCGCCTTCGGCACGGCCTGGCCGAGGATGACGAAGATGCCGGTGCCGAGCGTGGCGCCGACGCTGAACAGCGTGAGCTGCCACAGCGACATCGTGCGGCGCAGCTCACCGCCCTCGCCGTGGCCGCCTTCGGCCACGATCTGGTCGGTGGGCTTGATGCGGAAGAGCCGTTGGGCGAGTGCCATCGAAACCTCCTAGAGCCCTAAAGCGTGCTGGTCAGCGGCCAGCGGGCGTTCGGCGTGACGATCGTGCCCGCGGTGCCTTCCAGGATCTGCTCCGCCTGCCCGAGCTCGCCGATGGCCGCCATGTCGCCGGTGGTCTCCACGAAACGGCAGACCGCTTCCACTTTCGGCCCCATGGAGCCCGCTGGGAAGTCGAGGGCGCGAAGTTCGTGCGGGGTGGTGTTCGCGAGCTCGCTCTGGTGGGGCGTGCCGAAGTCCTTCAGTACGCGCGGCACGTCGGTCAGGATGAGGAAGGCGTCACATTCGAGCGCCTCGGCCAGCATCGACGCCGTGGAGTCCTTGTCGATGACCGCCTCGACACCGGACAGGCGGCCGTGCTCGTCGCGGATGACCGGGATGCCGCCGCCGCCCGCGCAGATCACCACGACCCCCTCGCGGACCATCTTGCTGATCAGCCGTGTCTCCACGACGCGCTGCGGGGTGGGAGAGGGGACGACGCGCCGCCAGTCGTGGCCGTCGGCGGCGACCGTCCAGCCGTACTCCTTGGCCAGCTTCATGGCCTCGTCCTGGTCGTAGACCGGGCCGACGAACTTGGTCGGGTTGTCGAAGGCCGGATCGACCGCCGACACGAGCGTCTGGGTGACCATGGCCAGGACCTGCCGGCCGGGCAGCGCGTTCTGCAGGGCCTGCAGCATCCAGTAGCCGATCATGCCCTGCGTCTCGGCGCCGAGCGTGTCGAACGGGTAGGGCCTGGTCAGGCGGGGGTCGTTGGCGCTCTCCAGCGCCAGCAGGCCCACCTGCGGCCCATTGCCGTGGGTGATGATCAGCTCGTGCTTCTCCGCGAGCTTGGCCAGCGTCTTGGCCGCGTTGGTGACGTTGGCGATCTGCGGCTCCACGTCCGCCCGCTGGCTGCGCCGGAGCACCGCGTTGCCCCCCAGGGCGACGATGACCCTCATCTCTCAGATGCCGTCCCGCTCGAGGGGGCAGCTCATGCAGCGCGGCCCGCCGCGCCCCCTGCCGAGCTCGCTGCCCCGGATCGTGATGACCTCGATGCCGTTGTCGCGCAGGAAGTTGTTGGTCGTGGTGTTGCGCTCGTAGGCGACGACCACGCCCGGCTCGATGGCCAGCGCGTTGCAGCCGTCGTCCCACTGCTCCCGTTCGGCGGCGTAGACGTCCTGCGTCGGGATGAGGACCTTGATGTCGTCCAGGTCCAGGGCCCGCGCCATGGCCCGGTGCATGTCCTCCGGCGGGTGGTCGGTGACCTTGAGCTCCTTCTCGGTGTCGCCCGGCTCGATGGTGTACGAGGGCAGCATGCCCAGCCCCGCGTACTTGGTGAACACGCCCACGTCCACCATCGTCATCACGGTGTCGAGGTGCATGAACGCGCGGGCCTTCGGCATGTTCAGCGCGATGATCTTCCGCGCGGAGCCGGCCTGGAACAGCCGCTGCGCGAGCATCTCGATGGCCTGCGGCTGGGTGCGCTCGCTCATCCCGATCAGCACCACGCCGCGCCCGAGGACCAGCACGTCGCCGCCCTCCAGCGTGGCCGGGGCGATCGACTGGCCGGGCAGCCACACGTTGTAGCCGCCCTTCTGCGGACGGCCGAACCCGTCGGCGAAGGTCGGGTGGAACTCGTAGACGGCCTCCATGTTCACCGTCTCGCGCATGCGCGCCTTCTTCTTCATCGCGTTGATCGAGACGCCGTCGAACACCCAGCAGGAGGTGTCGCGGGTGAACAGGTGGTTCGGCAGGGGCGGCAGGATGAAGTCGTCGTCGCCGGCCGCGTGGTAGGACATCGACTTCGGATCGCAGCCCGCCGCGACCATCTCGCGTTTGGTGATGCCGCCTGTCAGGTACACCTGCAGGGTCTTGGAGTCCATCGTGTCGAGGGTGTTGCGGATGTCGTCGACGGCCAGCGGGCCCATGAAGCGCTCGTCGAGGATCCCGTCGAGGATGTGCTTGCGCGCTTCGGGGATCTCGATCGTCTCCCTGAGCAGGTCCGCCAGCATGTGGACCTTGACGCCGCGCTCCCGCAGCACCTGCTGGAACTCCTCGTGCTCCTCCATCGCGCGCTGCACCCACAGCACGTCGTCGAAGAGGAACGCGTCCTTGTTGGTCGGGGTGAGCCGCTTGAGCGCCAGGTCGGGCTTGTGCAGCAGCACCTGGTAGAGCTTGCCCACCTCGGAGTCGACATGGAAGGTCATTGTCCCTGTATCCCCTCGAAGCAGGCGGACGTCAACGCGCTGGCACCGCCCGCGGTGCCCGTCACGTGCCCCGTGCGGACGGTTCCGACACGGAAGGGGCGGGGAAATTACCCAACCGTGGTCAGCCATGGGGAGTAGGTGGCAAGAGTTCTGGCTGGTAGCCCCTGGTACTGTGTGTCACGACCAACACCCTTTTAAGACCCGTCCCGTGAGGCGGGAAAGGTGGTGAGTTCTGCCGTGTCCGAATCCCCAACGTCCGACCAGACGCCCCTCTCAAGGGCCGTCCTGGAGGGCCCGGACATCCACCGGGCGCTGACCCGGATCGCACACGAGATCCTCGAACGAACCAAGGGCGCCGACGGCGTCGTCCTCCTCGGCATCCCGACCCGCGGCGTCACTCTGGCCCGCCGGCTGGGTGACCGCATCGAACGCTTCGAAGGCGTCAAGATCCCCGTCGGCTCGGTCGACATCACGATGTACCGCGACGACCTCCGGCTCCGGCCCGCCCGGCCGCTCGGCCACACCGAGCTGCCGCCCGACGGCATCGACGGCAGGATCGTGGTGCTGGTGGACGACGTCCTGTACTCCGGCCGCACCGTCCGCGCGGCGCTCGACGCGCTCAACGACCTCGGCCGCCCGACCGCCGTACAGCTGGCCACGCTGGTCGACCGGGGCCATCGCGAGCTGCCCATCCGCGCCGACTACGTAGGCAAGAACCTGCCGACCGCCAAGAGCGAGAAGGTGAAGGTCTACCTGGAGGAGACCGACGGGCGCGACGCCGTGCTGCTGATGAAGGAGGAGGCCAAGTGAACCGCCATCTCATCTCCGCGGGCGACCTCAGCAAGGACGACGCCCTGCTCATCCTCGACACGGCCGAGGAGCTGGCGAGGGTCTCGGAACGTTCCATCAAGAAGCTGCCGACGCTGCGCGGCCGTACGGTGGTCAACCTGTTCTTCGAGGACTCCACCCGCACCCGCATCTCCTTCGAGGCGGCGGCCAAGCGGCTGTCGGCCGACGTCATCAACTTCTCCGCCAAGGGCTCCAGCGTCTCCAAGGGCGAGTCGCTGAAGGACACGGCGCTGACGCTGGAGGCGATGGGCGCCGACGCGGTCGTCATCCGCCACGGCGCCTCCGGCGCGCCGCACCGCCTGGCCAACTGGGTGCACGGCAGCGTCGTCAACGCCGGCGACGGCACCCACGAGCACCCCACGCAGGCGCTGCTCGACGCCTTCTCCATGCGCCGCCGTCTGGGCGGTCTGGACGGCCGCAAGGTCACGATCGTCGGCGACGTCCTGCACAGCAGGGTCGCCCGCTCCAACGTGCTGCTCCTGGCCACGCTCGGCGCCGACGTCACGCTGGTGGCGCCGCCCACGCTGCTGCCGGTCTCGATCGACACCTGGCCGTGCGCGGTCTCCTACGACCTCGACGCGGTGCTGCCCAAGTCCGACGTGGTGATGATGCTGCGGGTGCAGAAAGAGCGGATGAACGCCGCCTACTTCCCGAGCGAGCGCGAATACTCCCGCCGCTACGGCCTCGACCGCGACCGGTTCGCCAAGATGCCCGACGAGGCCATCGTGATGCACCCCGGCCCGATGAACCGGGGCATGGAGATCGCCGCCGAGGTGGCCGACTCGCCGCGCTCGACCATCGTCGAGCAGGTCGCCAACGGTGTGACCATCCGCATGGCCGTCCTGTACCTGCTGCTCGGGGGAGAGACTTCGTGATCATTCGCAACGTACGGATCGTCGGCGGCGAGCCCGTCGACATCCGGATCGAGGACGGGGTGATCGCCGAGATCGCCCCGCGGATCGAGGGGGAGGCGGCGATCGACGGCGGCGGCGCGATCGTGCTGCCCGGCCTCGTCGACCTGCACACCCACCTGCGCGAGCCCGGCCGCGAGGACGCCGAGACCGTGCAGACCGGCACTCAGTCGGCCGCCCGCGGCGGCTACACCGCCGTGCACGCCATGGCCAACACCTCGCCCGTCGCCGACACCGCCGGCGTGGTCGAGCAGGTCTGGCGGCTGGGCCGGGAGTTCGCCCACTGCGACGTCCAGCCGGTCGGCGCGGTCACCGTCGGCCTGGAGGGCAGGCAGCTGGCCGAGCTCGGCGCGATGGCCGACTCCGCCGCCCGGGTCCGCGTCTTCTCCGACGACGGCAGGTGCGTCGACGACGCCGTGCTGATGCGCCGCGCCCTGGAGTACGTCAAGGCGTTCGACGGCGTGATCGCCCAGCACGCCCAGGAGCCCAGGCTGACCGGCGGCGCCCAGATGAACGAGGGCGTCGTCTCCGGCCGGCTCGGCCTGACCGGCTGGCCGGCGGTCGCCGAGGAGGCGATCATCGCCCGCGACTGCCTGCTGGCCGCGCACGTCGGCTCCCGGCTGCACGTCTGCCACGTCTCCACGGCCGGCTCGGTGGAGATCCTGCGCTGGGCCAAGTCCAAGGGCTGGAACATCACCGCCGAGGTCACCCCGCACCACCTGCTGCTCACCGACGACCTCGTCGAGGACTCGCCGGTCGGCGCCTACAACCCCATCTACAAGGTCAACCCGCCGCTGCGCACCCGCGCCGACGTCGAGGCGCTGCGCGCCGCGCTGGCCGACGGCACGATCGACATCGTCGCCACCGACCACGCGCCCCATCCGGTCGAGGACAAGGAGACCGAGTGGTCGGCCGCGGCCATGGGCATGGTCGGTCTGGAGACCGCGCTCAGCGTGGTGCAGGAGGCCATGGTCGACACCGGGCTGCTCGACTGGGCGGGCGTCGCCGAGCGCATGTCGATCGTGCCCGCGCGTATCGGCCGCCTTTCGGGGCACGGGCAACCGATCGAGGTGGGCGTACCGGCCAACCTCACGTTGTACGACCCGTCCGTCCGAACCAAGGTGGATCCGTCCGCCTTCGCGTCGAAGAGCCGCAACACGCCGTACGAGTGCATGACGCTCCCCGGCCGGGTCGTGGCGACCTTCCTGCGCGGCAAGCCGACAGTACTTGAAGGGAAGCTGGTGTGACTTCTGCGCTGCTCGTTCTGGAGGACGGTCGCGTCTTCCACGGAACCCCGTATGGCGCCGCGGGCGAGACGTTCGGCGAGATGGTCTTCAACACCGGCATGACCGGCTACCAGGAGACCCTCACCGACCCGTCCTATCACCGGCAGATCGTCGCGATGACGGCCCCGCACATCGGCAACACCGGCGTCAACGACGAGGACCCCGAGTCGGGCCGCGTCTGGGTCGCCGGCTACGTCGTACGCGAGCCGTCCCGCGTGGTCTCCAACTGGCGGGCCAACCGCTCGCTGGAGGACTACCTCAAGGAACAGGGCGTCGTCGGCATCGCCATGCCCGGCACCCGCGCGCTCACCCGCCACCTGCGCGAGCGCGGCGCCATGCGCGCCGGGATCTTCACCGATCCGTCCGCGCCGGTCGAGGAGCTCGTCCAGCGCGTACGCCGGGCACCGGCCATGAAGGGCGCGAGCCTGGCCGCCGAGGTGGCCACGGCCGAGCCGTACGTCGTGCCCGCCATCGGCGCGAAGCGGTTCACGGTCGCCGCCGTGGACCTGGGCATCAAGGGCATGACGCCGCACCGGATGGCCGAGCGCGGCTGCGAGGTGCACGTGCTGCCGGCCACCGCCACGTTCGAGCAGATCATGGCGGTGAAGCCGGACGGGGTGTTCTTCTCCAACGGCCCCGGCGACCCGGCCACCGCGGACGTCTCCGCGCTGCGCGGGGTGCTGGAGGCGAAGGTGCCCTTCTTCGGGATCTGCTTCGGCAACCAGCTGTTCGGCCGGGCCCTGGGCCTGTCCACGTACAAGCTGCGCTACGGCCACCGGGGGGTGAACCAGCCGGTCCAGGACGTACGGACCGGCAAGGTAGAGATCTCCGCCCACAACCACGGCTTCGCGGTCGAGGCGCCGCTCGGCGAGCCGTTCGACACCCCCTACGGCCGGGCCGAGGTCAGCCACGTCAACCTCAACGACCGCTGCGTGGAAGGGCTGCGCCTGCTCGACGGGCGCGCCTTCAGCGTGCAGTACCACCCGGAGGCCGCCGCAGGTCCCCACGATGCCGCCTACCTTTTCGACGAGTTCTGTGAGGTCATGAACCGTGCCCAAGCGTGATGACATCAGGTCCGTCCTGGTGATCGGCTCGGGGCCGATCGTGATCGGTCAGGCGTGCGAGTTCGACTACTCCGGCACCCAGGCCTGCCGCGTGCTGCGCGACGAGGGGTTCCGTGTGATCCTCGTCAACAGCAACCCGGCGACGATCATGACCGACCCCGAGTTCGCCGACGCCACCTACGTCGAGCCGATCACCCCCGAGTACGTCGAGAAGATCATCGCCAAGGAGCGCCCCGACGCGCTGCTGCCGACCCTGGGCGGCCAGACCGCCCTCAACACCGCCGTCGCGCTGCACGAGTCGGGCGCGCTGGAGCGCTACGACGTCGAGCTGATCGGCGCCGACTTCGACGCCATCCAGGCGGGCGAGAACCGCGAGCGGTTCAAGGAGATCGTCGCCAAGGTCGCCCGCGAGCACGGCCTGAACGCGGAGTCGGCCAACTCGGTCGTCTGCCACACGATGGACGAGTGCCTGGCCGCCGTCCCCGAGCTGGGCTACCCGCTGGTCGTGCGGCCCTCCTTCACGATGGGCGGCGTCGGGTCCGGGTTCGCCTACGACGAGTCCGACCTGCGGCGCATCGCAGGCGCCGGGCTGGACGCCTCGCCGACCACCGAGGTGCTCCTGGAGGAGTCGATCATCGGCTGGAAGGAGTACGAGCTCGAGGTCATGCGCGACAAGCATGACAACGTGGTCATCGTCTGCTCCATCGAGAACATCGACCCGATGGGCGTCCACACCGGTGACAGCGTCACCGTCGCCCCCGCGCTGACACTGACCGACCGCGAATACCAGAACATGCGTGACGTCGCGATCGCGGTCATCCGCGAGGTCGGCGTCGACACCGGCGGCTGCAACATCCAGTTCGCGGTCAACCCGGCGACCGGCCGCATGATCGTCATCGAGATGAACCCGCGCGTGTCCCGGTCGAGCGCACTGGCCTCGAAGGCCACCGGCTTCCCGATCGCCAAGATCGCCGCCAAGCTGGCCATCGGCTACACCCTCGACGAGATCCCCAACGACATCACCAAGGAGACCCCGGCCTCCTTCGAGCCCACGCTCGACTACATCGTGGTCAAGGTGCCGCGCTTCGCCTTCGAGAAGTTCAGGGGCGCCGACCAGACCCTCACCACGCACATGAAGTCGGTGGGCGAGGCCATGGCCATCGGCCGCTCCTTCCCCGAGGCGCTGCAGAAGGCGCTGCGCTCGCTGGAGAAGAAGGACTCCTCCTTCACCTGGACCGGCCCCCAGCGGCCGAAGGCCGAGCTCATCGAGGAGTCCCGCGTCCCGCACGACGGCCGGCTGCGCACCGTGCAGCAGGCCATCCGGGCCGGCGCCACCGCCGAGGAGCTCTTCGAGGCCACCCACATCGACCCCTGGTTCCTCGACCAGCTGTTCCTGCTGGACGAGGAGGCGCGGGCCCTCGGCGAGGCCACCGAGCTGACCGCCGAGGTGCTGGAGCGGGCCAAGCGCCACGGCTTCAGCGACGCGCAGATCGGCGAGATCCGCGGCATCGACGAGGCCCGCGTACGCGACCTGCGCCACGCGCTCGGCCTGCGGCCGGTCTACAACACGGTCGACACCTGCGCCGCCGAGTTCGCGGCCAAGACCCCCTACCTCTACTCGGCCTACGACGAGGAGAGCGAGGTCCCGTACGGCGAGCGGGAGAAGGTCATCATCCTCGGCTCCGGGCCGAACCGCATCGGCCAGGGCATCGAGTTCGACTACGCCTGCGTGCACGCCTCCTTCGAGCTGTCGCGGGCCGGGTTCGAGACCGTCATGGTCAACTGCAACCCGGAGACGGTCTCGACCGACTACGACACCTCCGACCGGCTCTACTTCGAGCCGCTCACGCTGGAGGACGTGCTGGAGGTCGTCCACGCCGAGCAGCAGACGGGCCCGGTCGCGGGCGTGATCGTGCAGCTCGGCGGGCAGACGCCGCTCGGCCTGGCGCAGGCGCTCAAGGACGCGGGCGTGCCCGTGGTCGGCACCTCGCCCGAGTCGATCCACCTGGCGGAGGAGCGCGGCGCGTTCGGCCGGGTGCTCGCCGAGGCGCAGCTGCCCGCGCCCAAGCACGGCACCGCGACGACCGTCGCCGAGGCGCTGGCCGTGGCCGAGGAGATCGGCTACCCGGTGCTCGTCCGGCCCTCGTACGTGCTCGGCGGGGCCGGCATGGCCATCGTCTACGACGACGCGACGCTGACCACCTACATGGCGGCCCAGGAGGGCGGCCATCCGGTGCTGGTCGACAAGTTCCTCGACGAGGCCATCGAGATCGACGTGGACGCCCTGTTCGACGGCGAGGAGCTCTACCTGGGCGGCGTCATGGAGCACATCGAGGAGGCCGGGATCCACTCCGGCGACTCGGCGTGCGCGCTGCCGCCGATCACGCTCGGCAGCAACGACATCAAGCGCATCCGCGCCGCCACCGAGGGCATCGCCCGCGGCGTCGGTGTCCGCGGGCTGCTGAACGTCCAGTACGCCATGTCGGCCGGCGTCCTGTACGTCCTGGAGGCCAACCCGCGCGCCAGCCGTACCGTGCCGTTCGTCTCCAAGGCCACGGCGGTGCCGCTGGCCAAGGCGGCGGCCCGCGTGATGCTGGGCGCCTCGATCGCCTCGCTGCGCGAGGAGGGCATGCTGCCCGCCACGGGCGACGGTGGCACCCTGCCGCTGGAGGCGTCGATCGCGGTGAAGGAGGCGGTGCTGCCGTTCAACCGCTTCCGCGGCGTCGACATCGTGCTCGGGCCCGAGATGCGCTCCACGGGCGAGGTCATGGGCATCGACGAGTCCTTCGGCGTCGCCTACGCCAAGTCGCAGGCGGCCGCGTACGGGGAGTTGCCCATCAAGGGCCGGGCGTTCGTGTCCGTGGCCAACCGGGACAAGCGTGCGATGATCTTCCCGGTACGGGCGCTCGCCGACCTCGGGTTCGAGATCCTGGCCACCGAGGGGACCGCTGAGGTGCTGCGCCGCAACGGTGTCCATGCCAAGATCGTGCGAAAGCAGAGCGAGGGGCCCGGAGCCGGAGGTGAGCCCACGAGTGTCCAGTACATCCTCGACGGCGAGATCGACCTGATCGTCAACACGCCGTTCGGCAGTCCGGGCCAGTCGGGCCCGCGGCTCGACGGCTACGACATCCGCACCGCCGCCGTGCTGCGCGGCATCCCGTGCATCACCACGGTCGCCGGCCTCGCCGCCGCGGCCGCGGGCATCCAGGCCATCGTGCGGGGCGACGTCGGCGTACGGTCCCTCCAGGAGCACGGGCGGGCGCTGCGGGCGGCAGGGGCGTAGGGCTCGATCGACGGCAGGCTCCCGCGGGAGGTGAAGAGGACTGGCCGGCACTCCGGTGCAGGTGACGGGCACGGTGCTGACGACGCGCCGGGTCGACGCCTACCATGCCCTCACCGTGGTGGCGCCCGGCATCGCCGAGCGCTACCGGCCCGGCCACTTCGTCTCCGTCGCCGTCGGCGGGGCCCACACGTCCATGGTGACGCGGCGGGCCTTCTCCATCCACGACGTCAAGCCCGACTACGGCGGCACGGTGGAGCTCGTCTTCACCGTGCGCGGGCCCGGCACCGCGTGGCTGGCCGAGCGCCGGGCGCGTGACACGATCGACCTCGTCGGGCCGCTCGGCCGGCCCTTCCCGCTGCCCCGCGACCCGGTCCACTGCGTGCTGGTCGGTTCCGAGTACGGCTCGGCGGTGCTGTTCCCGGTGGCCGACCAGCTCATCGAACGCGGATGCCGGGTCGACTTCGTGCTGGGCGGCGCCAGCGCGGACCGGGTGTTCGGCGCCATGCGGGCCAGGCGGATGGCCCAGACCACCACGCTCACCACCGAGGACGGCTCGCTCGGGTTGCGCGGCCGGGTGACCGACGCGCTGCCCGCGGTGATCGCCGACACGCGGGCGGACGTGGTCTACGCGTGCGCGCCCATGGAGACGCTGCGGGCGGTCACGGCGGTGGCGATGGAGTTCGACATCCCGGTTCAGGTGGCGGTGGAAGAGGCGATGGCCTGCGGGATCGGGGTCTGCATGACGTGCGTGCTGCCGGTCATCGGCGACGACGGGGTGACCCGGATGGTGCGGGCCTGCGCCGAGGGGCCGGTGTTCCGGGGGGAGCGGGTGCGGTTCGAGGATGTGGGGACGATCCCGTTCGACGCGCTGGGGGCGCCTGGGGGCGCGGGCGGTGCTCGCCATGCGGGCTGAGACTGACTGCCCGCTTTTTCCGCCGCGTCCTGCGCGATCTGGTGGCGCGGCGCCTGTCTGTGGCTGTTTTTCTGCGGCTTCTCTGCGGCGGGTGAGCTGACGTGTCGGTAGATATGCGGACTTTTCTGGCGCATGTGGAGCTCGCCAACCCCATCACCACCGCCGCCGGCTGCGCCGCCTCCGGCCGCGAACTGGCCCAGTTCTTCGACCTCCACCGCCTGGGCGCCCTGACCACCAGCTCGATCACCATGGCCCCGCGCGCCGGCCGCCCCACCCCCCGGATGGCCGAGACCCCCTCGGGCATGCTCAACGCCGTCGGCCTCCAGGGCCCCGGCATCGACGCCTTCCTCGAACGCGAGCTGCCCTGGCTGGCCCAGCGCGGCATCAGGACCATCGTGTCGATCGGCGGCGGCACGGTGGCCGAGTACTCGGCGCTGGCCCGCAGGCTGGCCGACGCGCCCGGCGTCACCGCCCTGGAGGTGAACCTGTCCTGCCCGAACATCGAGGACCGCGGCCGGGTCTTCGCCCGCGAGGGCAGCGCCGCCGCCGAGGTGATCGCCTCGGTGCGCTCCATCATGCGGTACGACGTCCCGGTGGTCGCCAAGCTGGCGCCCGACGTGGCCGACATCGTGGCGGTCGCCCGCGCCTGCGTGGATGCCGGGGCCGACGCGCTGTCCATGATCAACAACCCGCTCGGCATGGCCATCGACACCGAGGCGCTGCGGCCCTCGCTCGCGGCCGTGACCGGCGGGCTGTCGGGACCGGCCATCCTGCCTCTCGCCGTACGGTGCGTGTGGCAGGTGCACGCCGCCCTGCCCGGGGTGCCGTTGATCGGCGTCGGCGGCGTGACGACCGGCAGGGACGCCTTCCAGCTCATCCTGGCGGGCGCCTGCGCGGTCGGAGTGGGGACGGCGCTGTTCCACGACCCCTACGCGTGCCTGCGCATCGAGCGAGAGCTTGAGGACCTGCTGCGGGCACGCGGCTTCCAGCGGCTGGCCGACGCGGTCGGCCTGGCCCATCGTCCGCCGGGGAGCGCCCCCCGGCACCTGCTCGTCGACTCCGAGGAGAGCTCCCCTTGACGCCCGCACCCATCGCCGTCGCCCTCGACGCCCCCGACCTGGAGACCGCTGCCAGGTGGGCCGCCCTGGTGACCCCGCACGTCACCACGGTGAAGATCGGGCTGGAGCTCTATCTGCGCTACGGCCCCGACGTGATCGCCTCGATCCGGGGCGCGAGCGGCGTACAGGTCTTCCTGGACCTCAAGCTGCACGACATCCCCAACACGGTCGCGGCGGCGGCCAGGGCGGTCGCCCGGCTGCGCCCGGCCATCCTCACGGTCCACGCGGCCGGCGGCCCCGCGATGATCCGCGCGGCCGTCGAGGCGGCCCCGGACACCCAGATCGCGGCGGTCACGGTGCTGACGTCGCTGTCGGAGGCCGACCTGAGCCGCATCGGGCTGGCCGGCCCCGCCTCGGACGCGGTCCGCCGTCTGGCCGTCCTGTCGGTCGAGTCGGGCGCCAAGGCCCTGGTGTGCTCGCCGCACGAGGTCGTCGAGCTGCGCTCTGAGGTCGGTCCGGAGATCACCCTCATCACGCCCGGCGTACGCCCTGCCGGGGCGGACAGCCAGGACCAGGCGCGGGTGGCGACACCGGAGCAGGCACTGGCGGACGGCGCCGACCTGCTGGTCATCGGCCGCCCGATCACCGCCTCCCCGGACCCGGGCGCCACGGCCGCCGCCATCGCGTCCTCCTTGCGGCGCACGACCCCCTTCTGAGGGGGTTCGCGCCCCTTGGGGCCGTTCCGTCGTACGCGGACATCGCGCCTGTGCAGGCCCATCGCGTCCGCTCGGCCCGTCGCGCGGCGGGCCGAGTGGTTGGTCGGGCCCGTGTGTGGCGGGCGGATGTGCCGTGAGTCCAGCCGTCGTCACCCGGCCGTAGTGGAACCGCTCCCATGAGTACACGTCACGGCGGGTGGCCGTGTACGCACGGTGAGCGCTTCCCCGGGGGGACGCCGACCCCAGAACGGCGTCCCGCGACGACCCGCGCACGGTCGTCAGAACACCCCCGCAGGGCATACGGATGCCCACCTCGGGCGGGGTTTCGGACGCAAAACCACGCACGTTTCGGACACCGTTCCCTGGCGGGTGGGTGATCATCATCGTACCCCCACGGCGCTTCCTGTGTGTAAGGAAGAAGTGGGAAGTGGAGGCGATTTGATCAGCACTCTGTAGTTTTACATGTACGGAGAGTGATGAAGTGGATTTTGTGAGGGGAGAAACCGCCATTGACGTTGCTTAGGGGGCGATGACCAGCTAGTTTCCCTTCCCGTCCGAGTACATCGACAGAAATTCGAGGTGACCCGGCGTGGCTCTTCCTCCCCTGACCCCTGAGCAGCGCGCCGCAGCCCTGCAAAAGGCTGCCAAGGCCCGTAAAGAGCGTGCCGAGGTCAAGAACCGGCTCAAGCATGGCGCGGTTTCTCTGGCTGAGGTGCTCAAGGATGGGCAGACCGACGACGTCATCGGCAAGATGAAGGTGTCGGCCTTGTTGGAATCGCTCCCAGGCGTGGGCAAAGTCCGCGCCAAGCAGCTCATGGAGCGGCTTGCCATCGCCGAGTCCCGCCGCGTGCGGGGTCTCGGTGCGAACCAGAGGGCATCCCTCGAGCGCGAGTTCGGTGGCAACGAGAGCTAATCTCGGTTCCACACGAAAGCGCAGGTTCAACGGGGGGTAGGAAGTGACCGACAGGTCCAGGTCCGGCAGTGTTTGGGCCCATGAGGCAGTCGGATCTGGAACGAGGGTCGGCGACTTCCTCCCCTCGAGCGAGCGGCGCCTGACGGTCCTGTCCGGACCGTCGGGCGTCGGTAAGTCAACGGTCGTCGCCGAGCTCCGGCGGGCACACCCCGAGGTGTGGCTGTCGGTCTCGGTGACAACCAGGAAGCCCCGGCCCGGCGAGGTGCACGGGCTGCACTACTTCTTCGCCGACAACGAGGAGTTCGACCGGCTCGTGGAGTCGGGTGAGCTGCTGGAGTGGGCGGAGTTCGCGGGCAACAGGTACGGCACGCCGCGCGCCCCGGTGCTCGACCGGCTCGCCGCGGGCATGCCCACGCTGCTCGAGATCGACCTGGAAGGCGCCAGGCAGGTGCGGCAGAGCATGCCGGAGGCCCTGCTGGTGTTCCTGGCCCCGCCCTCCTGGGAGGAGCTGGAGAAGCGGCTGCGCGGCCGCGGCACCGAGCCGGAGGACGTCATCGCCCGCCGCCTTGAGGCCGGGCACGTCGAGATGGCGGCCGAGAAGGAATTCGACCTCACGCTGGTGAACACGAGTGTCAATGAGGTGTGCCGCCGGCTGATAGCCTTGATGACTGACCCTCAGGGGGTCATCAAAACCACCAACCGAGAGGTCTGACAATCGTGGCAGGAATTGCCCCGGTCGCAGAGGGCATCACCAACCCGCCGATCGACGCGCTGCTCGACATCGTCGACAGCAAGTATTCCCTGGTGATCATGGGTGCCAAGCGCGCCCGCCAGATCAACGCCTACTACTCCCAGCTGGGCGAGGGCCTGCTCGAATACGTCGGGCCGCTGGTCGAGACGCACGCGCAGGAGAAGCCGCTGTCCATCGCGCTGCGCGAGGTGGCCGAGGGCCTGCTCAACGCCGAGCCCATCGAAGGCGCGGTCTGACCCTCTAGATGAAGAAGGTCGTCCTGGGCGTCAGCGGGGGCATCGCCGCGTACAAGGCGTGTGAGCTGTTGCGCCTGTTCACCGAGTCCGGGCACGAGGTGCGGGTCGTCCCGACCCGCGACGCCCTGCGGTTCGTGGGCGAGCCCACCTGGGCGGCGCTGTCCGGCAACCCGGTGACGACCGACGTGTGGGAAGACGTTCACGAGGTGCCCCACGTACGGATCGGCCAGCGGGCCGACCTCGTCGTGGTGGCGCCCGCGACCGCCGACGTGCTCGCCAAGGCCGCTCACGGCCTGGCCGGCGACCTGCTCACCAACACGCTGCTGACCGCGCGCTGCCCGGTGGTCTTCGCGCCCGCGATGCACACCGAGATGTGGCAGCACCCCGCCACCCGGGCCAACGTCTCGACGCTGCGCGAGCGGGGCTCCGTGGTGATCGATCCCGCGGTCGGGCGCCTCACCGGCGCCGACACCGGGCCCGGGCGCCTGCCCGATCCCGCCGAGATCTTCCAGATCTGCCTGCGCGTGCTGGCCGACCGCCCACGCGACCTGACCGGGCGGCGGGTCGTCGTCTCGGCCGGCGGCACCCGTGAGGCCATCGATCCGGTCCGCTACCTGGGTAACCGGTCCTCCGGGCTGCAGGGATACGCCCTGGCCCGCACGGCCGTCGCCCGTGGGGCCCAGGTGACGCTGGTGGCCGCCAATGTGTCCCTGCCCGATCCGGCCGGAGCCGACGTGGTGCGGGTGGAGTCGGCGGCCGAGCTGCGCGAGGCGGTGCTGACCGCCTCGGCCGCCGCCGACGTGGTGGTGATGGCGGCGGCCGTGGCCGACTTCCGGCCCGCCGCGCGGCAGGACTCCAAGATCAAGAAGTCCGATGGCGACCCCGAACCCCTCTATCTGGTGAAAAATCCAGACATCCTGGCCGAGCTGGGCGAGCGCCGACACGCCGCGGGGCCGCACCCCGGGGTGGCCGCCTGGCCGCACCCCGAGGTGATCGTCGGGTTCGCGGCCGAGACCGACGACGTGCTCGCCAACGGGCAGGCCAAGCTCGCCCGCAAGGGCTGCGACCTGCTCGTCGTCAACCAGGTCGGCCCCGACCTGGCCTTCGGCACGCCCGACAACGCGGCGACCGTGCTGGTCGCGGGCGGCGAGCCGGTGGAGATCCCGCGCGGTCCCAAGGACGACGTCGCCGACGCGGTCTGGGATCAGGTCGCCAAGCTGTTGCGGCATCCCCGAACGCCTGCCGATACTTAAGACATAAGGGGGCAAAAGGGGGCGGGGAATGCCGGTGAGTTCCACTGTCAGAGATCGATGCAGAACGTTGCTCGGCGATCAGGGGGCGATCCGCTACGTTTTCCCGGCGCTCTCCCTGGGCCCGCCGGGCACGGCCAACTTCCTGATCGTGGTCACCGACACGGCCATCTCCGTCCTCGCCACCAGGATGCTCCGCAGCGACCGCCCGGTCTCCGTACACGCGACGTTTCCCCGCCACACGAGGCTCGGCCCGATCATGCACGCTTCCGGGCCGGTGATCGAGCTGGGCGTGATGGCGTTCGAGTTCGAGGAGGAGTACGCCGCCGTGGTCGCCGCCGCCGACGCCGAGATCTTCGCGCCGGAGACGCTGCCCCCCGACCCCCTGCCCGACCTGTGAAGCGCCCGTTTCGCGACCCGCCGTCGAGTAGGGCTAGACTGCGGCGAGGCCCTGGCCGGGGTACAGTCGCCGGAGCCCGCACGTCCGTCAGCAGCCGCTGCATGAGGAGCCACTGAGTTGTCACGTCGCCTGTTCACCTCCGAGTCGGTCACTGAAGGCCACCCGGACAAGATCGCCGACCAGATCAGTGACGCGATTCTCGACACCATGCTCAAGGACGACCCCAAGAGCCGGGTCGCCGTCGAGACGATGATCACTACCGGCCAGGTCCATGTCGCAGGCGAGGTCACGACCGAGACCTACGTCGACATTCCCGGCGTCATCCGGGAGAAGATCCTGGAAATCGGCTACGACGCCTCCCACAAGGGCTTCGACGGCGCCTCCTGTGGCGTGTCGGTGTCCATCGGGGCGCAGTCGCCCGACATCGCCCAGGGCGTCGACGACGCCTACGAGCACCGGGTCGACGGCGACATCGACGAGCTCGACCGCCAGGGCGCGGGCGACCAGGGCCTGATGTTCGGCTACGCGTGCCGCGAGACGCCCGAGCTGATGCCGCTGCCGATCACGCTCGCGCACCGGCTGGCCCAGCGCCTGTCCGAGGTGCGCAAGTCCGGCACCGTTCCTTACCTGCGGCCCGACGGCAAGACCCAGGTCACCATCGAGTACGACGGCGACCAGCCGGTCCGTCTCGACACCGTGGTCGTCTCGACGCAGCACGCGGCCGAGATCGACCTCAAGGAGATGCTGACGCCCGACATCAAGGAGCACGTGGTCGACCCCGTGCTCGCGGGCCTCGACATCGACATCGAGGGCTACCGCCTGCTGGTCAACCCGACCGGCCGGTTCGAGATCGGCGGCCCGATGGGCGACGCCGGCCTCACCGGACGCAAGATCATCATCGACACCTACGGCGGCATGGCCCGCCACGGTGGCGGCGCCTTCTCCGGCAAGGACCCGTCCAAGGTCGACCGCTCGGCCGCCTACGCGATGCGCTGGGTCGCCAAGAACGTCGTGGCCGCCGGTCTCGCCGACCGCTGCGAGGTCCAGGTCGCCTACGCCATCGGCAAGGCCCAGCCGGTCGGCCTGTTCGTCGAGTGCTTCGGCACCGAGAAGCTGCCGGTCGAGAAGATCCAGGCCGCCGTGCTCCAGGTGTTCGACCTGCGCCCGGCCGCGATCATCCGCGACCTCGACCTGCTGCGCCCGATCTACTCGGAGACCGCCGCTTACGGCCACTTCGGCCGTGAGGGCTTCTCCTGGGAGTCGACCGACCGCGCCGAGACGCTGAGGTCCGCCGCCGGTCTGTGACCGTTCCCGTCAGATGCCGCACCCCGGCTGTTGGGGTGCGGCATCTGCGTGTTCACGGCCGGTCGGGCGGGGGCCGTTCTCTGAGGGGGGCCATGGAGACGTAACGTGGTCTCCTTGGATCTTCCGGAAACTGGGGAATGGATCATGTCATGGCGTGCCACGGCGACCAGCTTCGTGGGTCGCCGTCAGGAGCTCGCTGACGTCCGGCGGATGCTCCAGCGCAGCCGCCTCGTCACCGTCACCGGCATCGCCGGAGTGGGCAAGACCCGCGTGGCCGTACGGGCGGCGCAGCTCATGCGGCGGGCCTTCACCGACGGCAGCCGGTTCGTCGAGCTGGCCGGGCACACCGACCCCGAGTCCCTCGAAGAGGTCATCGCCCAGACCCTCGACGTCACCGGTGACCTGACCACGCAGCTGTCGCGCCGCCGCCTGCTCCTGGTGCTCGACACCTGCGAACACCTGACCGACGCCTGCTCGGCCCTCGTACAGTCGCTGCTGCGCGCCGCTCCCGGCCTGCACGTGCTGGCCACGAGCCGGCAGGCGCTGCGCGTCCCTGGCGGGCACACGGTCATCGTCCGGCCGCTGACCGTACCAGGCGGGGAGTCGGCGCCCGCCGACGTGGCACGTGTCGAGTCGGTGTCGCTCCTCCTCGACCGGGTCGCGGCCGTGGATCCCGGCTTCGACCCCGGCTTCGAACTCACCGACCGGAACGCGGCGTCCGTCGCCGAGCTCTGCCGCCGCCTGGAGGGCATCCCGCTGGCTATCGAACTGGCCGCCGTCCACGTCCGCCGGTCGCCCGTGGACGAACTGCTCGCGCAGATGAACGCGTACGGCGGCCCACTCGGCCGCCCGGATCCGCTCGGCCACGTGGACCCGCTTGGCCGTCCGGACCCGGATCGCCGTCCAGACCTGCTCGGCCGCCCGGGCGGGCACCTGGTGGCGCCGGAGGACAACGGGCGGCGGGCTACGTATGCAGCGGACGCGGGTGGCCTTCGGGGGAGGCGTTCGCCGGACGCGGGTGCGCAGCGGAGCGGGGACGCGACCACGCAGGCCGTGATCGCGTGGAGCCATGGGCTCTGCTCGCCTGAGGAGCGCCTGCTGTGGGAGCGGCTGACCGTGTTCGCGGGGACGTTCGAGCCGGCGGCGGCCGAGGCGGTCTGCGCCGGTGGCCCACTGCGCGCCGCGCGGGTGCGTCCCACACTGGCGGCGCTGGTCGAGAAGTCGATCGTGACCAGGGAGCAGGACGAGGGGCAGGCGGCGTACCGCATGCCCGACAGCGTGCGTGAGTTCGCCGCCGCCCGCCTGGCGGGCACCGTCGAGCGGAAACGGCTGCGGGCACGCCACCGCGAGCACTACTACGCGCTCGCCGAGGCAGCGGGCCCTGAACGGGGTGCGGAGATCGTCTGGGGCAGGGCCGAGTGGGCCGACCTGCGGGCCGCGCTCGAGTCCTTCGCCGCCGACCCGGCCGCCCGTGAGCGCGGGCTGCGGCTGGGCCTGCGGTTGGGCCGGCTGTGGACGTTCGGGGGCATGGCCCGGTACGGGCGCCGCTACTTGGAACGCTTGCTGCCCATCACCTCCTGCCCCGATCCCGTACGGCTCGACGCCCTGCTGCTGCTCGCCCACCTGGCGGCCGGCGGCGGCGACCTGGGGGCGGCCCGTAAGGCGCTTGAGGAGGCCGAGGCACCTGCGGCCCGTCTGGGCCCGCGCGGCGCCCTCCACCTCGCCAAGGCGCGCGGCACGGTGAGCCTCCGCGCGGGCGACCTGCCCGCGGCCGAACACCACCTGACCCGGAGCATCGACGGCCTGTCCGGGGAAGGCGTCCATCCGCTCGACGCCACCGTCGAACTGGGCCTCACGCTGCTGCTCACCGGCCGTACCGGCGAGGCGGAGGAGGTTCTCGCCCGGGCCCGCGCGCTCGGCCGGGAAGCGGGCGACGGCGCCACCGCCGCCTGGACGGGGCTCGCACTCGCCCTGGCACGGCGAACGGCGGGGCAGTACGCGGAGGCGGACACCCTCGCCAGGACGGCACTGCGGACGCAGGTGTCGCTGCACATGACGTTCGGGCGGGCGCTCTGCGTCGAGCTCCTCGGCCGGCTCGCCGCCGACCAGGACCGGCCCGCCCGCGCCGCCCGGTTACTGAGCGCGGCGCAACGGTTGTGGGGGTACGAGGTGAGCCCCCTGCTCGGCGCGCCGATCCTCGCCGCCGAGCGCGACAGCCACCACCGGGTACTACGCGAGACCCTCGGCAGGCAACACGGCAAGGCCATCGCGGAGGGCCGCGCCATGTCGGAGGAGGAGGCGATCGCCGACGCGCTCGCGCCGGGCGGCACGCCTCCTGCCCCGGCCGTGCCGTTCTGGGCACCGCTCACCCCGCGCGAGGCGGATGTCGCCGAACTGGTCGCCGCCGGGCTGACCAACCGGCTGATCGCGCAGCGGCTGGTCGTCGCCCGGCGCACGGTGGACTCTCACATGGAGAACATCCTCGCCAAACTCGGATTCTCCGGGCGGAGCCAGGTCGCCGCCTGGGTGATCGGGCGACGGCAGCGCGAGCAAGGCTGAGCCCTGTTGCGGCTTGGGGACCGGGCAGGCGTGGGGCCCAGGGATCGGGTGAGCGCGGGGCTTGAGGCCCGAGAGGCGTATGGCTTGGGGGTCGGGTGGGTGTGGGGCTTGGGCCCGAGAGGCGTGCGGGCGTTGCCGGTGGTTCGGGTCTGGTAGACGTAATGCGTGACCGACTCCGATGCCCTCCTGCCGCTCGACGCCGTGCGGAGGGTGGAGCCGTCCAAGCCCGCCAAGGGGGCGCCGGTACCCGCTCCTTCGCGGCCGGTGGCCCGGGTCGCGGTCGACAATCCGCTGCCGCATCTCGACCGGCCGTTCGACTACCTGGTGCCCGCGTCGATGCACGAGACGGCCGAGCCGGGGGTGCGGGTGCGGGTGCGGTTCGCCGGTCAGCTGGTGGACGGGTTCGTGCTCGAACGGGTCGAGGAGAGCGACCATACGGGCAAGCTCACCGCCCTCGAACGGGTGGTGTCGAGCGAGCGGGTGCTGACCGGGGAGATCGCGGGCCTGGCCAGGGCGGTCGCCGACCGCTACGCGGGCACGCTCGCCGACGTCCTGCGCCTTGCCATCCCACCCCGCCACGCCAGGGCCGAAGGGAGCCCCCCAAGACCCGCCGAAACGGCCACCGCGCCAACCGAGCCGGTTCCCGGTTCGCCCGGAGATGCGGCGACCGGCACGCCCACCCCTCCGACTACCGACACGGCCGGAGGCGCTCCCGCCCCGGCGGACGGCGCGTCCGCCGGGCCCTGGGACGACTACCCGATGGGGCCGTCGTTCCTCGACGCGCTGCGCAACGGCAGGATGCCCCGGGCCGTATGGTCGGCCCTGCCGGGGGCCAAGGGCTGGGCCGGGGCGGTGGCCGAGGCGGTCCGCGCGACGCTCGACGGCGGGCGGGGCACGGTCGTCGTGGTGCCCGACGGCAAGGACGTGGCGCTGGCCGACGCCGAGCTCACCCGGGTGCTCGGTGACGGGCGGCACGTGGCGCTCACCGCGGACCTGGGTCCGGCCGAACGCTACCGGCGCTGGCTGCGCGTCCTGAGAGGGCAGGTACGGGCGGTCGTGGGCACCCGGGCCGCCGTGTTCGCCCCCGTGGCCGCGCTCGGTCTGGTGGCCATCTGGGACGACGGTGACGACCTTCACGCCGAACGGCTGGCCCCCTACCCGCACGCCCGCGAGGTTCTCGCGCTGAGGGCCCATCGCACGGGCGCGGCCATGCTGATCGGTGGCTACACGCGTACCGCCGAGGCCACGCAGCTCATCGCCAGCCGCTGGGCCAGGCCGATCGTCGCCGCCCGCACCACGATCAGAGGCCTCGCGCCCCGCGTACATCCCGCCGGAGAGGACGCCGAACTCGCCAAGGACCAGGCCGCCCGTCAGGCGAGGCTGCCCAGCCTGGCCTGGCGCGCGCTGCGCCAAGGGCTGGAGTCCGGTCCGGTGCTGATCCAGGTGCCCCGGCGCGGTTACCTGCCCGCACTGGCCTGCCAGAACTGCCGCGCCCCTGCCCGCTGCGAGCTCCCCCCTACTCGCCTCAGCGCCCTCGCGGCTCCCGGAGGCGCGGTGAATGACCCCAACGCCGACATCCCAGGCCTGGCCATGGCGGCGACGACCAGCCGCGGGACGAAGCAAAACGGGACGACGCAGGGTGGGACGACGCACGGTGGGACGACGCACGGTGGGCTGAGGCTTGGCGGTGACCCCACTTCCGTGGAGCCCCTGTCGTGTCATGGCCCGCTCGCCCTGCGCGGCGGTCACGCCGCCCCCTACTGCCGCTGGTGCGGCCGGGTGGACGCCGGCTGGCGCTGCCCGAACTGCGGTGGTCGCCGCCTGCGAGCCGTCGTCGTGGGCGCCCGCCGTACCGCCGAGGAGCTGGGCCGGGCCTTCCCCTCGGTCCCGGTACGCACCTCGGGGCGCGACGGTGTCCTGGCCACCGTGCCCGCCACGCGGGCCCTGGTCGTCGCCACGCCCGGCGCCGAGCCGGTGGCCGAGGGCGGCTACGCGGCGGCCGTGCTGCTGGACGCGTGGGCGCTGCTCGGCCGGCCGGACCTGCGCGCCGCCGAGGAGGCGCTGCGCCGCTGGACGAACGCCGCCGCCCTGCTCCGGCCCGGTGCCGAGGTGGTGGTGCTCGCCGACGCCGCGCTGCCGGTCGTACAGGCGCTGCTGCGCTGGGACCCGATCACCCACGCCGAGCGTGAGCTGGCCGAACGCGCCGAGCTGGGCTTCCCGCCCGCGGTACGGATGGCGACGCTCACGGGTAGCGCCGCCGCGGTCCGGCAGATGCTCGACGAGACGCGCCTGCCCGACGGCGCCCAGGTGCTCGGCCCCGTGCCGGTGGACGAGGCGGGCAGGGAACGCGCCATGATCCGCGTTCCGCGCGGCGGTGGCGCCGCGCTGTCCGCCGCGCTCAAAGGGGCCAGTGGGGTACGTGCGGCCCGTAAGGCACCTGATGTCGTCCGGGTGAGTGTCGACCCGCTCGACCTGATTTAAGCGGTTTCCCCGATTCGCTCATCTGTAAGCCAGCCATTAGCGTGCCCCTGTGTCGATCGAATGGGTGAACCAGGCCATCGACGACCTCCGTGCCTGGGGGCGCGCGCGGGGTGTCGTGGTGGACGCGGACGAAATCCGCTTGCTCTGCGACTACGCCAGCGACTATCTCAACGTCAACGAGCTGGGCGACTTCATTCCCGCGACCTTCGACGAGCTGCTGCTGTCCATCTACCCTCGCAAGGTCATCGCACCGCCGGAGAGCGCGCCGGAGACGGTGGCCGCCGCCCGTACCCTCGTCGATTTCCTGCAACAGGCGGGCGCGGTCGGCGAGGAGATCGCGGCGGCGATGCGCGAGGAGCTGGCCGGCATCGAGCCGAGGATGCCCGAGGCGCTCGCCGACACGGCCAACTTCGGCATGGCCAAGAGCCTGTTCAGCTCCATCGGTCCCGAGTCGCTGGAGCAGTCGGTCGCGATCCCGTCGGGCGAGCTGCCCGACCTGGGGGAGGCGCCGTGCGACTGCCCGGGGTGCGCGCCTTTGCCGGCCGTACGACTGGCGGAGCCCGACACGCTCGTGGCGGAGCTGGCGAACGTGCCGCTCCTGGCCGCGAAACCCGGAAAGGCGGCAAAGTACCGAGATCTGGAAGAGGAGCTGCGGCGCGACGTCGGCGACGACCCGCTTCAGGCGTGGGCCGACATCGTCGCCCACATCGTCGAACGCGACACCCGCGGCACGGTCACCGGCTCGGCCGAGCTCGACGAGGAGCTCTACGACCTGTTCGACATGCTCTACCGGCTGCGGGCGCCCGTGCCCGTCACCGTGATCGGCGACTACCTGGAGGAGGTCGCGGACGCGGGCGGCGCCGATCTGGGCGCGGTGCTCGACCGGCTGGCCTGGTGCGGCATGGTCGCGGTCGAGGGCGAGGCCGCCGGGCTCACCCCGCTGGCCGTGTGGGGGCTGCGCGAGCACTACCTGGCGCTCGGCCTCGACGCGCCGCAGGCCGGTGACCTGGCCGAGGCCGACGCGACGGGGCTGATCGAGGGCCTGCTCGACGGCATGCCCACCGAGCTGGCCGAAGAGGACATCAGCCGGTGGCTGGCCGGCCGCAGCCCGGTCACGGCGGCGGGCGAGCTGCTCGCCGCCGCGTCCGGCGCCCCCGCCGTGGCGCGCGGCATCGCGGTGACCATCGTCGACCGGCTGGGCGCCGAGGCCGAGCCCGAGGTACGCGCCTGCCTGGAGGACCAGGAGCTGCGCCCGCACGCCATCCACTGGCTGACCGCCCGAGGGCTGGCCGCCCCGCAGCTCAGCCAGGAGGAGCTGCTGTGGGTCAGCATCGACATGCTCGCCCTGGCGCTGCCCGCCGCCGAAGAGGCCCCCGAGATCTTCGCCGAGAACATGGCCGCCTCCGGCCCGCCCGCCCACCTCATCGAAGAGATGTGGCGCGTGGACCACCCCGACGTCGTAGACGTGCTGGAGCTGCTCGGACGCTCGCTGCCCGACGGTACGGTGGCCAAGGCGGCGCGCAAGGCCGCCTTCAAGGCGCGCTCCCGAGCCATCCGTTGAGTACGCTCATGTGACTCGTGTGCAGTAAGTTTCGTGGGGTGGCAAACAACGTCTTCGACCTCGCCGAGCTGCGCAAGCTGATCGATGAGCAGTCCGCCGTGCCCCCACGGCCACCCGAGGAGACTCCCGTGGCGGAGCAAGAGGCGTTGACGTTCCCGCCTGTCCTGCTGGCTGCCGACGCCGAGCTGGCCGGGATCGTGCCCACGGTGCCGCTCGTCGCCGACGCCATCCGGCTCATGAGCTGGACCGGCACCCGCGAGGTCACCCCGGAAGGGCTGCCGGTCGAGGCCGACGCCCATGCCGCCGCCGCCGAGCTGGGCCTCGACGCCGTCCGGCTCCGCCTGGTCTGGATCGTCGCCGTCAACACCGGGCTGCTTCAGATCTCCGGCGGGCGCGCTTCGCGAGGGCCGCTGCCGGAGCGGCTCTCGGTCGAGGCGACGCTGGAGTTCTGGGACGGCGTGGTCATGGACGTGCTCGACCGCGCCGACGAGGGCCTGACCGGCTCGGCCGTCGTCGACGAGCACCTGGCGGAGATGCTGGCCACCGTCTACTCCGTACGTTCCGGCGTCGCGATCGCCAACCTCGCCCGGGGCATCCTGCAGTCGCACGAGGTCGCCTGCGAGCCCGGCGCCATCGAGATGCGCAGACTGGCCGCCTCGCTGCCCGCCGAGCTGCTCGACGCGCTGTCGCTGCTGGCCTACTGCGGCCTGGTCGAGCAGACCGCGGCCGGCCGCACCGCGCTCACCTCGCTCGGCGTCTGGGCCGTACGCAGGGACCTGCTGCGCGAGGGGCACGACGCGCCGACGACGGCCGAGGTCGAGGTGTTCGCCGACCTGTCAGCCGCCGAGCTGGTCGAGGCCCTGGTCAAGGGCGCCGCCACGCAGAGCGCCGTCGCCGGCTGGCTGGAGCGCCGGCCGCCCGCGCAGGCCGCGCACGACCTCATCGAGATCGCGGCGGAGGGCACCGCGGGGCAGCGCGGCGCCGTCGGCGCCATCCTGGAGGAGCTGGGGCCCGAGGCCGAGGCTCCCGTCCGCGAGGCGCTCGACCGGCCGCTGATGCGCCGCTACGCCGCGTCCTGGCTGCACATCCGCGACCTCGCAGCCCCCACGCTCAGCCCCGACGACCACACCTGGATCGCGGTCGACTCGCTGGCCGCCCTCATGCACCTGTCCGGCCCCGCCACGGGCCGGCTGGACCCCGAGCCGGGCGAGGACCTGATCCGGCTCGTCGGCCAGATGCCCGCCGTCGGCCACCCGGACACGATCGCGGTGCTCGACATGCTCGCCACCGCGCACGACGACAAGGCCGTCGTCAAGGCAGCCCGCAAAGCCGCGATGAAGGCCCGATCGCTGGCGCACACTAAACTGGGCTGACCCACTGACGAAACGGAGTGACCCTTTGGCGATCCAGTCGATCCGCCTGTTCGGAGACCCGGTGCTGACCACCGCGGCGGCGCCGGTCGTCGACTTCGACAAGGAGCTCCGCAAGCTGGTCAAAGACCTCACCGACACGATGATGGACGCGCCCGGTGCCGGGCTCGCGGCCCCGCAGATCGGTGTCGGGCTGCGGGTGTTCACCTACTACGTCGACGAACAGCTCGGCCATCTGATCAACCCCGATCTCGACCTGTCCGCCGAGATCGACGAGGAGGGCGAGGAGGGCTGCCTGTCCTTCCCCGGCCTGTCGTTCCCGACGCCGCGGGCCATCCGCGCCGTCGCCAAGGGCTTCGACATGTACGGCGAGCCGGTCACGCTGGAGGGCACCGACCTGATGGCCCGCTGCTTCCAGCACGAGACCGACCACCTCGACGGCATCCTGTTCATCGACCGGATGGACGCCAAGCAGCGCAAGCTGGCGATGAAGGCCGTCCGCGAGGCGGAGTGGAGCGGGCTGTCCGTCCCCATGGTCAAGTTCTCCCCGCACACCATGGGCGGGAAGGCACTCTGACGATGCGCCTGGTCTTCGCGGGTACACCCGAGACGGCGCTGCCGTCACTACGCGCACTGATCGACTCGCCGCGGCACGAGGTCGTCGCGGTCGTCACCCGGCCCGACGCCCAGTCGGGGCGCGGTCGCAAGGTGCACCCGTCGCCGGTGGCCGAGCTGGCCGAGGAGGCGGGCATCGAGGTGCTGCGCCCGGCCAAGGCCGGCGACCCCGAGTTCCTCGACCGGCTGCGCGGGCTGGAGCCCGACTGCTGCCCCGTGGTCGCCTACGGGGCGCTGCTGCCGCAGTCCGCGCTCGACGTGCCGCCGCTCGGCTGGATCAACCTGCACTTCTCGATCCTGCCCGCCTGGCGGGGCGCCGCGCCCGTCCAGCACTCGATCCTGCACGGTGACGAGATCACCGGCGCCTCGACGTTCCAGATCGTCAAGGAGCTCGACGCCGGGGCGGTCTTCGGCGTCGTCACCGAGGAGATCCGTCCTGACGACACCAGCGGTGCCCTGCTCGACCGCCTGTCGGTCTCGGGCGCCGAGCTGCTGTCGGCCACGCTCGACGGGGTGGCCGACGGCAAGCTGCAGGCGGTTCCCCAGCCGGCCGACGGGGTCAGCATCGCGCCCAAGATCAACGTGACCGACGCCCGGGTCGACTGGTCCGCGCCCGCCATGCGGGTCGACCGCCTGATCCGCGCCTGCACGCCCAACCCGGGCGCCTGGAGCGAGTTCCGCGGCCACCGGCTGAAGCTCGGCCCGGTCCGGCTCGCCCCCTCGGCCGGGCCACTGGCCCCCGGCGCCATCGCCGCCACCAAGAACACCGTGCTGGTCGGCACCGCGACCCACCCGGTCGAGCTGGGCGAGCTCCAGCCGCAGGGCAAGCGGCTGATGAGCGCGGGGGAGTGGGCGCGCGGTGTGCGTCCTGAGAGCGACGACAGGTTCGAGTGAGAAACGACATGGGACAGGGCCCACGCCGCCAGAACGACGGACGGCCGACCGGGACCGGACACGGCAGCGGCGGCCGGGGCGGTCAGGGCGGGGGTCGTGGCGGCGGCCGGGGCCGATTGAGGGGTCCCGCGCGTGACCAGGCGCGCAATGCCGCCTTCGACGTCATGCGGGCCGTCGACGAGCGTGACGCGTACGCCAACCTGCTGATGCCGCGCCTGCTGCGCGAACGCGGGGTGAAGGGGCGTGACGCAGCGCTGGCGACCGAGCTGGCCTACGGGACGCTGCGCGGGCTCGGGACCTACGACGCGATCATCGAGATGTGCGTCGACCGGGCGCCCGACTCCGACGTGCGCGACGCCCTGCGGCTCGGCGCCCACCAGCTGCTCAAGATGCGCGTTCCGCCGCACGCAGCGGTCGGCACGACGGTCGATCTCGTACGGCTGCGCATCGGGGCGGGCGCCGCCAAGTTCGTCAACGCCGTGCTGCGCAAGATCGGGTCACGGACCATCGAGGAGTGGGTCCCGATCGTGGCCCCCGACGAGGCCCACGACCCGGCCGGGCATCTGTCGGTGGCCTACAGTCACCCGCGGTGGATCGTGAGCGCGTTCCGTGACGCCCTGGGCAGCCGGGCCGACGAGGTCGCCGACCTGCTGGTCGCCGACAACGCGCGGCCGCTGGTGACGCTGGTCGCCCGGCCCGGCCGCAGCTCGGTCGAGGAGCTGGCCGACAGCGGCGCCGAGCCGGGCCGCTACTCGCCGTACGCCGCCTATCTGCCGGAGGGCGACCCTGGCAGGATCCCGGCGGTCGCCGAGACCCGCGCGGCCGTCCAGGACGAGGCCAGCCAGCTCGTGGCGCTCGCCCTCACCCGCGTGCCGCTCGACGGGCGTGATGAGCTGTGGCTCGACATGTGCGCCGGACCGGGCGGCAAGGCGGGCCTCCTCGACGCCATCGCCACCTACGGCGACCTCGCGGCTTCCGACGACCGCTACCTTGCCGGCCGCGGGGGCGTCGCGGCCTCTGACGACCGCTACTTTGCCGATCGGGGAGACGGTGCGGTCTCTGACGACCGTTATCTCGCCGATCGCGGCGATCACGCTGCCGTCGGAACTCCCGCCTCTTCCGGCGATCGGGAGGACCAGGAAGACCGGGACCGAGATGACCGGGACGGCCGGAATGACCGGGACCGGAACGATCGGGACTGGGACGGTCGGGACCGGAATGATCGGGACTGGGACGGTCGGGATCACCGGGATGGCCAGGATGATCGGTCGGGTCGGAGGGTTCCTGTGGGGCTCGGGGTTCGGGCGGTGGCCTATCCGGGTGGGGCCCGGCTGCTGGCCGCCGACGTGCAGTATCACCGGGCGCGACTGATCTGGCAGACCACCCGGGACGCCGCCGTGGTCACCGCCGACGGGACCAAGCCGGCCTGGCGGCCGGGTGCGTTCGACCGGATCATGCTGGACGCGCCCTGCACCGGGCTCGGAGCGCTGCGCCGTCGCCCCGAGGCGAGGTGGCGGCGCGATCCCGCGGACATCGCCGAGCTGGGCCGGTTGCAGCGGCGCCTGCTCGACGCCGCGCTCGACGCCGTACGGCCCGGCGGTGTGGTCGCGTACGTCACCTGTTCGCCGCACCTGGCCGAGACCCGGGTCGTCGTCGGTGACATCGCCGGTCGGCGGGGCGACGTGGAGCAGCTCGACGCGCGCGACTACCTGCCGGAGATCGACGGGCTGGGCGACGGTCCGCACGCGCAGTTCTGGCCGCACCGTCACGGCACCGACGCGATGTTCCTCGCCCTGCTTCGCAAGCGCCCGCTCTGAGCGGATCATGTTCGCGTTTCCTGGCGTGATGGGCGCTGGGAATCAGGCCTGCTCGTCCTTCACCGGGGAGCTGAGACTGGTTACCTCCTCCAGCAGGCTCTCGAGGAGCGGGACTCGGCGTTCGGTGTGGTCGTTGAGCGCGAGGAGAGCCACGCACAGGTCCAGGTCGGGCACTCGGGCGTGCAGGGCACGCAGGCCTGTCCAGCCTCCTCCGTGCCGATAGACACGGTGTCCGGCGTGTGATCGGACGCCGATGCCCCAGGCGTAGTCGAGCGGTGTTCCGTCATCGAGGCGTCCAGGAGTCTGCAGGAGCCCCGAGATGCCGAGTTCATCGGCGTTGAGCGCCTGGCCCCAGCGCAGCAGATCGTTGAGAGTCGTCCATACTCCTCCGTCACCCAGGGACAGCGGGGCGGGATGAAGGCGGGCAAGCGGCGCGCCGCCCGGGGGCGTTGGGTCAGGCCCGGGCCAGTAGCGGGTGTCCGCCATCGCCAGCGGGACGAAGAGATGGCGCTCGGCAAAGTCGGGCAGCGGCATGTCCGCGGCTCGTTCCACCACCGCGGCCAGGCAGACGTACCCGGCGTTGGAATAGACGTGTTCGCTGCCCGGCCGGTGGTCCAGGTCCGGGAACTGGGCGAGTGCTCGGATGACGCCTGGGGTGGTCCGGTCGGCGTCGCCGGTGATGAGGGCATCGATCTCGGCGTCTGCGGGAAGGGCGGCTGTGTGATGGACCAGGTGCCGGAGCCGGATGCCGCCGGCCCACGCCGGTAGCTGGGGCAGCCAGCGTGACAGGGTCGATTCCATGTCCAGTACGCCATCTCGGGCCAGCAGCGCCGCGCAGGCCGCGGTCATCTGCTTCGACAGTGACGCCGCGTAGGCGAGCGTCGTGGCGGTCACCGACACCCCTTGGGCGAGGAGTACGGGTGGCTCGCCGCCTTGCCGCATCCCGACCACGATCGGTTCGTCGCTGCGGTAGCCGGCTTCGGAGACGAGGGTTGTCATGCGTTGGTGCGTCTGGGACACGAAATGATCCTTCGAGCTGCCCCGCTAGCGGCCTGGACGGGGGAGCAGGGCGTCAACGATCAGGTCGAGGAGCCGGCCGGTCTGCTCGGGGGTGTCGCGGGCCGCCGTGGCGAGAAAGACGCCCAAGAGCATCGTGGCGACGTCGTCGGGGTCGACGTCCGCACGGAGTGAGCCCGTGTCGGCGCCCTTGGCGAGGATGGCCGCGATCGCGGCGGTGATGCGTTCCCTGGTGATGGCTGTCGGGATGCGGCCTGAGGCCTGCCCGGCGCGCAGTGCGTCGGCCATGCCGCGTTTCATCGCGGCGAACGCCCCGTAGCGGTCCAGCCAGGCACGCAGCGCGAGCTGCGGCGGGAGTTGTTCGAGCAGGGCCGGGACGCTCGTGGTGATGTTGTCGAGCTCGGCGGCGTAGACCGCCTCCACGAGCGCTTCGCGGGTGGGGAAATGGCGATAGAGGGTGCCGATCCCCACGCCCGCCTCACGGGCGATGCTTTCGAGCGGGACCGTGTCGTCGGCGGCCGCGAAGGCGGTCCGGGCGACGGCGATGAGCTTGTCCCGGTTGCGCTGGGCGTGGGCGCGGAGCGGACGCTGTGTCGTGGCCGGCTGTTCCGCGGAGGTGCCGGCGGACGCCGGTTCGGTCGAAGTCAAAGTGGAGGTACCTCCGATATTGCTCTATAGTCGGTCAGAGATACCGGAGGATCCTCCGATATCTGCCGCATCTTACCTGGACGGGATTCTCATGACCTCCAGCAACACCCTTTCCGCCGGGCCGGTCAATGCTCCTCGGCCCGGCGGCACCGCTCAGTTCGCCGGCCGTACCGTGTCCCGCATCGGATATGGCGCCATGCAGCTCGCGCGCCTGCACGACGATCGTGACGCGGCCCTGGCGGTCCTGCGCCGGGCGATCGACTCCGGCGTCGACCACATCGACACCGCCCAGTTCTATGGCAACGGCTTCGTCAATGAGCTCCTGCGCGAGGCGATCCGGCCGGAGGACGATGTCATGGTCGTCAGCAAGGTCGGCGCCACCCCCGATCCCGGCGGTCCGATCCCGCTGCGGCTCGCACAGCGGCCCGAAGAACTCCGCGCCAGCGTCGAGGACAACCTCATCAGCCTCGGCCTGGAGCAGATCCCGGTCGTGAACCTGCGCCGTCCCGACTCCGGTCCCGGAGTGCGGGCCACGGGCGATCAGGCGGTCGACATCGACGACCAGCTCGCCGTGATGACGGCGATGCGCGACGAGGGCAAGATCGGCGCGATCGGGCTGGGCAGCGTCACCCTCGACGGGCTGCGCCGAGCGATCCCCGCCGGCATCGTCTGCGTGCAGAACGCCTACAGCCTCGTCACCCGCGACGACGAAGCCGTCCTCGAACTGTGCCGGAGTGAGGACATCGCCTGGGTGCCCTTCTTCCCTCTGGGCGGCGCCTTCCCCCAGATGCCGAAGGTGACCGACGAAGCGGCCGTCCTCGCCGCCGCGGCCTCACTCGGCCGCACACCCGCACAGGTCGGCCTCGCCTGGCTGCTGCACCACGCGCCCCACGTCCTGCTCATCCCCGGCACCGCCAGCACCGCGCACCTCGAAGAGAACATCGCCGCCGGTGCGATCACCTTCGACCGCGACATGCTCAACACGCTCGACGCCGTCCCCTCCCGCTCGGCAGAGGTCTCGCTCGGCTGATCACTCCGCGCCGTGGCGCGCTTCGCTGCAACCCGCCGCGGCCCGCCGGTGTTCCTCTCGCTGTCGGCTCGCTCACGGGCCGCGATCGATCCTCGCGAACCCGTGATCGAGCCCTCCGGCGTAAGAGAGCATCAGGCGAGAGGAACACCATGACGGAGCTCGACTCCACGCTCGATTCCAGCAGGCAGGCGCGGGACAAACCCATCGAGACCCAGATGACGTCCCGGCACAAGCTGATCCTGGTTCTCCTGCTCGGCGCCCAGTTCATGCTCGCGGTCGACTTCTCGGTGCTCAACATCGCCGTGCCGACGATCGGCTCCGAGCTCGGCTTCGAGCTGAGCAATCTGCAGTGGATCATCACGGGATTCATGCTGCCCGCCGCGGGCTTCACCCTGCTGTTCGGCCGTGTCGCCGATCTGTTCGGCCGGCGCAACCTCTTCCTGGCTGGAATGCTGCTCCTCGGCGTGGCGTCGCTGGTCGGCGGCCTCGCGCAGTCGCCGGGCATGCTCCTGGCCGGGCGTATCGGGCAGGGGCTGGCCACCGCGATGGCGACACCCGCCGCGATGTCGCTGCTCACCACGTCCTTCCCGGAAGGCCCGCTCCGCCGGCGCGCCCTCGGGCTCAACGGCACCCTGCTGACCGGCGGCTTCGCGCTCGGGTCGGTGCTCGGCGGCGTGCTGACCGAGCTGCTGAGCTGGCGCTGGGCCTTCCTGATCAACCTGCCGGTCGTCGCGCTCATCGTGCTCATCACCCCGCGCGTGCTGAGCGACACCGGCGAGCGGATGCGCAGCCGCCTCGACATTCCCGGCGCGGTCACGGTCACCGGCGGCCTGGTGAGCCTGGTCTACGGCATCTCCGCGGCCGAGCGGAACGGCTGGGGCGACCCCGTCGTCATCGGCTGCCTGATCCTCGCCGCGCTCCCGCTGGTCGCGTTCTGGTTCATCGAACTGCGCAGCCCGCACCCGCTGGCGCCGGTCAGCGTGCTCAAGCGGCCCACCGTCCGCTGGGGCAACTTCGCCGGGATCCCCGGCACCCCGGCCAAAAGCTGAGACCGTGCGAGGTAGAAGTTCATGTCCGGATTCACCGCGAACGCTACGGCTGACCCGCATCCCACCAGCCTGGGCTTAGCGCGGAGGTGTTTGCGGTAGAGCCATCAGGAGTTGGTCCAGTTTGGCGTCAACCTGACCGAAGCGCGCTTCGGTCAGGTCTTTCAGGTCGTTCAGGCGATCGTTCAGGCGCTGCTCAAGCTGGTCCAGCTGCTCCTTCGTGGCCGGCGAAGCGTTGCCCGCCATGATTTTCTCGAAGACCGGCTCGATGTATTCGAGGACCTCCTGGCGGATCGTGTGCGGGAGTTGGTCCACCGCGTCCTTGATGTCCCCCAGGTCGAAACCGAGCGTGAAAGCGGCCGCTTCGAGCCGTTGGACGCGGTCGGCGAGTTGCGCGCGGTGCTGGGGAGCGGTCATGCGGTGATCGTGGTCCGCGACTCATCCTGTGCCGCGGGGCTTCGGGGAACCGCATGCTCAACTGATTGTCGCACGTCAGGCATACCGCAGCCATCCGGGCGTGGACACGGGCGCGATCGAGATGGCGGGTCAGGAGGGTGTCGTGGCCGTGGGGGAGTCGGTGGGTTGGGCCCGTGGCGCGGAGGCTTCCGCGGGCTTGGACCTCGCCAGCCACAGGCCCGCGAACACGGCGCCGGCCAAGGTGACGGCGCCGGCCGCGATGAAGGCGCTGTTGAGGCCGGCCTCGAAGGAGGCGCCACCGGATTCCCGGGTACGGACGATGGCTCCGAGCACCGCCACGCCGAGCACAGCGCCGATCTGCCGGGTGGTGCTGCTGATGCCCGACGCGAGGCCGCCCTCCTGCGGACTGACCGCCTGGATGGCGGCGCCGGTCAGCGGGGACATGGTCAGAGCGAAACCGATGCCGACGATCGCCAGCCGCCACCACACGTTCCCATAGCCGGTTTCCGCGTGGACGAAGCCCAGCGCCAGCAGCCCCAGCCCGGCCAGTGCCAGGCCGATGGTGACCACGATCCGGAAGCCGTATCTGGCGGCGAGCCGGCCCGCGTACGGGCTGACGATCACCATGGCGAGGGAGGCGGGCAGGGTCTGCAGGCCGGCGCGCAGAATCGAACTGCCCTGGACGTACACGAAGAACTGGGAGAAGAAGAAGGCCGAACCCATGAGCGCGAACCCCACCACGACCATCGCCGTGTTGGACACCGTGAACAGCCGCTGCCGGAACAGCCGCAGCGGCAGCATCGGCGTCGAACCACGTCCTTCGACGACGACGAAGACGGCGAGCAGCACCACTGCGGCGGCGAAGCTCCCCAGGATCACCGGCGAGGTCCAGCCACGCGAACCGCCCTCGATCAGCCCGTAGGTCAGCGCCCCCACGCCCAGGACGGACAGGACCGTCCCCGGGATGTCGATCGCCGGCGCGCCGGGATTGCGGGACTCGCCCAGGATGCGCAGACCGGCCAGCAGCAGGACCGCGCCGATGGGCAGATTGACGAGGAATATGGCGGGCCAGCCGAAGGAGTCCACCAGAATGCCGCCGGCCAGCGGGCCGGCGGCCAGGCCGATTCCGCTGTATCCGGCCCACAGCCCGATCGCCTTGACGCGTTCCTGCGGAACGGGGTACGCGGCGGCGAGCAGGGCCAGCGAGGCGGGGCTCAGCGCCGCGGCCCCGATGCCCTGCACCACCCGGCCGGTGATCAGCCAGCCGATCGAGGGCGCGACGGCGCACAGCAAGGACGCGACGGTGAACACCGCGACGCCGGCCAAGAACACCCGCTTGCGGCCGAAGCGGTCGGCGAAGACGCCGCCGGACAGCAACAGCATGGCGACCAGTAGGACGTAGGCGTCGACGATCCATTGCAGGCCGCTCAACTGGATGTGTAACCGGTGCTGCATGTCGGGCAGCGCCGCACCGACGATCGTGCTGTCGAGCAGCACCATGAACTGACCCAGGCAGGTCACCGTGAGCAAGGCCGCTCGGCTCGATCCAGCCCTCGTCGCGTCTTCGTGTGCGGTCAACGCTGTTTCCTCTCGTGATGTGGATGCTCCCGCACGCCATAGTTCCATAATTCCGAACTATCGAACAGTCCGGTATCGTCGAGGCATGCGACCGCTACCCCAGCCCGCCCGCGAGGCGCTGAAGCTCGCGCCAGTGCTGCACGCGCTCAGTGATCCGGTTCGCTTGGAGTTGGTACGGCGGGCCAGGGGCAATCCCGAGTCGACCTGTGCCGTTCTGGCCGACGGGTTGGATGTGCCGATATCGACGCTGTCCAACCACTGGCGGATCCTGCGCGAGGCCGGGCTGATCACCATGACCGTCGATGGCCGGCATCGGCGGATCCGGCTGCGCTCCGACGATCTACGCGACCGCTTCCCGGGTCTGCTCGACCCGATCCTGCGCCTCGCCGCCGCCGAGTCGCCCGACAGCGGCCCGCTGTGAGGCTGCCCGCTCAACCGCTGATCCCAGGTGGCCAGAGCCGGAAGGCCCCGCACCGCTGCGGGTGTGGGTGCCGTTCAATAGACTCTGACCATCATGGCCCTACAGATCTCGCCCAGCATCCTGTCCGCCGACTTCGCCAGGCTCGCCGACGAAGCCGCGGCCGTCACCAATGCCGACTGGCTGCACGTGGATGTCATGGACAACCACTTCGTGCCCAACCTGACCCTCGGGCTGCCCGTGGTCGAGGCGCTGCGCAAGGCGACCTCCATGCCGCTCGACTGCCACCTCATGATCGACGACCCCGACCGCTGGGCCCCGCCCTACGCGGAGGCGGGCGCGGGCAGCGTCACGATCCACGTGGAGGCGGCGAAGTCGCCGGTGCGCACGCTGCGCGAGATCCGGTCGCTGGGCGCGCGGGCGGCCATCGCGTTCAACCCGGCCACGGCGATCGAACCCTACGAGGATCTGCTGGGTGAGATCGACATGCTCCTGCTGATGACGGTCGAGCCGGGGTTCGGGGGGCAGAAGTTCCTCGACATGGTGCTGCCCAAGATCCGCCGGGCCCGCGCCCTGATCGAGCGGCACGGCGGTCAGATCTGGCTCCAGGTGGACGGGGGAGTGGACGCGGACACCATCGAGCGCTGCGTGGTGGCCGGCGCGGACGTCTTCGTGGCGGGCAGCGCCGTCTATGGCGCCTCGGACCCGGCGGCAGCGGTCGACGCCCTCCGGTTCCAGGCCGAACAAGCTCAGGCCGTACAAGAAAAACGGTTGTGAAAGACGTCCGGCCCGCCGCGAGAAGCACGGCGGGCCGGATGGTCGGTCAGAGCAGGATGATCACGCCAGCGCGGGGTCCAGCACCACGTCGTCGCCCTGAGTGGTGGGGGCCTCGGGGAAGTGGCAGGCGGTCAGGTGGCCGTCGTGGTTGCCGGACAGCCGCGTCAGCGGCGGCTCCTCCACCGCGCACTTCTCCTGCGCCTTCCAGCACCGCGTACGGAAGCGGCACCCCGACGGCGGGTTGAGCGGCGACGGGACGTCCCCCGCCAGCCGGATCCGCTGCCGCGCCGGCCCCTCCACGTCCGCGTCCGGCACCGCCGACAAAAGCGCGTGCGTGTACGGATGGCGCGGCCGCTCATAGAGCGAGTCCCGGTCCGCGATCTCGACGATCTTCCCCAGGTACATGACCGCGACCCGCTGCGAGAAGTGCCGGACCACCGCCAGGTCGTGCGCGATGAACAGGAACGCGATCCCCATGTCCCGCTGCAACTGCTGCAGCAGGTTGATCACCTGAGCCTGGATCGAGACGTCCAGCGCGGACACCGGCTCGTCGGCCACGATCAGCCGGGGCTCCAGGGCCAGGGCCCTGGCGACGCCGATGCGCTGCCGCTGGCCGCCGGAGAACTCGTGCGGGAAGCGGTTGTAGTGCTCCGGGTTCAGGCCGACGATCTCCAGCAGTTCCCTGGCGCGGGCCTCCCGGCCGCCGGGTGGGTTGATGTCGTTGATGTCCATCGGGCCGCGGATGATCGAGCCGACCGTGTGCCGCGGGTTCAGCGAGGAGTATGGGTCCTGGAAGACCATCTGGATCTCGGGCCTGATCGGCTTGAGCTCGCGGCGGCCCGCGTGGGTGATGTCGCGGCCGTCATAGGTGATGCGGCCGCCGGTCGGCTCCAGCAGCCGGGCCGCCAGCCGTCCGGTCGTCGACTTGCCGCAGCCCGACTCACCGACCAGGCCGAGCGTCTCGCCCGCGTGCACGGTCAGGTCGATGCCGTCCACCGCGTGCACCACGCCGACCTGGTGCTTGACCAGGAAGCCGCCTCTGACGGGGAAGTGCTTCGCCACCCCGGACAGCTCCAGCAGCTTCTCCGTCACTTCGTCTCCTCAACTGGTCGCCTGAGCTGCTCCGCCTTCTGTTTGAGCGTCAGGAAGCACGCGTCGCCGTGGCCGTGTGCGGGCGACAGCTCGGGCCGGTCACCGGCACACACCTCCTTGCCCAGCAGCTTCATGTAGTCGCAGCGCGGGTGGAACGGGCAGCCGGACGGCAGGTTGATCAGGCTGGGCGGGGTGCCGCGCACCGGCTCCAGCGGCAGGTCCACCGGGCGGCGCAGGCTGGGCATCGAGCCCAGCAGCCCCCAGGTGTACGGATGGCGCGGCTCGCGCAGCACCTCGTGCATCGTGCCCCGCTCCACGGCCCGCCCGGCGTACATGACCAGCACGTTGTGCGCGGTGTTGGCCACCACGCCCAGGTCGTGGGTGATCAGGACGATCGCCGTGCCCGACTGCTCCTGCAGCTCGCTCAGCAGGTCGAGGATCTGCGCCTGTACGGTGACGTCGAGCGCGGTCGTCGGCTCGTCGGCGATCAGCAGCCCGGGGTCGCAGACCAGCGCCATGGCGATCATCGCGCGCTGGCGCATGCCCCCGGAGAACTGGTGCGGGTAGTCGTCGACGCGGACCTTCGGCTGCGGGATGCCGACCCGGTCCAGCATCTCGATCGCCCGGTCCCGCGCGGAAGACCGCGAGACGCCCTTGTGCTTGCGGTACACCTCGGCGATCTGCGCGCCGATCGTGTGGAACGGCGACAGCGACGTCAGCGGATCCTGGAAGATCATCGCGATCCGGTCGCCGCGCAGCTTCTCCATCGTCGACCTGGACGCGCCGATCAGCTCCTGGCCGTCGAAGGTGATGCTGCCGGAGATCTTCGCCGTCTCCGGGTTGTGCAGGCCGAGCACGGCCAGGTTCGTCACCGACTTGCCCGAGCCCGACTCTCCCACGATGCCGAGCGTGGTCCCCTGCTCCACCTGGAACGAGAGCCGGTCCACCGCGTGGACCACGCCGTCCTCGGTGTGGAAGTCGACGGTGAGCTCGTTGACCTCAAGGAACATCAGCTCAGCCTCACGCGGGGATCGATGACGGCGTACAGGGCGTCGACGACGATGTTCATCACCACGATCGCGCCCGCCGCCACCAGGACGGTGGCCATCAGGGTGGGCAGGTCGGAGTTGTCGACCGCGCGGACCGACAGGCGGCCGATCCCCTGCAGCCCGAACGTGGTCTCGGTGATGATCGCGCCGCCGATGAGCTGGCCCAGGTCCACGCCGAAGATGGTGACGATGGGGGTCAGCGTGCCGCGCAGGGCGAAGCGCAGCACCACGCTCCTGCCGGACATGCCCTTGGCCCTGGCGGTTCGTACGTAGTCCTCGGCCAGGTTCTCCACCATCGTGGAGCGGGTCATCCTGGTGTAGTTGGCGGTGAAGATGATCGCCAGCACGATCCAGGGCAGGAGCAGCCCCCCGAACCAGCCGAGCGGATCCTCGGTGATCGGGATGTACTTGGGCTGGGGGAAGATGTGCGCCTGGTAGACGAAGAAGTACATGGCCAGGGTGCCGACGAAGTAGATCTGCATCGAGGCGCCGACCAGCGACGAGATGCTGGCGATCTTGTCGAGCGGCTTGCCCTGGCGCAGCGCGGCCAGGATGCCGGTGGCCACGCCGAACGTCAGGAAGATCACCGAGGCGCCGATCGTCAGCGCGATGGTGACGGGCAGCCGGTCGATGATGGTCTCGAAGACCGGGGCGCGGTTGACGAAGGAGTAGCCGAGACAGGGCGCGGGGCAGGTGCCGAGGCCCTCGAAGTTCCGGCCGAAGAAGATCCCCCCGAGCCACGACACGAACTGCACCACGACCGGCTGGTCGAGGCCCAGGTTGTGCCTGGCCTGCGCCAGCGTCTCCGGCGGGCAGACCTTGCCGCACGCCAGTCGAGCCGGGTCGGCGGGGATCACGAAGAACAGGAAGAAGGTCACCCCCGAGATGATCACGAGGATGACCGCGGCGCCGATGACGCGGCGGGTCAGGAATCGAAGCACGAGATCTCCAAAAGGGTGCTCCGGGCGCCGCGACGGCGCCCGGAGCGGCGGTGCTACTGCTTCACGAAGATGGTGTTCGGCGAGACGATCCACTGCTGCGGATCGATCTCGGCGCCGCCCACCTTGGAGCCGTGCAGGAAGGTGCCGATCCGGTTCTCGGCCACGACCAGCGGGGTGATGGTCTCCTGGATCTGCTTGTCGAGGTTCATCCAGGCCTCGTTGGCCGCGTTGATGTCCGGGTTTTCCGAGATCTTCTTCATCTCGGCCTTGACCGTCGGGTCGTTGAGGTGGCTCATGTTCTGCCCGCCGTCGGAGACCGGGCCGAAGATGATCGGCATCACGGTGGAGCCGGACGGCCAGTCGGCGCCCCAGCCGCCCCAGTACAGGTCGAACTCGTTCTTCGTCTGGCTGATCGAGTCGTAGTACGTCTTACGGTCCAGCGACTTGGCCACGACCTTGATCCCGGCCTTCTCCAGGGCGTTCTTGATCACCAGGGTGACCGGTTCCTGGGTGGGCAGGTTGTTGTAGGCGTAGACGATGGTCGGGTGCGGGTTGCTCGACTCGGCCAGCAGCTGCTTGGCCTTCTCGATGTCACCCTCGGGCTTGGCCGTCTTGCCGAACAGGTCGTACGGCTTGTAGCCGACCGTGGTGTTCTCGTTGAGGATCGTCGTCGGCAGCGCCACGGCCTGCGGGCCGCCCAGGGCCTGCTGGATCTGCTTGGCCGGCCAGGCGTAGTTGATCGCCTGACGGATCTTCTGGTCCTTCACCCGGTCGAGGTTGAAGTAGTAGTAGTTGCCGTACGGCGACGGGCTGATCATGCGGCGGTCGGCCAGGCTGGCGTCGCCCAGCACCTGCTGCAGCCGCTCCGCCGGGGTGTTGGAGTAGAACGTGAACGCCGTCTGGTCGGGGCCTGAGTCGGCCACGAACCGGTCGGTCACCTGAGTGGCCTCCTGGCCGAACTCCATCTTCCACACGTCCGGGTACGCGCCGCGGATCGGGTCGGTGGCGGCGTCCCAGTTGGGGTTGCGGGCCAGTTCGAGGGACTTGTCGACGACGTGCGACTTGATGATGTACGGACCGGAGGAGACGGGCTCCTTGTCGTACTTCTCCTTGGTGTCCTTGGCCTTGGGCACGATGTTGTAGCCCGCCATGGCGAAGGCGTAGTTGGCGTCGGCGTGCGGCGAGTTGAACTTGAAGACGACCGTCTTGTCGTCAGGGGTCTCGATGTTGTCGAGTTCCTTGCCGCCGTACGGGCCGGGGTAGGCCTTCTTGTAGTCCTCGGAGGTGAGCCACGTCTGAATGTAGTTCGGCCCGAACGTGACGAAGGGGGCGAACATCCGCTCGACGGACCACTTCACGTCGGCTGAGGTGATCGGGCTGCCGTCCTGCCACTTCACCCCGTCCTTGAGGGTGAACGTCCAGGTCTTGCCGCCGTCGGACGGCGTGCCCGCGTCGGTGGCCAGGTCGCCGACCAGCTTGTAGTCGCCCTTGGCGATCCGCTTGTAACCGGTCAGGCCGCGGCTGATGAGCAGGCCGAAGTTCGCGTCGGTGTTCACATAGATCTGGGCCGGGTCGAAGTGGGCGAAGTCGTCCCGGTCGATCATGGTGACGGTGCCGCCCTTGACGACGCCCTCCGGCGGGATGGCGGGGCCCTTGGAGTCCTCCGCGGTGCCCAGGGTGATCGTCGGAGGCTTGTACGCTTCCGCCGCCGGCGCAGACGAGGCGCCCGCGCTCGCGGGGGCGCTCGACGGAGCGCCCGCGTTGCCCGGCGCGCAGGCGCCGACCAACGCCAGCGAGGCCGCCGCGGCAACCGCGAGAGCCGACCGTTTGCGGTGATTCATTTCTCTCCTCTAGCGCTTGATCTTGGGGTCGAAGGCGTCGCGGACCGAGTCACCGAGCAGGTTGAAGGCGATGACGAAGATCAGCAGTGCGACGCCGGGGAAGATGAGATAGGTGATGTCGTTCTGGTACACCTGCGTGGCCCGCAGGAACATCCGGCCCCAGTCGGGGACCTGCTCGCCCATCCCGACCCCCAGGAAGGACAGCGCCGCCTCGGCCGTGACCAGGGCGGGCAGCAGCAGCGTCGACTGGATGAGGATCGGGGTCCAGAGGTTGGGCAGCAGTTCCTTGAACACGATCCGGGCGGGGGAGGCGCCGGTGACCTTGGCGGCCTCCACGAACTCACGCTCGCGCATCGACAGCACCTGGCCGCGCAGCAGCCTGGCCAGCCCGGCCCAGCCGAAGACGGTGAGCAGGATGGTCAGCGTGACCGCCCGCAGCCACACCGGCGTCTCCTCGTTGGAGGGCACCAGCAGCTGGTCCACCACCGGCGTGAACGCGATGATGAACAGGACCTGCGGGAACGACAGCATCAGGTCGATGATCCGGCCGATGAAGAAGTCGGTCTTACCGCCGGCGTACCCGGCGATGATGCCGACCACGATGCCGATCAGGGTGGTGAGGATCGTCGCCACCACCGCGATCAGCAGCGAGGTCCTGATCCCGTATACGAGCTGCATGAACACGTCACGGCCCAGGTTGGGCTCGATGCCGAACCAGAATTCCGAGCTGATCCCGCCGTTGGGCGCCATCGCGTAGCCGAAGTCGTTGAGCAGCCCGGGGCGGTCCTGGCCGTACAGGGTGTACGGGTCCTTGCCGTACACCAGGGAGATGACGGGCGCGAGGATGGCGACCAGGAAGAAGAGGATCACGATCGCGGCGGAGATGACCCCGGTGCGGTCCCGGCGGAAGCGCAGCCACATGAGCTGGCCCGGCGAGCGGCCTACCGCCTCCGGTGCTTCGGTCACGGACGTCGCGTCGATCTCTGGTGCGGTGGACGTCGGTGTGGTCATCTAACAGGACTCCCAAGGAACATGCCAGAACGGGAAGTTTCAGGCCATATGGCACATTTGCAGGCCCGATCGGGTGGAGGCAATGCTTCGCCAAGGTTTGATTGTTTTGTTGTGAAATATCGATGCGGTCGTGCCTTCTATGCCGTTGACCTGGTCATGTATGCGATGTCATGATCTATCGTGGCGAGCCTTTCTTAATCACGGAATCAAGGCATAAACAAGATGATGCCGTGACATGAAGCAGGCGTTACCTGGGTAACTGTCCGCTTATGGAGGACCATGGGCTCTTCGGGCCCGACTCGGTGACCTGGCGGGTGATGGGCGAGCCGATCCTGCTGGTCGGCGGCTTGCGGGCGCTGCTGATGCAGGGGTTGCACCCCAAGGCGATGCGCGGCGTGCTGCAGAACTCCTCTCTGATGGACCCGAACGAGGCATGGTCGCGTTTCACCCGGACGACGGAATTCGTCCGCGTCCGCACGTACGGGACGCACGAGGAGGTCGAGCGGGCCGGCCGCCGGGTCCGCAGGATCCACGCCAAGCTGACCGCGTGCGATCCGGACACGGGCGAACGCTTCCACCTCGACGATCCGGACGCGCTGCGCTGGGTGCATGCGGGGGAGGTCGACTCCTACCTGTCGGTGGCGCGCCGGGGTGGCGTCAAGCTGACGGACGCCGAGGCGGACACCTTCGTGGCGGAATGGCGACGGGCCGCCGAGGTCGTCGGCCTCGACCCGGCCTCCGTTCCCGGCACCGTGGGCGAGTTGCGTGACTACATCGAGGGGGAACGTCCCGGTCTGCGGTTCGTCCCCGAGGCGGCACACCCGCTCCGCCTGTCGCTCACGGCGCCGCTCCCGCTGCTGCTCACCCCGCTCAAGCCGCTCCTGCCGGGGGTGACGCTGCTGGCGTTCGCGACGCTCCCGCGCTGGGCGAGGCGGCTGTACGGCCTGCCCGCCACCCCGGTCGGCGACCTGTGGGCGACGACCACGCTGAAGGCGCTGCACACCGGGCTGGGGCTGATCCCGGCGCAGGTCCGCTACAGCCCGGCCGCCCGTCTCGCCCGCCGCCTCATGGCCGCCTGACCTGCGGCCGCCCCACTGCCTGACCTCCCGCCCGCTGTTGACCAAGCGAGCGCTTGTTTGGCATAGTAGGGGGCGGTCGCATCCGCTTTTGTCGGCATGGCAGACTGGTGTGAGAAGAGAGCTAGCGTGCTCCGGGGTCGGTGAAATTCCGAACCGGCGGTTACAGTCCGCGACCCGGCCGATGCCATCGGCCGGTTGACTCGGTGAAATTCCGGGACCGACGGTTAAAGTCCGGATGGGAGGAAGCGCGCGGGTGTCCGGCCTTGAGCCGGGCGCCACTGTGGTGCGTACGCGCACCGCCATACCCCCCGGGGCCCGCCGTGGCTTAGAGCTACTGGCGAGTAGGAGGCCCGGGGTGGAGACACCCGCTCAGAATCCCGCGTATTCGGCGCGGGCCGCCCACGAGGCGCATGCTGTTACGGACACCGCGCACATGGCGCGGGCCGTCGAGCTGGCCGCGTGCGGGCGGGGGGCCACCAGCCCGAACCCCGTCGTCGGCTGCGTCGTGCTCGACGCCTCGGGGAGCGTCGCCGGTGAGGGCTTCCACGCCTACGCCGGTGGCCCGCACGCCGAGATCGTCGCGCTGCGCGAGGCGGGGGAGCGGGCCCGCGGCGGCACCGCGTACGTGACGCTCGAACCCTGCGACCACACCGGCCGGACCGGACCCTGCAGCCTGGCGCTGCTCGACGCGGGCATCGCCCGGGTGGTGGTGGCGGTCGCCGATCCCACCCCCAAGGCCGCCGGCGGCGCCGCGCGGTTGCGCGCGCACGGGGTCGTCGTGGAGTCCGGGCTGCTCGCCGAGGAGGGCGAGCGGGTCAACGCCGAGTGGCTCACCTACGCCCGGCTCGGCAGGCCGTACGTGACCTGGAAGTTCGCCGCCACCCTCGACGGCAGGTCGGCCGCCTCCGACGGCACCAGCCAGTGGATCACCTCCCCCGAGGCCCGGGCCGACGTCCACCGGCTGCGCGCCGAGTCCGGCGCGATCATCGCCGGCATCGGCACGGTCCTCGCCGACGACCCCCACCTCACCGCCCGCCCTGGCGGCGAAGCCCGGCCCGCCGTACGCGTGCCGCTGCGCGTCGTGGTCGACTCCGAGGGGCGTACCCCGTCCGGCGCCAGGGTGCTGGACGGCGCGGCGCCCACGCTCGTCGCGGTCGCCGACGACGTCGAGACCCGACTCAAGGCCGACCTGATCCGGCTGCCCCGCCACGACGGCGGCCTCGACCTGCACGCCCTCCTGCGCGAGCTGGCCGCGCGCGAGGTCGTCAGCGTGTTCCTGGAAGGCGGCCCGACGCTCGCGGGCGCGTTCCTGCGCCAGGGCCTGATCGACCGCGTCATCGCCTACCTCGCCCCGGCCCTCCTGGGCGCCGGGCCGGCCGCGCTCGGCGACGCGGGCGTGGCGACCATCGCCGCCACCCACCGGCTGGCCTTCGACGACGTTTCCCCCATCGGACCGGACCTGCGGCTGACCGCGCGGCCGGTGCTCGCACCACCACGCAAGGAGAGTTGATGTTCACCGGAATCATCGAGGAAAAGGGCGACGTCGTGGCCGTCGAGGCGGTGGGCGACTCGGCGCGGCTGTCCGTCCGCGGCCCGATCGTCACCTCCGACGCGCGCCACGGTGACTCCATCGCCGTCAACGGCGTCTGCCTGACGGTCGTGGACGTCCATGACGACGTGTTCACCGTGGACGTGATCAAGGAGTCGCTCGACCGCAGTTCGCTCGGCGCCCTGGAAGCGGGCTCCGCGGTGAACCTGGAGCGGGCCGTACGGGCCGACCAGCGTCTCGGCGGCCACATCGTGCAGGGTCACGTCGACGGCACCGCCGTACTGCGCTCCCGGGAACCCGGGGCGAACTGGGACAACCTCCGCTTCTCCCTCCCCGAATCCCTCGCCCGTTACGTGGCGGAGAAGGGTTCGATCGCCATCGACGGAATCAGCCTGACGGTCACCACGGTTGATGACGACAGCTTCGGCGTGAGTCTCATCCCCACCACGTTGAAGCTGACCACGATGGGCGAGCGCGAAGTGGGCGACATGGTGAACATCGAGGTCGACGTGATCGCGAAGTACGTGGAAAGGCTGGTGGGCAAGCAGTGAACTGGGCCAACGCCGGATTCGAGGTATTCGGCACGCACGTCCTCTGGACGGACCTCATCGGTAACATCGCCGCGCTGAGCACCGTCCTGCTGGCGATACGCAAGTCGGTGTGGACGTGGCCGGTGCAGCTCACCGGCTCGGTGCTGCTGTTCATCGCCTCGATCAACGCGGGCATCACCGGCAACGCCCTCAAGCAGGTGATGTTCGGGGCGCTGGCCGTCTACGGCTGGTGGGCGTGGCGGCGCGGCACAGAAGGCGGCAAACAGCTGACCGTACGCCCGGCCACATCGCGTGAGCGGACCGCCTACATCGGCGTGATGGCGCTGGGCACCGTCCTGGTCGGCGTGCTGTTCTTCTTCACCCACCTGTCGTGGGGGGCCAGCGTGCCGCTGCCGAAGGGCGCGTTCCTGGTGGCCGCCGACGCCTACATCTTCGTCGGCAGCGCGGTCGCCACCTGGGCGCAGGGCCGGGCGCTGGTCGACTTCTGGATCATTTGGGTGGCCGTCGACCTGGTCGGCGTGCCGCTGGCGTTCAGCTCGGGGCTGGTCGTCTCCGGCGCCGTTTACGGGGTGTTCTTCGTGCTCGTGCTGTACGGCTTCGTGAAATGGCTCAGGGAGTACCAGAGCGCTCCCGCGGACTTGGCGGTGGCATCATGACCGAGACCATCCTCGACCCGGTCGAACGGGCGATCGACGACATCCGTAACGGCAAGCCCGTCCTGGTGGTCGACGACGAGAACCGGGAGAACGAGGGCGACATCATCTTCGCCGCCTCCAAGGCCACTCCCGAGCTGCTCACGTTCACCATCCGGCACACCAGCGGCGTCATCTGCGTGCCCATGGAGGGCAAGGAGCTGGACCGGCTGGGCCTGCCCCTCATGGTGTTCCAGAACCGGGAGCGGCTGCGCACCGCGTACACGATCAGCGTCGACGCCCGCGACGGCGTGACCACCGGCATCTCCGCCGCCGACCGCGCCCGGACGATCCGTACGCTCGCCGACTCCGCCACCGAGCCCTACGAGCTGGTCCGGCCGGGCCACATCTTCCCGCTGCGCTACCACGAGGGCGGCGTGCTGAGCCGGCGCGGCCACACCGAGGCGGCCGTCGACCTGGCCAGGCTCGCCGGGCTCAGCCCCGCGGGCGTCCTGGCCGAGATCGTCAACGACGACGGCACCATGGCCCGGCTGCCCGAGCTGCGGACCTTCGCCGACGAGCACGATCTGGCGCTCATCTCCATCGAGCAGCTGGTCGACTACCGGCGCAGGACAGAGAGCATGGTCACCAGGGTCGCCGAGACGAACGTGCCCAACGCGTACGGGATGTGGCGGGCCTACGGCTACGCCAGCGCGCTCGACGGCGGCGAGCACATCGCCCTCGTCTACGGCGATCTGTCCGGCGACTCGGCGGGCGAGAACATCCTGGTCCGCGCCCACTCCGAATGCCTGACCGGCGACGTGTTCGGCTCGCTGCGCTGCGACTGCGGCGTGCAGCTCGAGCACGCCATGTCCGCCATCGCGCAGGAGGGCCGCGGCGTCGTGGTCTACCTGCGCGGCCACGAGGGCCGGGGCATCGGCCTGCTGGCCAAGCTCCGGGCGTACAGCCTGCAGGACGCCGGCAGCGACACCGTCGACGCCAACATCGAGCTGGGCCTGCCGGTCGACGCCCGCGAGTTCTCCAACGCCGCGCAGATCCTGGCCGACCTCGGCGTCAAGTCGGTGCGGCTGCTCACCAACAACCCGGCCAAGCTCAAGGGCATGGACGGCTACGGCATCAAGGTGCTCGGCCGCGAGCCCATGCCGGTGGCGATGAACCCCTACAACGAGCGCTACCTCAAGGCCAAGCGCGACCGCCTCGGCCACGACATCTCGGAGGCTTCATGAGCGGGGAAGGACGTCCAGCGGCAGCCGCGGCACCGGACGCCGCGGGACTGACGGTGGGCGTGGTCGCCGCCGGCTGGCACGCCAAGATCACCGACCAGCTCCTCGCCCGCGCCCTTCAGGCGTGCGAGGACAGCGGCGCCACGGCCACCGTCGTACGGGTGCCCGGCTCGCTGGAGATCCCGGTGATCGCCCAGGCGCTGGCCCGCCGCTGCGACGCGGTGGTGGCGCTGGGCGCGGTCATCAAGGGCGAGACCGCGCATTTCGAGTACGTCTGCGACTCGGTGACCGCCGGCCTGACCCGGATCTCGCTCGACGAGGAGACCCCGGTCGGCAACGGCGTGCTCACCTGCGAGACGCTCGACCAGGCACTCGACCGCTCGGGCCTGCCGGGCAGCAAGGAGGACAAGGGCTATGAGTCGGCCATCGCCGCGCTGGAGACCGCCCTCCTCCTGAAGACCCTCCACTGACCTGCGATAGGTTTCCGTTCGTGTCCGAGCCGATGACTCCCCCGCCGCTGCCCGTCACCTGGCGTCCCCGCCGGGGGAGAATCGTCGCGTACGGCTGCGCGACGGTGATCGTCCTCGGCTCGGTGGTGATGGCCGTCCTCATCGCCGAGCCGTTCGAGCTGGTGGACCGGATCGGGCTGGTGCTGTTCGGCTGCCTGGTGGCCTTCGTCCTGCACCTGCTGGGCCGGGTGCGGGTCGAGGCCGACGAGACGGGCCTGACGATCGTCAACGCCATCCGTACCCACCGCTACAGCTGGCCGGAGGTCCTGGACGTGACCCTGCTGGTCGGCGAGCCCTGGCCCAAGCTGGACTTCTCCGACGGCCGCACCATCGGGGCGATGGGCATCCAGGGCTCGGAGAAGGCCCGCGCCCACCGCGCCACGGCCGAACTGGCCGCCCTGATCCACGAGCGCGGAGAGGCGAAGGGCGGAGCGGACGCGCAGGAGGACTAGGCGCGGGATTCTCGTGTGGACCGAGCGGCGCGTAGCCTGAAGGCGTGCTGCGGCGGACAATCACGGCAATGGACATCCAGTCTCCGGACAAGCTCATCGAGCTGCTCGACCGGCACGCCTACCTGGCCGACGAGGGACTGGCCACGGCCGCGTTCCTGGCGCTCAGGATGGGCCGGCCGCTCTTCCTCGAAGGAGAGGCGGGGGTAGGCAAGACCGAGCTGGCCAAGACCCTGGCCGCGCTGCTGGAGGCGCCGCTGATCCGGTTGCAGTGCTATGAGGGGCTCGACGCCGCCCAGGCGCTGTACGACTGGGATTTCGCCCGCCAGCTCCTCCACCTCAAGGCCGCCGAGGCCGCCGGGATCACCGACGTGGGCCGCCTGGAAGGCGAGATCTACGACCGCCGGTTCCTGATCGCCAGGCCGCTGCTCAAGGCCGTCGAGACGCAGCCCAGCGTGCTGCTCGTGGACGAGATCGACCGGGCCGACGACGAGTTCGAGGCGTTCCTGCTGGAAGTGCTGTCGGACTTCACGATCTCCATCCCCGAGCTGGGCACGGTCAGCGCCAAGACGCCGCCGGTCGTCGTCGTCACCTCCAACCGGACCCGTGAGGTGCACGACGCGCTCAAGCGCCGCTGTCTCTACCACTGGCTGGAGCACCCGGACTTCGACCGGGAGGTGGCGATCCTGCTGCGCCGCCTGCCCGACTGCACCGAGACGCTGGCCGTACAGGTCGCTCAGGCGGCGGCGCGGCTGCGGCAGGCCGGGCTGGTCAAGCCGCCGGGCGTCGCCGAGACGCTCGACTGGACCGAGGCGCTGCTCACGCTGGGCGCCACGGAGCTCGACCCCGGCCGCGCCGCGGCCACGCTGGGCGCCGCGCTGAAGTACCGCGAGGACGTCGAGAACGTCCTGGGCAACGGGCTCCTCCATGCGTGAGCTGGCCGCCACCATGACGGGCTTCGCCAGGACGCTGCGCGCCGCCGGCGTCGCCGCCGACCACGAGCGCACCCGCAACCTGCTGCTGGCCCTCGACCACCTCGACGTGAGCGTGCCGGACGAGGTCTACTGGGCCGGCCGTTTCACGCTCTGCGCCACACCCGACGACCTGCCCAGGTACGACCGCTGCTTCGCCGCCTACTTCGGCGGCCGGAGCGCCAAGACCAGCCGGACCAGCACCACGACCGTCACCCGGCACACCGCCGCCCCCGAACAGGACGAGCAGGAGGGCGAGGCCGAGGCCGTGCCCGGCACCGCCAGCCGTACCGAGATCCTGCGCAACCGGGACGTGGCCCGGCTGACCGAGGCGGAGCGGGCCGAGGTGCACCGGCTGCTGTCGATGCTGCGCGGCCGGCGCGCGCAGCGGCGCTCGCGGCGGTTCGAGGCCGCGCACCGGGGCGTTCTGGACCAGCGGCGGACGATCCGTGACGCGCTCAGGAAGGGCGAGGTCGCGCGGTTGCGGCGCCGTCGGCACACCACCAGGCCGCGCCGCGTCGTGCTGCTCGTGGACGTCAGCGGCTCCATGGCCCCCTACGCCGAGACGCTGCTGCGCTTCGCGCACGCCCTGGTCAGGAGCGAGCCGCGGGCCACCAGGGTCTACTCGATCGGCACCAGGCTCACCCCGATCACCGCCGAGCTGCGCCACCGCGACCCCGGCACGGCGCTGAACGAGGTGTCCAAGGCCGTGCCCGACTGGAGCGGCGGGACCAGGCTGGGCGAGGAGCTGCGGGAATACCTCACCCGCGCCAGCGCGAGAGGGGCGATCGCGGTGATCGCCTCGGACGGCTGGGAACGGGGTGACCCGGAACTCCTCGGCACGCAGATGGCCCGGCTGGCCCGGCAGGCGTACCGGGTCATCTGGGTCAACCCACACAAGGGGTACGCGGACTACCAGCCGCTGACCGGTGGCATGCGGGCCGCCCTGCCGTACCTGGACGATCTGGTGGCCGGCCACAGCCTGGCCGCCTTCGAAGAACTCAGCGAGAGGCTCGCCCATGCGTGACGTGCTGCCGGAGATCATGCGCTGGTGGAGATCGGGGCACAAGTTCGGGCTCGCCACCGTGGTGAGCACGTTCAGCAGCGCGCCCCGGGCGCCGGGCGCGGCCATGGCGGTGCGCGGCGACGAGGTGGTCGGCAGCGTGTCCGGCGGGTGCGTCGAGGGCGCGGTGTTCGAGCTGGCCACCGAGATCGACACACCCCTCCTGCAGAGGTACGGCGTGAGCGACGACGACGCGTTCGCCGTCGGGCTGACCTGCGGCGGCATCATCGACATCCTCGTCGAACCCATCTCGATCGAGACGTTTCCCGAGCTGGGCGACATCGCGGCGTCGGTCAACGCGCACGAGCCCGTGGCGGTCGCCACGATCGTCTCCGGCCCCGGGCGGATGGGCGCCCGGCGGGTCATCTGGCCGGACCGCTCCTCGGGCACGCTCGGCCTGGACCGCCTCGACGAGGCCGTCGACGACGACGCCCGCGGCATGCTGGCCCAGGGCGCGACCGGCATCCGGCACTACGGCGGGCAGGGCGAGCGGCGGCTGGACGACCTGGCGGTGTTCGTGCAGTCGTTCGCGCCGCCGCCGCGGATGCTGGTGTTCGGGGCGATCGACTTCGCCGCGGCGGTGGCGCGGGTGGGCAAGTTCCTGGGCTATCACGTGATCGTCTGCGACGCCCGGCCCGTCTTCGCCACCCCCAAGCGCTTCCCTGACGCGGACGAGGTGGTGGTCAAGTGGCCGCACGACTACCTGGCCTCGGTACAGGTGGACGAGCGCACGGTCATCTGCGTGCTCACCCACGACCCCAAGTTCGACGTGCCGCTGCTGGAGGTGGCGCTGCGCACCGGCGCGGGCTACGTCGGCGCCATGGGCTCGCGCCGCACCCACGACGACCGGCTGGCCCGGCTGCGCGAGGCGGGCCTGAGCGAGGACGAGCTGGCCCGGCTGAGGTCGCCCATCGGCCTCGACCTGGGCGCCCGGACCCCTGAGGAGACGGCGGTGTCGATCGCGGCCGAGCTGATCCAGCTGCGCTGGGGCGGTTCGGGACGGCCGCTGACCCACACCGAGGGGCGCATCCACCAGGAGACGCCGTGAAAGGCTCCCGGGTGGCCGGGCTGCTGCTCGCCGCCGGACAGGGCGCCCGGCTGGGCACGCCGAAGGCGCTGGTCGAGTACGAGGGCGAACGGCTCGTGGACCGGGGCGTACGGCTGCTGGAGGACGGCGGCTGCCATCCGGTGGTGGTCGTGCTCGGGGCGGCGACCGTACAGGTGCGCAGGGCGGTGACCGTGCGCAACCCCGACTGGGCGACAGGCATGGGCTCGTCCCTGAGGGTGGGGCTGGCCGCGCTGCCCGAGGAGGCTGAGTCGGTGGTCATCGCGCTGGTGGACCAGCCGTTCATCGGGCCCGCGGCGGTACACGCCCTCGTCGGCGCCGGTGCCGAGGTGGCCGTGGCGACCTATGGTGGCCGGCGCCGCAACCCCGTGCTGATCGCCCGCCGCCACTTCGCCGCCGTCGCCGCGCTGGCCGTGGGCGACGTGGGGGCGAGACCGTTCCTGAAGGCGCACCCCGAGCTGGTCACCGAGGTGCCGTGCGACGGCCTGGGCGACCCGGCCGACATCGACACGCCGGAGGACCTGTCGCTGCTGGAGAGGTAATGGGCTAGAGGCGCAGTGACGCGACCGCGGCGCGGTGGTCGCTGCCCGTCGCCGGGGCCACCCCCGCCTTCGTCGCCGTCATCCCCTTGAACAGGATGTGGTCCGGCCTGGTGATCGGGAACTCCGACGGCCAGGTGAACCCGAAGCCGTCGCCCGCCGCGAGCTGCGCGTCGGTCAGCGGCGGGGTGAGCCCCTGCATGCCCCGGTCGGTGGTGGCGGTGTTGAGGTCGCCGAGCAGCAGGATCCGCTTGCTCGGGTCGGCGTCGATGAGCTTGCGGGCCGAGGCCAGGGACTCATCGCGCGAGGCGGTGTGGCCGGGGCGGGCGGAGGCCAGGTGCATGACGTACACGGTGACCTTGCCCTTGGGCGTGGCCACCACGGCCCGCAGCGCGCGCGGCCAGCCCATGCCGACGTCGAGCGGCTTGGTCTCGGTGATCGGGTAGCGGCTCCACAGGCCGACCGTGCTCACCGGATAGTGGTACTTGAACATCTTGTTGAGCTGCTTGGCGGCCGGGCCGCCGCTGGTCAGCTCCTGGGCCGCCAGCAGGTCGAGGTCTTCGGCGATGCGGCGCACCGCCTCGCCCGAGGCGCTGTTGGTGACGCCCACGTTGACCGTGCCGACCGCCAGGTCGCTTTGGCCGCCGGGCGGGGTGCGCATCAGCGTGGAGCCGAACATCGACGCCCACACCACGCCGGGCACGAGCGCCGCGGCCGTGGCCAGCTTGGAGCGTGCCACGACGGCCGCCACGACCAGCATCGGCACGATCAGGCCGAACCAGGGCAGCAGGCTCTCCATCACCGGGGTGAACCCGCCGAGCACCGGGATCAGCTGATGCCCCGCCAGTCCCACGGCGAGCACGGCGGACACGGCGATGACGACGCGCTTCAGCATTCGACCCAGGCTAGCCGCTCGCTGAGGGAGACGCGGCGCGCTAACCTGTTGCCGTCGCAACGGAACAACATTCGGTTCATCGGGAGCCCGGCATGCGCATCGGTATGGCACTGAACTACTCGGGCGGCTTCAAGGAGTCGGTCGCCGAGTTGGCCGACTACGAGAAGGCGGGTCTCGACATCGTCTTCGTCGCCGAGGCCTACAGCTTCGACGCCGTCAGCCAGATGGGCTACATCGCGGCCAGGACCGAGCGGCTGGAGATCGCCTCCGGGATCCTGCCGATCTACTCGCGCACCCCGGCGCTGCTGGCGATGACCGCCGCGGGCCTGGACTACGTCTCCGACGGGCGCTTCACGCTGGGCCTGGGCGCCTCGGGGCCGCAGGTGATCGAGGGCTTCCACGGCGTGCCGTACACCGCGCCGCTGGCCCGTACGCGGGAGATCATCGAGATCTGCCGCCAGGTGTGGCGGCGCGAGCGGCTGGAGTACGAGGGCAAGCACTACACGCTGCCGCTGCCGCCCGGCCAGGGGACCGGGCTCGGCAAGCCACTGAAGATCATCAACCATCCGGTACGGCCCCGCATCCCCATCGTGATCGCGGCCATCGGCCCCAAGAACGTCGAGCTGGCCGCGGAGCTCGCCGAGGGCTGGGAGCCGATCTTCTACGTACCCGAGAAGGCCGCCGACGTGTGGGGCCCGTCGCTGGCCGCCGGGCGGGCCAAGCGGCAGGACGAGCTCGGCGAGCTGGACGTGATCGCGCAGGCGTCCCTGGCGATCGGCGACGACGTGGCGGGGCTGCTGGAGTTCGGGCGGCCGATGGCGGCGCTGTACATCGGCGGCATGGGCGCCAAGGGCCGCAACTTCTACAACGACCTCGCGCGGCGCTACGGCTACGAGAAGGAGGCCGAGGCGATCCAGGAGCTGTACCTCGGGGGGAAGAAGGAGGAGGCGGCGGCGCTGGTGCCGCACGAGCTGCTGGAGAGCATGTCGCTGATCGGAAGCGACGGGTTCGTCCGGGACCGGGTGGCGGCGATGAAGGAGTCCGGGGTGACGACGCTCAACATCGCGCCGTTCGGGGCGACGCACGAAGATCGGGTGAAGCTGATCGAGCGGATCAAGGAAATCGCCTCCTGATTCCCGTCGGGCGACCGAAGCACTCCCAGGACGCGATAGTCTTTCTCTTGCGACGCGGGGTGGAGCAGTTCGGTAGCTCGCTGGGCTCATAACCCAGAGGTCGTAGGTTCAAATCCTGCCCCCGCTACCAAGGCGAAAGGCCCTTCAGGATAATCCTGGAGGGCCTTTTCTCGCGTTCAGTCACAAAGGGCCTCGCTTCGCTCGGACTGCCTATCTCTGGCGCGCCTTCGGCGCGCAACCCCTACGGTCGGCGCTTTCGGCCGCCTGCTGACCGGAGTCGACGGCCATGACACTCGCCCGGACCTTGACCTCCAAGGCCCGCAACCGTCCAGATCGCGAAGAGAGGCCGCACGACAGGCACGGCTTGCTTCGTCGCCTCTTCCTACGACGCTCGCCGGCATCGCCGATGGCCTCGGACGAGTGCGTCCCAGACCAGCCGGGCTTCCGCATATCGGCCGCGAGATGTCTCCTCCTAGCGCTTGCCGTTGTGGCGCAGGACGAGGAATTGGCCGCCTTCGCTGCACCACTCATATCTGCCACAGCAGGAGGTCTCGGTCACCCGGAGGTTCGCGCCGCAGGGCATGTACGGCTCCCACATGATCATGACAGTGGGCTCTTGCGTGTGGTCCCCGCTCGCCCCGGAGCGGGCGGGGACTCGTCCGGCCCGTACGGGCGTGCGCTGCCGGACAGCGGAACGGTGGCCCCGCGCCACCCCTCCATGAACAGTGCGAGGCCACCTGCCCGGCCTGTCGGCTGTTGACGGCAGCGACTGGCCGGGCCGTTCGATGACACGTGAGGCACCGTAGGCGCGCCGATCTCGACGAGCCCGGTCGGCGGATGGCATGTCGGCACCGGGTCGTCGGGGCGGAGCGGTCAGGTGGTCACGGTCCATGAACGCTGACTGTAGGAACCGCTACCGCGAACGCCTGTGACTGATGTGCGGGTAAAGGGCCCGTACTTTTGTGCGGGTCAGACGACGCCCGCTCGCTGGGCCAGCCCGCGTAGCTGCGGTGTGCTGGGCCGGTGCTCGCGTTTGATGAGCTGGGTCAGCACGTCGTGGGTGCGCTGGTCGTAGCGGACCGGTTCGGGTGATTGCCGTTCAGCGTGCAGCAGCATGTGCACGGCTGCCGCGTCCTTGCGCTGGACGGTGTAGGCATGCGCGAGGTCGAGGTGAACCTGGGTCCGGCGTCCGACCAGGCTGTCAGGCATACGAGAGACATCGAGCGACTCGCCGATCTCGAGTGCCGGCCGTGCATCGCCGACGGCTACGGCTGCCGAGAGCCGGTGGATTTGGATGTTCGTGGTGCCGAAGGCGTTCCAGAAGTCGTTGCGCTCGTGGCCGAGGTGGTTCGCCGCTCTCTGCGCGTGGGCCAGGCAGCCGTCGCTGGTGGCGCGGTCGAAAATGTGCGAGGCTGCGGTCGCGGCGACCAGTTGGAGACCTCCCCACACCGACAGGGATGACGGGCCCAGCTTGTGCGATCTCGTCCGCAGCGTCTCGGCAGCTCGCAGAGCCATGTCCCGAGCTTGGTCGCTGTCGGGCATCCGAAAATCGCTACTGATTGGCTCACCGGTCAACTCTTGGATCTGTGATGGATCGAGGAAGCGCACACCCAGCGGGGTGGAGATCACGTACACCCTCCACCCGGCAGCCTGGGCCATGACCACGAGATCGGACACCGGTCCCGCGTGCGAGGGGGCGGCGCTGGTGACCACGTACAACACGGGCATGATCGCGAGACTAGTTCGTTCCGTCCGGGGGCGTCCCACACTTGGGCTTTCCCCGCGTAGTGGCTGTCTTCAGCGGCGTTTGAGCCGGACCGTCCAGCACTCGGTGACGAACAGGCCGCGTGTCAAGTGCTCCCAGGTTCGTGGGAGCGCCCGCAGAAAGGCCCTGGGCGGATGTACCTCACGGGCGTCGGAGCAGTTCAGGCGCCATCGCGCGCGATCCGGTGAGCAGCCTGGGGCGTCTGGCGGCCTGCTCGCAACCCCAGAGATCGCAGGTTCAAATTCTGCCCCAGCTGTAGTGCTCCCCGCTCTTCTCCCGGAGAGTCGCGTTCTTCATGTCATGCAGGCTTCATCGGCGCGTCACCGAATCCGGGCATACAGCAGTTCGCGTGGTGGGTGCGGGTTGCGAAAGACTGTCCGGGACGGTAAGCGGTCTCCTGGGCGAATCGATGCGCATCGCACCGGCTGAGACGGCATGCTGGTTCGGGTGCCCCAGGGCGCCAATCCCTCCATGCCGGAAGGTGCACTAGTCATGACAGGCAGCCCTCAGCGGGGCGCTTTCCTCAAAGAGCACATGAACGCCGTGCTGGCAATGGTCACCGTCGCTCTGGAAGCACGGGAGAGCGGCGACACCAGCGACCCCGTCGGCCTGCAGGTGATCGGCCGGGTCATCAACGAGGTTCCGCGGGAGGTCGCCGCGATGGCCTCCCTGCATCTCATCCTCCTGCTCGTACGGCACCTCGCGCGGGTGCAGGGACGACCCGTGGACGAGGTGTGGCAAGAACTCGCGCTGATCTACGCCGAGGACTGGCCCGAGGACGATGCGCCCCGGGCGTGATGCCCGGACCCGTCATATACCGTACGGCGTACGTCCTGGACCGTCACGTTCTTTGACGACAATTGTCCGCACCGCCCCCTAACCCATGGCGAACCCATGGCGCCTCCTTGCGACGTTGTGAGACGCCTGCGCGAGCCGGCGGGTTGACAGGGGCGGCGACCGGTCCCGGTATCCGACTGTGCCGGGACCTGATTCCTTGGGACCGTGTTGTGGGGCGGTTGAGGTTCGTGGGGGCCTAGGGTGGGTCGAAAATGCCGTTTCTGTAGTTATTGGCGGAAATAATGTCCGACGCGACGCCGTCTTTGGTCGCCGGCCGGTATCGGCTTGATGAGCTCATCGGCAGCGGGCCGATGGGCGAGGTGTGGCGCGCTTACGACCAGCGCGCCGACTGGACCGTGGCCGTGAAGATGCTGGACACCGGGGCGGCCACGCCCGAGGTGCTCCGGCAGCATGCCCAGGCCGTGGCCCGGGTGATCCATCCGAACGTGGCCATGGTGCTCGACGTGGGCGACCACGAGGGGACGCCGTTCCTGGTGATGGAGTTCCTCACGGGGGAGAGCCTCGGCGAGGAGGTGGCAGGCGGGGGGCCGCTGCCCGTCGTGGAGGCATGCGACCTCATCGGGCAGGCGGCCGCGGGGCTGGAAGCGGCGCACCGGGCCGGGGTCATGCACGGCCAGATCGGGCCCGACAGCTTCCGGCGGGCCGGGAGCGGGGTGCTGAAGGTCGTCGGGTTCGGGCTGGCCGACCAGGTGTCCTCCGACGACGGCGTACTGTATCGGGCGCCCGAGGTGATTGACGGACGCGGCGGGGAGGCCGCCGCGGACCTGTACGCGCTCGGGTGCGTCTGTTACGAGGCGCTGTGCGGCCGCCCGCCGTTCGAAGGCTCGCCGCACGAGGTCGGTGAGCGGCACCTGCACGCCGAGCCCGAGCCGCCGAGCCGCCACCGGGCGGAGGTGCCGGGTGAGCTGGACCGGCTGGTGCTGACCATGCTCGCCAAGGACCCCGCCGCACGACCGGCCGGCGGTGAGACGGTACGCCGAGCGCTCGCCGCCATCGCTCGCCCACCCCGCACCCAGCCCGGTCAGGCAGCCTCCCACCCGGGCGGCGTCCCCCAGACCGGTCAGATCTTCACCCAGCCGGGTGCGAGTGGGCCGGCGGCCGGGGTGGGTGCCGGTGACACTCACGCCATGCCCGCCGGGGTGTTTCACCACGGTGGTGGCCCGCGCAACGGGGACACGGCGATCTATGACGCGCCGCCACCCCCGCCGCCGTCGAACCGCCGCCTGTTCGTGCAGCTGGGCGCGGCCTTGGCCGTGATCGCGGTCGTCACCGTGGGCCTGGTCCTGTGGGCGGGCTCACGCGGCAAGCCCGAGGCCGGGCCGACACCCTCGGCGACGCCCATCACCACCACGTCGGCCCCGGAGCCGACGCCGACGGAGACCCCCGAGCCGTCCACGTCCATCGCGCCCCTCCCGACTGATCCAGGCCCTACCCCGAACCCCAAGGGCACGCTGTCCAACAGCGTCCCGAACGGGGGATGGGGGAAGTGGCTGAGTGAGTTCGACAAGTCGGTGACGGCTCAGGAGACCATCGGCGACATCGAGCCCCGCACCGCGCGGAGGGCCCACGAGAAGATCAGGAAGGCCGGCCGGAAGTTCCTGGAGAAGCACGACGACTCGGTGCTCGACCAGGCCACGGGCATCATGCGCGACCTGCGCAAGGCCCAGGAGAAGGGCGACGTACCCACCTCCGGACCCCTCAACGACTTCCTCGACAACTGGAAGCCCTGACCCCGACGCTCGCTGCGACGCCCGGTCCGAGAGTCTCTCGGACCGGGCGCACGGTCCCACGATCGGAAGGGCGCGGGGATCAGTCCCCCCGGCTACGGGCTGACCAGCACCAGATCGAGCACGTCGATGCCGACCGGAGTACGCCCGGTGGCGATCCGGCCCACCGACCACGGACCGGGGAAGCGGTGCAACAGTGCGCTGACCGCGATCGCGAGCTCATGCCGGGCCAGGTGCGTGCCGAGGCAGAAGTGCACGCCATGGCCGAAGGAAAGGTGCTCGTTGGGCGTTCGGCCGGGCCGGAACTCCTCTGCCTCGGCGAACACCCGAGGGTCCCGGTTGGCCGAGAGCACCATGGCGACGACCCGCTGGCCGGTCTCGATGGCGTGCCCGGCGATGCCGGCCGGGCCGGTGGTGAAGCGGTCGGTGCCACCCACCGGGGGCAGGAACCGCAGCACCTCCTCGATGGCATCCGGTACCAGTCCAGGGTCAGCACGCAGCTGGGCCAGTGCGTCCGGATGAGCCGCCAGGCACAGCACCGTGTTGACCAGCAGGGTCTTGGTCGTCTCGTGGCCGTTGATGAGCAGCAGCGTGCAGAAGTCGATCAACTCCTCGTCGGACAGCCGGCCGCCGTCCGGTTCGGCGGCCAGCAGAGTGTCGACCACGTCGCCTCGGGGGCGGGCACGGTGCTCGGCGAACACCTCCCGGAAGTAGTCGGCCAGTTCGGCGTGTGCGGTGCGGAACGCGGCCTGACGCACCGGGTCATCGGCGAACGACCCGGCGAAGGAGGTGATCGCCTCGGTCCAGCGCATGAAGTCCGGTTGCCGGTCCGCTTCGACTCCGAGCAGCGCGGCGATGGTGCGCACCGGCAACGGGTAGCCGAGCCGGCCGATCACGTCCAGGTCACCGTCCACCTCGGCCAGTTGCCTCCGCACGGTGTCGGTGATCGAGGGGAGTAACGCCCGGATCGCGCGGGGCGTGAAGGCCCGGCTGACCAGTCGGCGCAGCAGGTGGTGCCGGGGCGGATCCATCGCCGACAGGCTGCTGAGCACCGGGTTGTCCCGGTGCGGTATGGGTTGCGCGCTGTAGCGCAGCTCGTCGGAGGAGAACGTCGAGTAGTCGGTGAGCACCTGGTTCACCTCGGAGTAGCCGTGCACCACCCAGGCGCCCAACGGTTCGACGAAACGCACTCCGTCCCCGGCGAGACCGTCCCGGGCGGTCTCCCGGTGCCAGTCGAGGATCTCTTTGACGACATCATCAGTCATGCGTCGAGTGTGTTAGCCCTGGCAGGCCGGGGCTTGGAGAAAACGGTCATCCGCCAGCAACGTGGTCGGCGGCACTCCCACCGCGTGCCGGAACTCGGCGAGCAGGTGTGACTGGTCGTAGCAGCCGCTGCGCACGGCGATGGCGGCCCAGTTCGGGCGCTCGCCCTTGGCGACCGCGGCTTGCGCGTCGGCGAGCGCTCGGTGCAGTCGTACCACGCGTGCGTACGACTTGGGCCGCAGCCCGACCGCCGCTCCGAAACGCCGCCGAAGTTGCCGTTCGGACAACCCGGCCTGAGCGGCATGCCAGTCGACCGGCGCACCCGGCGCCGCGTGCATGGCCGCCAGCACGATGCGTACCCGCTCGTCGACCTGGCATCGCCCGGCCCGCGCCCGCACCAGTGCCAGCGCCCCTGCCAGCCGCTCGGTCACCGACCCGTCCAGCTGTCCGGCCTCGATGGGCGCCCCGGCCAGCGGCACCTCGTCGGCAGCGACCCCGAACAGCCCGGCCACCGTCCCCGGTCGCAGCCGCACCCCGACCAGGGATCCGTCCTTGGGCAGTGCCCCCTGCCGAGCGCGCGTCTCCGCACCGGCCAGCCAGTACGCCCCATCAGGCATGACCAGCAGGTCGACGGCGGGTTGCGGTAACCCTCTCGGCACCAGGCCACCGTCGAGCACCCAAGTCCCGGCCACCAGATGGGCCAGGTCGGCGGGTACGGGCAAAGCGGTCACCCGTGCAGTCAACCCGGAGACCGCCGCGTCCGCCAGCGATTAACCGGACGGAGTGTCCGCGATCCGCGCCCGCCTCAAGGCCTCAGCCCGAGCAGGGGTTGGGCGGTGTCCGTCGGGTCATCGGGCATCCCGCGTTCGGGTGGTGGCCGGGCCGGTTCCCCAGGCGGTCGTGTGACGAACCACCCGGGGACCCATGGTGAGCGCACTCAGCGCGACATCAGTGAGAGCGCGTAGACGCCGATGGCCGCGAAGTCGTCCGCCGGTTCCGACGCCTGCCAGGACCGGACGTCGTCCACGAACCGGCTGCCCCGCCCGGTGAACGGCGCGTAGCGGTCCACGCCGTCCGACGGGCAGGGCACCATGCCTTCCAGGTGGCCGCCCAGCCCGTCGTGGAACAGTGACGCGTCGTTCGGCCCGTTCACCACGGCCCCCGTGGCGGGCTTCCGGGTGATGTCGGAGATCTGGTAGTGCGGGCACCGGATCGCGTTCTCGCCCGCCCCGGCGACGAACGACACGCCCCAGGCGTTGGCGCCGAACACCCAGCCGCGCTGCCGCGTCCCGAAGGCGTCGTAGGCCCGGTCCCCGCTCACCGACGCGTACAGCCGTGACGTCGCCGCCAGCCCGAACGCGTGCGGCACCGCGTCGAACTCGGCGTACGCGGCCCCCGCCCGGAACGGATCCTTGGCCGCCCGCGCGGAACCGATCTCCAGCTGGGCCCGCAGATCCTCCACCAGCTGCTGTTCGGAGACCGCCAGCCCGTCGGAGATCTTCTGCTGACTCCCCGAGCCGACCAGCGCCGGCTGCCCGTCCGGGCCCATCACCTGGTCGGCCTGCACCGGGCTGGACGCGTCCGCCTGCCGGATCGCCTTGACCAGGTCGGTGTGGGCGAGCGCGCTCACGTCGTACAGGTTGAGGGTGTCGTCACCGGCCTCGTGCTCCAGGTACTGGCCGGCCCAGCGCGCCGCCTGCTCCAGCCAGCCCGCGGCCCGGTCGTCGCCGAGCCGCAGCGCCGCCAGCGCCAGCTCGGCGCCGCCCAGCTCCATGTCGTCGCGCCAGGCGCTCTCCGGGTAGAAGGCGTGCGGCAGCGACGTGACGAGCTGCCCCACCTTCTCCGTCTTGGCCATCGCGTACACCGCCGCCGCCTTGCCCAGCAGCGCCGTCGCCCGCTCCCGGGAGGGTTCCAGCTGGGCGGCCAGCGCGAAGGCCGCGGCGGTACGGCCGGCCAGGTTGGGGCTGATCGGCTTGCCGGGGGCGGCCGCGCGGAAGACCGGCCGGTGGCGCAGGTAGCGCTGCTTCGAGGAGTCGTCGGACTCGGGCAGCCGCCAGACGTCGTGGTCGCCGACGTAGGTGGCCTTCTTGTCGCCCGCGCCGATGCCGACCTGGATGTAGAGGGTCTTGGAAGCGCCGTCCCACATTTTGTCCAGATATTTCAGGCCGTGGGTGGCTTCGCGATTGAGACCCTGGTCCGGTCCGCCGTCCCGAGCCGAGGCCCAGAGCAGTGTGTCGACATAAGCCAGGATGTGGGTGAACTTGAGATAGTCGCCCGCGTCGAACCAGCCACCCTCGACGTTCACCGGCCCGCCGATTTTCCGCAGCCCGCCCTTGATCTCGTCGGTGTCCGGCCCGGTGAACACGGGCCAGTCGTAGACCGAGGCGGCTTTGTCGTTGGCGTGCCTGCGGCCGCCGTCCCGCTGCCCCTCGAAGAAGGTGAGGATCTTCGAGGCGGGCGAGGCCGGGGCGATCTGGAAGGCGGGGGAGGTGATCGTGCCCGACTTGATCCGGTAACGGCCCGGATCCTTCAGCGGGGTGAGGTCCAGGCCGTACACGTGCCCGTACGTGCCGTTCCACGAGCCCAGGTCGCGGCCGGCCGTACCCTTGAGCACCTCGCGCCCGTCGTCGCGGACGACGCTGAAGCGCGCGCCCGCGGACCGCCCGCGGGTCATCAGGAAGGCGTGCTTGGACTCCGCGGGCGCGAAGCCCACTTGATCGACCCGGATATGACCGGGTGGCGGCGGCGCGGCGGCGGCCGGGACACTCCCCATGGTCAGAACGGTCAAGGCGACAGCTAAGGCGTACCTCATCATGGGGCGCTCCATGGAATTATGAGAACAGCGTTCGGCACGGTATTCGCGTGTGACAGGGGAGGTCAATAGTGGCGCGAGGGTTAATACACGTACATTGACGAAATGACCGTCAATTATCCGGAACGCCGGGCGCGGGTCGCGGAAATGCTCCCCGCGCGCGAGGTGGACGCGATCCTCGTCACCTCGGGCGTCAACGTGCGCTACCTCACCGGGCTGGAGAGCTCGAACGCCGCGGTGCTCGTCAAGACCGACGGCTCCGCGCTGCTGGTGACCGACAACCGCTACATCGAGAAGACGCGCGGGCTGGACGTGGCGGCCGTCGAGGCGTCCGACGTGGCGGCCCGGCTGGCCGCGCCCGGCATCGGGATCGAGGCGGCGAGCATGAGCGTGGCGACGTTCAACCGGCTGAGCAGCCTGCTGGAGAGCGGGCCCGTGCCGCTGGAGCCGCTGGTGGAGGTGCTGCGGGCGGTCAAGGACGACGACGAGCTCGAACTCCTCCGTACGGCCTGCGCGATCAGCGACCAGGCACTCGCCGACGTGATGGGCAACATCGGCCCCGGCGTCACCGAGCGCGACGTCGCCCGGCTGCTCGAGGCCCGCATGATCGAGCTGGGCGCCGACGGACCGGCCTTCGCCACCATCGTCGCGGCGGGCGAGAACGGCGCCATCCCGCACCACGCGCCCACCGGCAGGGAACTGCGCACCGGCGACCTGGTCACCGTCGACTTCGGCGCCTGTTACCAGGGCTACCACGCCGACATGACGCGTACGGTCGCCCTGGGCGGCCCGGCCGGCTGGCAGCGGGAGATCTACGACCTGGTCGCCGAGGCGCAGCGCGCGGGCAGCGAGGCGCTGGCCCCGGGCGCGACGGCCAAGGAGGTGGACGCGACCGCCCGCTCGGTCATCGAGGCGGCGGGTCATGGCGGCCACTTCAGGCACGGGCTCGGTCACGGTGTCGGGCTGGAGATCCACGAGGACCCGTTCCTGGGCCCGTCGAGGACCGGTAGACTTGAGGATCGAGTTCCTGTCACCGTCGAGCCGGGGATCTATCTCCCGGGCCGGGGCGGTGTTCGCATCGAGGACACCCTTGTGACACGCACGGGCGGGCCGGAACTCCTCACGAAGACGACCAAGGAGCTGCTCGTCCTTTGAGCGGCCACACGCGGGAGAATACGAGTGGCGACGACCAACGACCTCAAGAACGGCATGGTGTTGAAGCTCGACGGCGGTGAGCTGTGGGCCGTTGTGGAGTTCCAGCACGTCAAGCCGGGCAAGGGCGGCGCGTTCGTCCGCACCAAACTCAAGAACGTGCTCTCGGGCAAGGTCGTCGACAAGACCTTCAACGCCGGCGTGAAGGTCGACGTGGCCAACGTCGACAAGCGCGAGATGCAATATTCCTACAAGGACGGCGACGACTTCGTCTTCATGGACACCGAGACCTACGACATGGTCAACGTGCCCTCCGGCACGGTCGGCACCGCCGCCAACTACATGCTCGAGAACACCCTGGCCACGATCGCCTTCAACGAGGGCTCCGCGCTCTACATCGACCTGCCCGCGGCGGTCGAGCTGATCATCTCCAACACCGAGCCCGGCCTGCAGGGCGACCGCTCCACCGGCGGCACCAAGCCCGCCACGCTGGAGACCGGCGCCGAGGTCAAGGTCCCGCTCTTCATCACCACCGGCGAGAAGATCAAGGTCGACACCCGCAGCGGCGAATACCTCGGCCGGGCCTGAGGTGTCGGCGCGAGGCAAAGCACGCAGGCGTGCGCTCGACATCCTCTTCGAGTCCGAACTGCGCGGCGAGGATCCCCTGCGGATCCTCGCCGAGCGGGTCGAACGGCAGGATCCCCCGGTCAACGAATACACCTCGACCATCGTCGAGGGCGTGGCCCGTCACCAGGTCCGCATCGACGAGCTGATCACCACCTACTCCGAGGGCTGGACCCTCGACCGCATGCCCGCCGTCGATCGCAACCTGCTGCGGGGCGGCACCTACGAGCTCCTGTGGATGCCCGGTGTCCCCGAGGGCGTGGTCATCAGCGAGTGGGTGCACCTGGCGGGCGAGCTGTCGACGGATGAGTCGCCCCAGTTCGTGAACGGGCTGCTGGCCCGCTTCAAGCAGCTGAAGCCAAGTATCACTCTTTAGACAGCCTCTTCGGGTGCATCGGGTTCTACCCGCGGCGGATACCGGCCCCTCCGGGTAGAAGAAGTTCCTACTCCTGATCCGAAGTCCGTCCATATTCGCGAGGTACGTTCCACACACGCGGCCTGCACGGCTTGCGCAAGGCGAGGGACGTGTATGCCGCACGGTCAACCGTTCGACGCCCGCCGGGCGCATGGTTGACCGTGCGGCTCGGCCAGGAGCCCACCCGCCCCGGTCGCGTCCCGCGTCAGGAAGACAGCGCTGGCCATGGGCGCCGACGCCCCACAAAAGGCCCCGCCGGCCCATCCCAGCCGGCGGGGCACCAGAGTCCTACCAGGTCCAGTCGGAGTGCGCCTCGGCCCGCCACGCCTTGGGGAAATACTGCTGGATGGCGAAGGCCATGCCGATGCCCCGGGCGATGAACTGGTCGCGCTCCAGCTTCCTGGTGATCGGCTTGCCGGGCGCGCCCTGGTTGTCCCACCAGGACTCCCACTGCTTGACGCAGGTCTTCCGGCCGTACTTGGCGTTGGCGCAGGGCGCGGGCGGCGACCAGATCTGCGTGTGGCCGAAGTCGACGACCTTGCCCGAGGACTCCTCGGTGATGGTGCCCCAGGCCTTGAGGCAGTACGCCTGGCCGGGGATGTCCCACTTCACGTAGTGCTGCCGGCCGCTGGTGGCCAGGGTGCGCAGGTCGTCGCACTTGGCGTCGCCGATCTGCTCCTTGGTGATCCGTACGCGGTAGTAGGTGCCGTTGTCGCGCCAGCCGTCGAGCATGACCCAGTCGCCGTCGTGGACGAACTTCTCCGCGTAGCTCGGCGGCCACTTGGCGGGGTCGCCCCAGCTGATCTCCGACGTCGTGTCCGACAGCGGCTTCCAGGCCCACTGCCCGGCGGCCCTGCCGTCGGCCCAAAACTGGCCGGCGCTGCGCGACATCATGCGTGAGTACGCCCCGTAGACCTCGCCCGCAGTCTCCGCCTGAGCCGGCACGGACGGCAGGAGCGCCAGCGCCACCATTATCAGCGAAATATGCCGAAAAATCCTCATATGTCCCTCAGTGTGTAGATCGTCGTCGCAAGTCCATCGCATCAAGCGGCACCGGCGGGCGCGCTTCGACGATCCTGGAAGCGAGGAGGCGGAGCGGGCGATCTCCCACACCGCGTAGTCTGGGGCAAAGCCAGGGGACATGGCCAGGTTCGAGGTTCGTGGAGCAGAGGGAGGCGAGCCGAGGTTGCGTTCTGAAGGGCGTACCGCGGGCGTGACGAGGACTCCGGCGGTGCGGACCGCCGTCGTCTGGGCGGCGCTGCGGTCGGTGCTGGCCGAGCGGGCGGCCGCCACGGGGCGCGACGGTCTCGACATCGTCGACGCCGGCGGTGGGACCGGCGGGTTCGCGGTTCCGCTGGCCGAGCTGGGTCACACGGTCACCGTGGTCGACCCGAGTCCCGACTCGCTGGCCGCGCTGGAGCGCCGGGCCAAGGAGAAGGGCGTGGGCGTGCGCGCGCTGCAGGGCGACGCCGCCGACCTGGGCGACCTGCTCGACCACGACAGCGCCGACCTGGTCCTGTGCCACAGCGTGCTCGAATACGTCGAAGACCCGATCAGCGCCCTCACGGCCGTGGCCGGAGTGCTGCGCGCGGGCGGCGCGGTCAGCGTGCTGGCCGCCAACCCGGTGTCCAGCGCCATCCACCGGGCGCTCGCGGGCCAGTTCGACGAGGCCAGGGCCGTGCTGAGCGACCCGAGGGGCAGCTGGGGCGACCGCGACCCCACCCCGCGCCGCTACACCGCGGAGACGCTCGCCCAGCTGCTGGCCGCGACCGGGTTCACGGTCGGGGAGGTGCACGGCGTGCGCGTGTTCGCCGACCTGGTGCCCAGCAGGCTGGTCGACGGCGAGCCGGGCGCCGCCGAGGCCCTCGTGGCGCTCGAACAGGCCGCCGCCGTCCATCCCGTGCTGCGTGACATCGCCACGCAGCTCCACGTCCTGGGCCATCGCGGCTGACCTGCCCCTACCATGGAACACGTGTTCGGATAGAATGGTGGCGTGTCTCGCAAGCAGATCACGGGCATCGGCCCCGCTCCACAGACCGGGGCCGACGACGGCGGCTGCCCGATCCTGCACGTCGACATGGACGCCTTCTTCGCCAGCGTCGAGCTGCTCGACCGCCCGGAGCTGCGAGGGCGCCCGGTGATCGTCGGCTCGCCGGCCGGGCGCGGCGTGGTGCTCAGTGCCACCTATGAGGCCAGGGCTTACGGCGTGCACTCGGCGATGCCGATGAGCAGGGCCCGCCGGATGTGCCCCCAGGCCACGATCATCCCGCCCAGCCACGGCAAATACTCCGAGGTCTCCAAGGGCGTCATGGAGGTCTTCCACGCGATCACCCCGATGGTCGAGCCGATCGCCTCCGATGAGGCCTTCCTCGATGTCGGCGGCGCCCGGCGCAGGCTGGGCTCGCCCGCCGTGATCGCCGCGATGATCAGGGCCCAGGTGCTGGAGCGCTATGGCATCACCTGCTCGGTGGGGGTGGCGAGCAGCAAGTTCGTGGCGAAACTCGCCTCCAAGCAGTGCAAGCCAGACGGCCTTCTGGTGGTGCCGGAGGGCGAGGTGGTGGATTTCCTCCACCCGCTGCCCGTCTCGGCCCTGTGGGGCGTTGGTGAGCGCACGGAGCAGTCCCTGACGCGCCTCGGCATCCGCACGGTCGGCGATCTGGCCAAGGTCCCCGTCAACACCCTGCGGCGTGAGCTGGGCCAGGCCGTGGGGGGCCATCTGGCCGCGCTGGCATGGGGGCGCGACGAGCGCCCGGTGACCGCGCACGTGCCCGACAAGAGCATCGGCAACGAGGAGACCTTCGCGGTCGACGTCGACGATCCCGAAGTGATCAAACGCGAGTTGCTGCGCCTGTCCGAGCGAGTGGCCTCCCGGATGCGTAAGGCCGGTCACGTGGGCAGGACTGTGAGCGTGAAGCTGCGCCGAGCCGACTTCTCCACGATCAACCGGTCCAAGACCCTCAGAGAGCCGACCGACGTGGCCCAGGAGATCTACGCGACCGCCTGCGACCTCTTCGAGGCGGCCGGACTCGAGCGGGTGCGGCTGCGCCTGGTCGGGGTCAGGATGGAAAACCTGCGCCCCGCCGATTCATCCTCCCGTCAGCTCGGTCTGGGCGAGCGGGAGACCGGCTGGCGGGAGGCCGAACAGGCGATGGATCGAGCAATCCGGAGATTTGGTCCCGATGCGGTGCTCCCGGCGTCGCTTGTACGCGGCAGACTTGATGAAATGGAGGCATGACGTCGATGTCACGATTTCTGGGGAGGGGCGCTGGATGACCCACAATGGAGTCATGACGTCACCTCCGGTTTGGTCTGCGTTGGGCGTTCGCTTTCGCCTACGTCTCCAGCCTCGTATCCTGGGGATAACCGACCGCGAGGTTCGGACACCCCGTGTCGTCCGTTGCCGTCTTCCCCATCCTGGGGCCGTCCTTGGGAGGCGCCGTGCCGCTCTCTGAGCACGAGCAGCGCTTGCTCGACCAGATCGAGCAGGCCCTCTACGCCGAGGACCCGAAGTGGGCCAACACCGTAAGGATCAGTGACCCGCGCAGCCATTACAAACGTCGCCTCATCAAGGCCTCCATCGGCTTTGCGCTTGGCGTCGTCCTGCTGATGGTCGGCGTAGTGATCAATATGATTCCCCTCGGCGTCGGCGGTTTCGTGGTCATGCTCGCCGCGTGTTTGTGGGGTCTGTCCAGCTGGAAACGCATGAACGGGTTCGGCGACGCCGCACCCGCCTCCGGCGCGCCCGTTTCGGGCAAGCAGGCCCGCCGGGGCAATCGAGGCAGCTTCATGGAGCGCATGGAAGAGCGCTGGCGCCGTCGTAACGACGAGCGCTGAGCGCCGGACGACCTCCAGACGACCGTGCGGCCGCCCCCGGAAGGGGGACGACCGCACGGTCGCTTCGAACGGTCATGAGCCCTTCTGGGCCGCCGTCCGCCGCCACCTGATGTTCTCCAGCCGGTCGAAGCCGTCGAGCACTCCCTCGCCCATCTGACGCAGCCGGCGCAGCGTCGACGGGGGCAGCAGCACGGCCCGCACCCGCCTCCAGCGCGACACCGTGGCCGCCAGCGCCCGCCGTACCTCGCGAAGGTCCTTCTTCATCGGCGTGATCTCGCCGGCGTCCCGCGCGAACAGCGCCCGCTCGACCGCCGAGGCGATCGTCGCGATGGACGCGGCCGGCTCGGCCCCGAACTCATAGCGCTCGGTCAGCCGCCGCGCCAGCGCCCGTGGCGTCTCGCTGGGCTCGCGGGCCATTCCGTAGTCGAACAGCACGTCGTCCAGCTCCGCCCAGGCGGCCGCCACGGCCGGGTGGCTGCCCGCCACGACCCTGGCCGTCACCTCGTCCGACGGCCCGGACACCTTCCAGCCCAGCGCGCGGACCCGCCGGCTCCTGGTGATCAGCCGTATCCCGGCCGGGATCAGCAGGATGAGCAGGAGCACGCCCGCGCCGATGCCGATCTTGCCGATCAGCGGCATCGAGTCGTCCACCGGCAGCCCGCTGTCGGCGATGGTGGCCTCGCGGTCGAGCGCGCGGGGGTTGTCGCGGTTCTGCGGGCCGAGCGGCGAGTCGTCGGCCGTGCTGGTCGCCCCGGGCGTCGGCGTCGAGCCGTCACTCGTGGAACGGGGGAGCGGCTGCGTGTAGGCGGGCACCCGGGCGCTGCCCTGGCCGAGCGAGCCCGTCGGCGTGGGCTCGAACGGCAGCCAGCCCACGCCGTCGAAGTACAGCTCCGGCCACGAGTGGGAGTCGTTCGTGCCGACCGTCCACCTGTCGCCGACCTTCGTGCCGCCCGTGTAGCCGATCGCCACCCTGGCGGGGATGCCCACCAGCCTGGCCAGCACCGCCATCGACGTGGCGAACTGCTCGCAGTAACCCGCCCTGCTGCGCAGCAGGAAGTCCTTCAGCGCGGAGTTGCCGGAGCCCTGCGTACTGAGGCTGTAGGTGAAGTCACCGGTCTTGGTGAAGAACTCCTGGATCTTCACCGCGGCCTCGTAGCTCGACCGGGCGTTGGCCGTCACCTTGGCCGCCAGGTCCCTGATCTCCGGGGGCAGGTTGTCCGGCAGCTTGAGGTAACGCGGATCACTCGCCGAGGCCCTGGCCTGCGGCAGCGAGTCGAGCACGTCGCCGGTCACCGCGGGCTCGGCGGTGAGGACCTCATAGCCGAGCCCGGCGGCCTCGTCCCTGGTGGAGAAGACCATCAGGGTGCTGACGTCCGCGCGCCAGTCGCCGTCGACGTTGATCTGCCGCGGCGGGTACGGCAGCGGCAGGAACGACAGCCGCTCGATCTCGTCACTGAGCTGGATCTTGGTCGTCACGTTCGAGACCTTGGTCGCCGGTGACAGGCCGGGCGGGGTGGGCAGCGGGCCGTTCTCCGTCCTGTTGTCCGGCGAGCCCTTCGGCTCCGTCATCCCGAACTGCTCGCCGTCGAAGGTGTCGAGCGAGTAGATCCGCAGGTAACGGGGCTTGTCATCGGTGTTGGTGTAGGACAGGACGACGCGCCGCTCCGGCAGCTGCAGCTGGCCCTTCAGGTTGGCTATGGGGTTCGGGATGCTGATCGAATTGCCCCTGCCCGACCCGTTGCCGCCCACCCCGAAGGTGAAGAACGACACCGGCTCCATCGCCGGCAGCGCCGCGGGCACCAGAACCGCCAGCGCGATCGCGGCGAACCCGATGCGCTTGCCCGACAGGCGCAGCCCCCGTGTGTCGGCCGTCTCGCGCTCGGCGCCCGGCACCGGTGAGGTGGCGACGCGGGTCCGCCTGACCAGCACCGCGCGTCCCCAGTGGCCGACGCGTTCGCGGCCGTCGGCGATCAGCAGGCTGGTGAAGCCGAGGGCGGCGATGATGAACGCCGGCCAGCTGATCGGATCCGGCAGGATCGTGGCCGGCACCGTGGCCAGCGCCAGCATCGGCAGCCCCGCCAGCGCCGCCCGCCGCAACCGGGCGGCGAACAGGTCCACCACGATCGCGATGAGCCCCACGCCGCCGGTGGTCAGCAGCGCGATGCCCTCGGTGGCGGGCACCGGCGCGGCGAACCGCTGGATGTCGGCCCAGCCGGTGCCCAGCAGCTTGGCCAGCTCCACCACCGACCCCTTGGTCGGCACCACCCAGGCCCACGCCTTGTCGGAGGCGAAGGCCATGGTCAGATAGATCCACAGGGCGGCCACGCTCACCAGGGCCGCCGCCCACGCGGGCAGTGACAGCCGCCCGCTCACCAGGCCACCGCACATCACCGCGAGCACCGCGCCCAGCGACCCCCAGAACCAGGAGCCGCCCTGGAACAGCGGATAGAGCAGAACGGCCGCGCAGAACGTGGCCACCGCGGAGGCGATCGACAGCCTCATGCCGCACCTCCCGCCGGGCTGAGCGCGTACCTGCCGCGGTTGGCGGCGTCCTGCCAGACGGAGGCGATCGGGACACCGGCGGGCAGGCGCACGATGCGCCACCCGTAACCGGCGAGGACCGCCTGCACCGCCTGGTAGTTCTCCGTGGAGCCCGGCTCGCCGCCGTCCCACGTGCCCACGTCCAGGAGTACGGCCACGCCGGTGATGCCGCTGTGCCTGAGCCTGGCCAGCTCCCTGGCCTCCTCCGGGTCCAGCGAGCCGAGCACGGCCACGATCAGCCCGTCGCCGCCGCCCTGACGCAGCGCGGACACGCCCAGCTCCAGCGAGCGGGCGGGGCTGTGCCGTACCACCGCGAGGGTGTCGAGCAGCGACCAGCTCAACCCGGTGTCGGTCAGGTGCTCGGCGCCCTGGTCGGTCACCAGCCGCAGGCCGAGGCCCTCATGGGCGAGATGCACGCCGATCGAGGCCGCGGCCGAGACCGCCACCTCGAAGGAGGAGCGCGGGCCCTCGCCGCGGTGGGCGTAGCGGCGCGTGTCGAGCAGCAACGCGCCGCGGCTCTGCCACTGCTGCTCCTCGCGCCGCACCATCAGCTCGCCGTGGCGGGCGGTGGAGCGCCAGTGCACCCGCCGCAGGTCGTCGCCCTGGCGGTACTCGCGCGGCGCCACGTCGTCGTCGCCGGCCGCCGCCACACTCCTGGTGCGGCTGTCGCCGCCCCCGGTCCACTCACCCGACAGCCGTACGTGGGGCAGCGCCACCACCTGCGGCGTCACCACCAGCGTGTCGCTGATCGTGAACCCCCGGGTGAGCTCCACCAGCCCGAACGGGTCGGTGATGCGCACGGACAGCGGGCCGATCGTGTAACGGCCCCGCAGATCGGAGCGGACCCGGTAGTCGATCTCCCGGATCCCGCGCGACTCCACCCGGTCCAGCACGAACCGGGGCCGCACGCCCAGCGCGTACGGCACGGTGTCCTCAATGAGCAGCAGCCCGGTGGGCAGCCGGGTGACGTTCTCCAGGCGCAGCGTCACGGTCGCCTCGCCGCCCACCTCCGCCCTGGCCGGGTCGAGGCGCCGCGCGCAGCTCAGCCGGTAGCGGGTACGCGCCACCACCATCGCGGCCAGCAGCGGCAGCGCCGTCACCAGGACCCCGATCCTGAACAGATCGTTCTCGCCCAGGAGGAAGGCCATCAACATCGCGGCCACCCCGGAGGCCAGGAACGAGCGTCCCCGGGAAGTCAGCGCCCGCAGTCCGTCTCTCACGACGCTCGCGTCTCCGGCACGGGCACGCGCCTGACCAGCTCGGTCACCACCTGCTCGGGCAGGCGGCGCTGGCCCTGGGCCTCGACGCTGGGCAGCAGCCGGTGCGCGAGCACCGGCACGGCCAGCTCCTGCAGGTCGTCGGGGATGACGTAGTCGCGCCCGGACAGCGCGGCGTTCGCCCTGGCCGCCCTGACCAGCTGCAGCGTCGAGCGCGGCGAGGCGCCCAGCCGCAGGTCGGGGGAGTGGCGGGTGGCGACCGCGAGGTCGATGGCGTACTTCTTGACCGGCTGCGAGACGTACACGCCGCGTACCGCCTCGATCAGCGCGCGCACCTCGGCGGTCGTCGCGACCGGCTGCAGCTTGTCCAGCGGCGGGGTGCCGCCGTGCACGTCGAGCATCTCCAGCTCGGCCGAGGGCTCCGGATAGCCCATCGCCACCCGCGCGGTGAAACGGTCGCGCTGCGCCTCGGGGAGGGGATAGGTGCCCTCCATCTCGATCGGGTTCTGCGTGGCGATCACCATGAAGGGCGCGTCGAGCGGATAGGTCACTCCGTCGACCGTGACCTGACGCTCCTCCATGCACTCCAGCAGCGCCGACTGCGTCTTGGGCGAGGCCCGGTTGATCTCGTCGCCCACCACGATGTTGGCGAACACCGGCCCCGGCTTGAACTCGAACTCCCGGGTCTGCTGGTTGTAGGCGCTCACACCGGTGATGTCGCTGGGCAGCAGGTCCGGGGTGAACTGGATGCGCCTGACCGGACAGTCGATGGACCTGGCCAGTGCCTTGGCCAGCATGGTCTTGCCGACTCCCGGCACGTCCTCGATCAGCAGATGGCCTTCTGCCAGCAGGACGGTCAGGGTGAGGCGGACGGCGTCCCCTTTGCCCTCGATCACCGACTCGATCGCCTGCCGAATCCGGTGCGCGGTGGAGACCAGCTCGTCGAGCCGGCTAGGGACGTCATGGGTTACTGCCACCAGGCCTCCATGAGAAGTGCTACGGCAGTCCCGCGTGCCAGGGTGTCATTGCGGGAGCCATGCCATTCCTTTTTCATTGTGTGTACGACCCTACGACGCTGGGGGTTCTTGGGCGACTTTTACCGATATTCCAGAGAACCTGCCCCCAGTTGCGGTTCTTGTGCCATACGGGTGCGAATCCCGTGACAGTGACCCTCGCGACGCGCTCCACTTTCCACCACGCGGCGCTTCGTGAAGCGCTTGATCCGCTAATTCCATGGTCGTTTCAACCCTCGACACGCCCATGAGGGTTGGGCCGCGCCCCGCCGCCCCCCACCCGACGTCATGGCTCTGACCTGCGGTAACGCGCGGCGATCTAGTGACGAAGCGGCCGGGAATCAGTTGACGGTGGGGAGAAGTGGAGTATGGTGGTGCGCAGTGGAGGGCCCGGTGCGCCAGCGCTGAGCGCTTCGCTAGGCACGGGAGGTGGGGCCGATGTTCCTCGGCACCCATCAGCCGCGTCTGGACGACAAGGGACGGCTGTTCCTGCCGGCTAAGTACCGTGAGGAGCTGGCGGAGGGTCTTGTGATCACCAAAGGCCAGGAGCGATGCCTCTACGTCTTTCCCGTAGAGGAGTTCCAGCGCATTACCGAGGCTCTCAGCACCGCCCCGGTCACCGCCAAGGCGGTGCGCGACTACAGCCGCGTCTTCTTCGCCAGCGCGTCCGACGAGACGCCTGACAAGCAGGGGCGCATCACGATCCCGCAGAGCTTGCGCCAGTACGCGGGCCTCGTGCGTGACTGCGCGGTCATCGGGGCCAACACCCGGTTGGAGATCTGGGACGCCCAAGCCTGGGACACCTATCTCGACGCGCAGGAGCAGGCGTTCGCCGATCTGTCGGAGGAGGTGCTGCCAGGGATTCTCTAGAGCCACGGTCGATCCGTCGGAGATGTCGTTCGGCGAGGTCTCCACCCGCAACCACTGCCCGCCAGCTGATGCACCTTCCCCGGTGTCAGATGGCAGGCGTCCACGAAGAGGGTGCGGATGGGGACCTGGCCGGACGGCGCCGGGTGGGGGCCAGGTGGGCCGATGATCGTCCGGACGCGTCATCCGCGAGCAAGGACGCGAGAGGGGGGTTGGAGATGTACGACAACGCAGGCACGGGCGGTCACGTTCCGGTCATGCTCGACCGCGTATTGGAGCTCTTGGCTCCGGCGCTGACCGGCCAGGAGCCCGTCGTCGTCGACGCCAACCTCGGCCTCGGTGGCCACTCGGAGGCCCTGCTCGCCGCTCATCCGTCTCTGCACCTGATCGGCATCGACCGCGACCCGTTCGCGATCGAGTTCTCCACGCGCAGGCTCGCCCCCTACGCCGACCGGACCACGCTGGTCCACGCCTCCTCCGACGAACTGGCCGACGTGCTCGCCCGCGCGGGCCGCGCCACCGTCGACGGGGTGCTGTTCGACCTGGGGGTGTCCTCGCCGCAACTGGACGAGGCCGAACGCGGATTCGCCTATTCCTATGACGCTCCGCTCGACATGCGGATGGATACGGATCAAGAGCTCACAGCGGAGAAGGTGGTCAATACCTACTCGGCCGCGGAGCTAACCCGCATCCTCCGCGATTACGGAGAGGAACGGTTCGCACCGCGTGTCGCGCGCCTAATTCTCCAGGAAAGGGCCAAGGACCCCATAACGTCGACTAAGCGGTTGGCGGAGATCGTTCGTCAGGCGATTCCAGCCGCTACTCGGCGCACTGGGGGCAACCCCGCCAAGAGAACTTTCCAGGCGCTGCGCATCGAGGTCAACGCGGAGCTCGCCGCCCTGGAGGCGGCGCTGCCCGCGGCGCTCGACGCGCTCGTGCTCGGTGGGCGAGTCGTCGTGCTCTCCTACCACTCCCTGGAGGACCGGCTCACCAAGCAGGTCCTCGCGGCGCGAACCAAGGACACCGGCCCCCCCGGGTTGCCCGTCCCGCTGCCGGCTCATCAGCCGCGGTTCCGCCTGTTGACGAGGGGAGCCGAGCTCCCAAGTGAAGAAGAGTTGGCCCGCAACCCGCGGGCGACCTCGGCCCGGCTACGGGCGGCAGAGAGGATCCGTGTTGACCACCAGGACTGAGCAGGAGAGCAGGCGGGGCGCGGCCGTCCGCGGCGTCCCGCCGAAGACGGCGCCCAAGACCGCCCCGCGCAGGCCCGGCGTGCCTCACCAGTCCAAGCCCATCCCGCGATCGCGCCCCGACGGTCCCGAGACGACCGGCGGGACTCCGGCGAGCCAGGAGCGGGCGCGCCCGGCGCTCAAGCGGCGTCCGTCGCGGGGGCGCCAGCGGGCCCCGTTCGTGCTGCTCGTCGTCGGGCTGATGTGCGGCGGCCTGCTGAGCCTGCTCCTGCTCAACACCGTTCTCGCGCAGGACTCCATCACCGCGGCCAACCTGCGTAAGGAGATCGAGGTGGCCCGGCAGGCCAACGAGAACGCCAAGCTCGCCAACGAGAAGAACATGGGTCCCGCCGAGGTCGCCGACCAGGCCGAGCTGCAGGGTCAGCACAAGGACTGGGACAAGCCCAACGTCCTGACCGAGGCCGGCGCCGTCACCAGCCAGGCGGACCAGGGACGGTGAGAGACACAGGCGGCAGGGGGCAGGGACCCGGCCGCGGCGGCGCCGGTTCCCAGGGCGGGCCCGGCGCCTCTCGCCGTACCCCCGGTGGACCGGGGCGACAGGGGCGGCAAGCGGGGTCGGCTCGCTCGGAGGGGGCGGGCCGGCCCGATGATCCACCCAAGGAGCCGAGAAAGCGCCCGGACCCGCTCGACCTCCCCTTCGGGCCGTTCGTCAGGGACGAGGGCCGCGACGACGGAGACGACCGCGGGGCCCGGCGCCCGCAGGACCCGGCCGACGGGCCCCGCGGCCGCTCTCGTTCCCGGCAGGACGGGGACGACGCCGCCAAGGAGCGTGCCCGTCAGCGCTCCGTACGCCCGCGTCCGGAGGCCGAACGTCCCAGGCCCCCGGCCAGGGACGAGCGCTCCCGGGCCCGCCAGGACGACGGCCCGCTGCGCCGTACCCGCGAAGAGGTCCCCCGTGACGTGCGCCGGGCCCGCGAGGAGGGTCCCGGCGACGGCGGCAGGCTCCGCCGTACCCGCGACGACGAGCACACGCGCGTGCAGCCCCCCGGGCGGCGCGGCGGCGAGGGGCCGCCCCGCAGGCCCCCGGCGCCC
>NZ_JBEZDM010000030.1:0-142187 GCF_040648335.1 Nonomuraea sp. NPDC049158
CCGGCCGGGGGGATCCGGCCGGTGCGGCGTTTCGGGTGTCCGGCGGCACGCGTACGGTGAACCTCCGATGTCAGCCGCGTTTCTAGATTGTTATCCGCAACAACAAACTCCCCCCTTCATAGGTCTTCCAAAGCAGGCCGTCCCGGAATACGTTGCCGCAAACAACATTCATCCGGGCCCTCCGGAAGAAAGGACCCTGCACTATGCGCAAGGGGATCCTCAGCCTGACCGCCGCGGCCGCCGTTCTAGCCCTCGGTCTCACCGCCTGCGGGGGCAACAGCGGTCCGACCTCGTCCACGTCTTCCGCGCAGAGCACGCAGAGCTCGCAGAAGGCCGGCAAGATCGGCGTCATCCTGCCCGACAGCAAGTCCTCGGCCCGCTGGGAGACGGCGGATCGCAAGTACCTGGAAGAGGCGTTCAAGGCCGCCGGAGTGGCCTACGACATCCAGAACGCCCAGAACGACAAGACGGCCTTCCAGACCATCGCCGACCAGATGATCACCAACGGCGCCACCGTGCTGATGATCGTCAACCTCGACAGCGGCACTGGCAAGACGGTCATCGACAAGGCCAAGTCCCAGGGCGTGGCGACCATCGACTACGACCGGCTGACGCTGGGTGGCGGCGCCGCCTACTACGTGAGCTTCGACAACACCAAGGTCGGCACCCTGCAGGGCGAGGGCCTGGTCAAGTGCCTGACCGACAAGAAGGCCAGCAAGCCGATCATCGCCGAGCTCAACGGCTCGCCGACCGACAACAACGCCACCCTCTTCAAGGCCGGGTACGACGGCGTCCTCAAGCCCAAGTACGACTCGGGCGACTACGTCAAGGGCCCCGACCAGTCCGTGCCCGACTGGGACAACGCCCAGGCCGGCACCATCTTCGAGCAGATGCTGACCAGCGCGCCGAAGATCGCCGGTGTGCTGGCCGCCAACGACGGTCTCGGAAACGCCGCCATCACGGTGCTGAAGAAGAACAACCTCAACGGCAAGGTCCCGGTGACCGGCCAGGACGCCACGGTCCAGGGTCTGCAGAACATCCTGGTCGGCGACCAGTGCATGACCGTCTACAAGGCCGTCAAGAAGGAGGCCGACGCGGCGGCCAAGCTCGCGGTCGCGCTGGCCAAGGGTGAGAAGCCCGCGGCGAGCGGCAGCGTCAAGGACCCGCAGAGCAACCAGGACGTGCCGTCCGAGCTGCTCGACCCGCAGCCGATCTACCTCGACAACGTCAAGGACGTCGTGGCGGACGGCTACGTGACCAAGGAGGAGCTGTGCACCGGCGACTTCGCCGCCAAGTGCACCTCGGCCGGCATCCAGTAGGAAAGTAAGAAAGCAGAACCGGGTACGGCCGCGACCTACAGAGGGCGGCCGTACCCCTCCCCAAGGGAGCCTCATGACCCCCCTGCTCGAAGTGCGCGGGATAGACAAGAGCTTCGGCCCGGTCCAGGTCCTGCATGACGTCACCTTCGCCGCCAACCCCGGCGAGGTGACGGCCCTGGTCGGCGACAACGGCGCGGGCAAGTCGACGCTGGTCAAGTGCATCGGCGGCATCTACCCGATCGACGGGGGCGACATCGTCTTCGACGGCCGCCCCGTCCAGGTGCACGGCCCGCGTGACGCCGGTGAGCTGGGCATCGAGATCGTGTACCAGGATCTCGCGCTCTGCGACAACCTCGACATCGTCCAGAACATGTTCCTCGGCAGGGAACGCCGCAGCGGGCTCGTGCTCGACGAGGCGTCGATGGAGGAACTGGCCACGCAGACGCTCGACGGGCTGTCCGTCCGTACGGTGAAGTCCATCAGGCAGCAGGTGTCCAGCCTGTCCGGCGGTCAGCGCCAGACGGTGGCCATCGCCAAGGCCGTCCTGTGGAACAGCAAGGTCGTCATCCTCGACGAGCCGACGGCGGCCCTCGGCGTCGCCCAGACCGCGCAGGTGCTGGAGCTGGTCCGCCGGCTCGCCGACACCGGCCTGGCCGTCGTCCTCATCTCGCACAACCTGAACGACGTCTTCGCCGTCTCCGACCAGATCGCGGCGCTCTACCTCGGCAGGATGGCCGCGCAGGTCAGGACCGCCGACGTGACGCACGCGCAGGTCGTCGAACTGATCACATCCGGCCGGAGCGGAGACCTGGGGATCGCGCAATGAACAAGGTCAAGGAACTCCCCGGCGAGGCGATCGTCACCGCGAAGCAGTCGCCGTCGATCGGGCACAGCGTCACCGCCTACATCGAGCGGGTACGCGGCGGCGACATGGGCGCGCTGCCGGCCGTACTCGGCCTGCTCGTGCTCTGCACCGTCTTCGCCATCGCACGTCCCGCCTTCCTCACGGCGATCAACGTCGCGAACCTGTTCACCCAGGGCGCCGCGGTCACGGTGATCGCGATGGGCCTGGTGTTCGTGCTGCTGCTCGGCGAGATCGACCTGTCGGCCGGGTTCGCCAGCGGCGTGTGCGCGGCGGTGCTCGCGGTCACGCTCACCAACATGGGCCTGCCCTGGTACGTCTGCGTGGGAGCGGCCATCCTCACCGGCATGGTCATCGGCACCGTGCTCGGCACGCTGGTCGCCAAGGTGGGCATACCGTCGTTCGTGGTCACGCTGGCCGCCTTCCTCGCCTTCCAGGGCCTGGTCCTGGTGCTGGTCGACGAGGGGACGAACATCTCGATCCGGGATCCCGTCATCGTCGCCGTCGCCAACAAGAACCTGCCGGTCTGGCTCGGCTGGGCGCTCTTCGTGGCCTGCGTGGCGGGCTACGCCGCCCTCCAGCTCATCAGGGCCGGCCGGCGCGCGAAGCGCGGGCTGGTGGCCGACCCGTTCTCGCTGATCGCCGCCCGCGTGGGCGCGCTGGCGATCATCGGGGGCGTGGTCGTCTACGTGCTCAACCTCGAGCGCTCCCGCAACCCGGCCATCAGCTCGCTCATGGGCGTGCCGATCGTGGTGCCGGTGATCCTCGTGCTGCTGGTCGTGTGGACGTTCGTGCTCCGCCGTACCGCGTTCGGCCGGCACATCTACGCGGTCGGCGGGAACGCGGAGGCGTCCCGCAGAGCCGGCATCGGCGTCGACCGGATCAGGATCAGCGCGTTCGTGATCTGCTCGGCGATGGCCGCCGTCGGCGGCATCGTCGCCGCCTCCCGGGCCAGCTCGGTCGACCCGAACACCGGCGGCAGCTCCGTGCTGCTGTACGCGGTCGGCGCCGCGGTCATCGGCGGCACCAGCCTGTTCGGCGGGAAGGGGCGCGTCCTCGACGCGATCCTCGGCGGCGCCGTGGTCGCGGTGATCGAGAACGGCATGGGCCTGATGGGGTACGGTGCGAGTGTGAAATACCTGGTCACGGGGTTCGTTCTGCTCCTGGCCGCGGGTGTCGACGCTCTGGCGCGCAAGCGGGCGGCAGCCGCTGGTCTAAGGTGATCAGCGACTCTCACCCCTTTAAGGAAGCCCAGACGATGCGTGCCGGTCCCTCCCAGGAGGACATCAGGCGTCACAACCTCGGCGCCCTGTTGCGGCACGTCCATCTGGGCGGGCCGACCTCACGCGCCGAGCTGACGTCGAAGATGGGCCTCAACCGCAGCACGATCATGGCGCTCACCTCCGATCTCACCGCGGCCGGGCTGGTGCGCGAGGAGCTGCCGCGCGAGACCGGCCGCGCGGGCCGTCCCTCGCTCGTGGTGCGTCCCGAGTCGGCGCGGGTCTACGTGTTCGCCTTCGACGTGGGCCCGGACCGGCTGGCCGTCGCGCGCGTCGGGCTGGGCGGGGTGATCCTCGACCGCAGGGAGGCCGTACGCCTGCGCGGCCCGTTCGAGCTGGAGGAGCTGACCGGGATCCTGGCCGGCTTCGCCCGGCAGATGCGGCGTAAGACCAGGGCCGACACGGTCTGCGTCGGCGCGGCCGCGGCGGTCGCCGGCGGGGTGCGCAAGGGCGACGGCATGATCAGGTTCGGCCCCAACCTCGGCACGGAGGAGGTGCCGTTCGGCGAGGAGCTGGGCCGCCGGCTGGGCCTGGGCCTGCCGGTCAGCGTGGGCAACGACGCCAACCTGGCCGCGCTGGCCGAGCACAGCCGCGGGGTCGGCGCCGCCGTCAGGGACCTGATCTACCTGCACGGAGACGTCGGCATCGGCGGCGGGATCATCGCGGGCGGTCACCTGCTGGGCGGGCACGACGGCTACGGCGGCGAGGTCGGCCACATGGTCGTCAACCCCGGCGGGCGGGCCTGCGGCTGCGGCTCGCACGGCTGCCTGGAGGCCGAGGTGGGGGAGCGGGCCCTGCTGGAGACCGCCGGCCGGCTGGCCGGCGAGCAGCACGGCAGGGACGCGGTGCGCGCCGTGGTCGACGCCGCCGACCGGGGCGACATCGTGGCCCAGGAGGCGCTCAAGAAGGTCGGCGACTGGCTCGGCCTGGGCGTCGCCAACCTGGTCAACATCTTCAACCCGGAGATGGTCATCTTCGGCGGGATGCTGCGGGAGATCTATCTCGGCTCGGCCGCTCAGGTGCGTACCAGGCTGACGCTGCACGCGATGGCGCCGCAGCGGGAGAAGCTGCGGCTGCGCACCTCGGCCCTGGCCGACGACGCGACGCTCGTGGGCGCGGCCGAACTGGCCTTCGCCCACGTGCTCGCGGACCCGCTGGAAGTGCTGGCCAGGGCCAACGCCTAGGAGACCCGGCTCTTCGGCGCGGTCCAGGTGTTGCAGTACCGGGCCGATCCGCCGCTGTAGCCGCGGTCCTGCCAGTAGGCGAGGTTGGCCGGCTTGCCGTGGACCTTGCTCTCCCCGGCCCTGCTCACGGCGTCGGTCCACTCGTCCCAGGTGATGCCCGGGTCGATGGAGTCGAGCGTGGAGCTGTAGAAGACGCCGGCGAAGCATTCGGCCTGCATCTCCAGTCGGTGGCTGAGTATCGTGCGCGCGCCGCCTCCGGCTCGCCAGTAGAGCCGGTTCTGCTCGTCCAGCATGCCGCTGAGCTGCTGCACGTGGTGGCCCCACTCGTGGGCGACGGAGTGCGCGATGTTCATCCGGAAGGGATCCTGCAGGTCCCGCTTCATGATCCGGATGGCGATCGTCCGCTGCGCCGGGCAGTACTGGGCGCCGTTGCTGGTGATCTTGCCGCAGACCGAGCCGCTGCCGGTCGTGATGGCGATCTTCGGCGGGCTGTAACGCAGCCCGGCGGCCTTGAACCTGGTGGCCCAGAAGGTGTTGGCGCACCTGGCCATCGCGCGGTGGAAGGTCGTGAGTGAGGCGGCGCTGCCCTTGCGGATCGCGGGGATCGCGCATGACTGCGGCGACGGGGTGCCGGACCGATAGATCTTGTTCTTGGCCAGTACGGCGGGCGGCGCGGTCTGCGTGACCTGCGGGGCCGTGGTCTCCGCGTTGGCCGTGCCAGATATGGCCAAACCCACGACCATGCCGACAGATGCGGCGATAAGGGGTATACGCACGATCGCGGATACTAGACCACTAGGTAGGGCCCTGTTCGCGAGTCCTGTGCTTTGTCCGGAAAGCGCAATGCGGCCGCGCCGTAGGGCGCGGCCGCATCAGAGCGGGGAGGACTAGGCGACGGTACGCGCCGGCGCGGCCCAGGTGTTGCAGGAGCCGGGGGACGCCGAGCCGTAGCCGCGGTTCATCCAGTACGCCTGCGACGGGCCACGGCCGTGGTCGTTCTGCGGCCAGCCCTTGGCGCCGTTCTTGCGGAACCAGTTGACGGTGTAGTCCCACTCACCCGAGTCGACGGGCAGCGTGTTCTCGACCGTGCGCATGAAGGCCGAGGAGAAGCACTCCGCCTGCAGCTCCGAGCGGCGCGAGAGCGCGAGCTGGCCGGACCTGCCAGTGGCGTTCCTGGCGGCCCAGTAGTAGTTCCAGATGCCCGACATGTTCTGCACGTGGTGGCCGTACTCGTGGGCCATCAGCCGGGTGATGCCCAGCGCGAACGGCTGGCGCAGCTGAGTCTTGGTGATCAGCATGTACATCGTGCGGTCGGTCGAGCAGTAGATGCCGTCGGCACCCGCGCTCCACGGGCCGCAAGGCGTGCGGACCTTCTTGGTGATGATGCGCAGCCGCGGCTTGCTGAAGGAGAGGCCGGCCTTGCGGAACTGGGAGGCCCAGGAGCGGTTCAGGCAGTTCGTCACGGTCGAGAGGAAGCGCTTGTAAGCCGTCGTGCTGCCCTTGGGCAAGTTGCCGGGCGAACAGTTGGAGCTGGCGAGCCGTCCCGTCCGGTACAGCGGGCTGGCCGTCGCGGCAGCCTTGCCACGAGGGGGCGCCGCCTGCTGGGCGGCTTGCTGGACGACCTGCTGACCTGCGGAGACGGGCTTGACATCGGCTGTCGCCGTTCCCGCGCCGGCCAGCGCGATAACCGCGCCTGTGGCCACAAGGGACGACAGCTTCTTCATGGGGAGAGTGTTCATAGTGAGGGAAAGACTAGGTCAAGATCGGACATATGTGGGTGGATTTGACTCTATGGAGCGCGATGGAGTCAGCAAGGCAGGCACGAACTAGACTCGATCGGGTTGGCGCACAGGAGCAGAGGGGATCGCATCCGTGAGCGGGTTGCTGGGCTCGGTAAAGGGACCACACGACGTCAAACGCCTGGATGCAGAGGAGCTGCCGCAGCTAGCGGCGGAGATCCGTGACCTGCTCGTCGACTGCTGCGCCCGGTTCGGCGGCCATCTCGGCCCCAACCTCGGTGTGGTGGAGCTCACCATCGCGCTGCACCGCGTCTTCGACTCGCCGGGCGACCCGATCGTCTGGGACACCGGCCATCAGGCGTATGTTCATAAATTGTTGACGGGCCGGGCCGCGGGCTTCGGCGCGCTGAAGCAGGAGGGCGGCCTGTCCGGCTACCCGAGCCAGGCCGAGTCCGAGCACGATTTCGTCGAGAACTCCCACGCCTCCACCGCGCTGTCCTACGCCGACGGCCTGGCCAAGGCGTTCAAGCTGCGCGGCGAGCACGACCGCACGGCCATCGCGGTGATCGGCGACGGCGCGCTGACCGGCGGCATGGCCTGGGAGGCGCTCAACAACATCGCGGCGGGCAAGGACCTGCGGCTGGTCATCGTCGTCAACGACAACGGCCGCTCCTACTCGCCGACGATCGGCGGCCTGGCCTCCCACCTGTCCTCGCTGCGGGTCAACCGCCGCTATGAGGACATGCTCGAATACGTCAAAGACAAGATCGGGAACGTTCCCGTCCTCTACGACGCGCTCCACGGCATCAAGAAGGGCGTCAAGGACGTCCTGGCCCCGCAGGTCATGTTCGAGGACCTCGGCCTGAAATACGTCGGGCCCATCGACGGCCACGACGAGCAGGCCATGGAGGCGGCGCTGCGCAAGGCCCGCGACTTCCGCGGCCCGGTCATCGTGCACGCCCTCACCCAGAAGGGCCGCGGCTACTCACCGGCGGAAAACCACGACGAGGACCAGTTCCACTCGCCCGGCGCCTTCGACCGGGCCACCGGCGCGGAGAAGCCCAAGGGCCGCATCTGGACCAACGTGTTCAGCGAGGAGCTGGTCAGGCTCGGCAAGGACCGCGAGGACCTGGTCGCCATCACCGCCGCGATGCTCCACCCGACCGGCCTGGCCGCCTTCGCCGAGGCCTACCCCGAGCGCATCTACGACGTCGGCATCGCCGAGCAGCACGCCCTGACCAGCGCGGCCGGGCTGGCGCTCGGCGGCATGCACCCGGTCGTCGCCGTCTACGCGACCTTCCTCAACCGGGCCTTCGACCAGCTGCTCATGGACGTGGCCCTGCACCGGCTGCCCGTCACCGTGGTGCTCGACCGGGCCGGCGTCACCGGCGACGACGGCGCCAGCCACAACGGCATGTGGGACCTGTCGATCCTTCAGGTCGTCCCCGGCCTGAAGATCGCCGTGCCACGTGACGGCGAGCGGCTGACCGAGCTGCTCGGCGAGGCCGTGGAGGTCTCCGACGGCCCGACCGTGCTGCGCTTCCCCAAGGGTCCGGTCGCCGAGCCGATCGAGGCCGTCGGCAAGCTGGGCACGATGGACGTGCTGCGCGCGGGCGAGCCCGACGTGCTGCTGGTGGGCGTCGGCCCGATGACGCGGATCTGCATGGACGCCGCCCTCCTGCTCGACGCGCAGGGCATCTCGGCGACCGTGGTCGACCCGCGCTGGGTCAAGCCGCTCGACGAGGCGCTGGTGGCCGCCGCGAGCGCCCACAAGCTGGTCGCGGTGGTCGAGGACAACGGCCGCGTGGGCGGCGTCGGCGACGCGGTGTCGCGCCTGCTGCGCGACGCCGACGTGGATGTGCCCGTACGCGGCTACGGCATTCCGCAGCGCTTCCTCGACCATGCCAAGCGGGCCGCGATCCTCGGCCAGATCGGGCTGACCGGCCAGGATCTGGCTCGCGAGATCACCGAGGCGATCGCCAAGCGGAGCAGCCCCATCGAGAGCCAGTCCGCGCCACACTGACCGAGAGCCGGTCCGCCGCGCTGACCGAGAGCCGGTCCGTACCGCGCTGACCGAGTGCCGGTCCGTACCGCGCCGATCGCCCTGGTCACCGCCCGGACAGGCATGATCACCCAGAGGTGTGGGAAGACGCTGGGTGTGGACATCTTTCGCACCAAGAGCGTCGAGCAGTCGATCCTCGACACCGAAGCCCCCGAGCATCGGCTGCGAAAGCGACTGACCGCCGTCGACCTCACCGTCTTCGGCATCGGCGTCATCGTCGGCACCGGCATCTTCGTCCTCACCGGCCGCGTGGCCAAGGAGACGGCCGGTCCGGCGGTGGCGCTCTCCTTCGTCGTGGCCGCCGTCGTCTGCGGTCTGGCGGCGCTGTGCTACGCGGAGTTCGCCTCGTCGATCCCCGTGGCCGGGTCCGCCTACACCTTCTCGCTGGCCACGCTGGGCGAGTTCCCGGCCTGGGTCATCGGCTGGGACCTGATGCTGGAGATGGCGCTGGCCGGGGCGGTGGTGGCGGTCGGCTGGTCGGGCTACTTCGCCTCGCTGATGTCCTCGCTGGGCCTCGAGCTGCCCGCGTGGATGGCGGGGGAGAGCCCCGTGGTCAACCTGCCCGCGATGGTCATCGTGCTGATCCTCACCGGCGTCCTGACCGCCGGGATCAAGCTGTCGTCGCGGGTCAACCTGGTCATCGTCACCATCAAGGTGGCGGTGATCCTGCTCGTCATCGTGGCCGGGCTGTTCTTCATCAACGCGGCCAACTACTCGCCGTTCATCCCGCCGCCGGTGTCCACGCCGGGGGTCGAGGGGCTGAAGGCGCCGCTGATCCAGGTGCTGTTCGGCATCACGCCCGTCGCCTTCGGCGTGATCGGCATCTTCTCGGCCGCCGCGGTCGTGTTCTTCGCCTTCATCGGCTTCGACATCGTCGCCACCGCCGCCGAGGAGACCATCAAGCCGCAGCGCGACCTGCCGCGCGGCATCATCGGCTCCCTGGCCATCTGCACCGTCCTGTACGTGGCGGTGTCGCTGGTCGTGGTCGGCATGCAGCGTTACGACAAGCTGAGCGAGAAGGCGCCGCTCGCCGACGCCTTCACCGCGGTCGGGCAGTCCTGGGCGGCCACGCTGATCAGCATCGGCGCGATCGCCGGCCTGACCACCGTGGTGATGATCCTCATGCTCGGGCAGAGCCGGGTGCTGTTCGCCATGTGCCGCGACGGGCTGCTGCCGCGCGCGCTGGCGAAGGTGCACCCCAGGTTCGGTACGCCGGCCCGGCTGACGATCATCATCGGGCTGGTCACCACGGTGCTGTCCGGGTTCATCTCGCTCGGCGCCCTGGCCGAGCTGGTGAACATCGGCACGCTCTTCGCGTTCGTGGTGGTCTCGGCCGGGGTGATCGTGCTGCGTCGTACGCAGCCGGACCTGCCCCGGGCCTTCCGTACGCCGATGGTGCCGCTGCTGCCGATCCTGTCGGTGCTGGCCTGTCTCTACCTGATGCTCAACCTGCCGGTCGAGACGTGGCTGCGGTTCGTGGTGTGGCTGATCATCGGTGCCGTGCTCTACTTCGCCTACGGCTACCGCCACAGCCGGGTCCAGGTGCCCGGCCCGAAGGGGTAGGCGCCCGGGGCGCCCACCCCTCGGCGGTCAGGCGGCCGGCGGTCTGATGGTGAAGACCGCCCCGCCCGCCGCCTTCATCCGGCAGGAGTTGGAGAAGACGTAAGTCCATCGCAGCGACGTCCCGCGCCACTTGCCCACCACCACGACGGTGTGCGGCTGGTACTCGTCGGTACACACCGGATTGGGCACCACGTTCAGCTTGCTCGGGTCGCCCTTGACCTTCCGCAGCAGGTCGCAGGCCGCGGCGGGGGTGGGGTGGCTGCCGCCGTCGGGGTCACAGGTGAGGGTGGCCCCCTTCGGCAGGTCGTCCACCACGATCACGATCTTCAGGGTCGACTTGCGAGTCGCTTCGGCGAGTGCGGGGGTCGCCGTCGCCAGCGCGGCTGCGCACAACGCGATCGTGCCGACTGCTCTCATCATGGATCTTCTCCGTTCGTAGCGCGGCGAACACGCTACGTGACGGATCGCCAAATCTTGGGAGGCCCGCCGGACGGGCCTCCCAAGATCCGGTCAAGCGGGCCCGTCTCAGGCGGGCACGGAGGCGGTGCCGGGCGGGAGGAATCGCGGCTGGGCCAGACCCGACCTGTCCAGGTACGGGGTGATCCCGCCAAGATGGAACGGCCAGCCCGCGCCGAGGATCATGCACAGGTCGATGTCCTGCGCCGCCGCGACCACGCCTTCGTCCAGCATGATCCGGATCTCCTCGGCCAGGGCCCGCAGCACGCGCAGCCGTACCTCGGCGGCGGTGGACGGCGCCGAGCCGCCCGCGAACAGCGCCACCGCCTCGGGGTCGAGCGAGAAGTCGGGCAGATAGACGCCCGGCTTACCGGAGGCGACCAGCTTGGCCATGTTCGCCGAGACGCCGAAACGCTCGGAGAAGGCCGCGTGCAGCGTCTCGGCCACGTGCAGGCCGACGGCCGGCCCCACGAGCTGGAGCAGCGCGAACGGCGTCATCGGCAGCCCGAGGTCGTCGAGCGAGTGCTCGGCGACCTCCAGCGGCGTGCCCTCGTCGACCGCGGCGATCACCTCGCCCATGAAGCGGGTGAGCAGCCGGTTCACCACGAACGCCGGAGCGTCCTTCACCAGCACCGACGACTTCTTCAGCGTCCGGCCCACGGCGAAGGCGGTGGCCAGCGTCGCGTCGTCGGTCGCGGGCGCCTTGACGATCTCCAGCAGCGGCATCACCGCGACCGGGTTGAAGAAGTGGAAGCCGACCAGCCGCTCCGGACGCTCCAGCGCGGCGCCCATCTCGGCCAGCGACAGCGAGGAGGTGTTGGTCGCGAGCACGCAGTCGGCCGAGACCACCGCCTCCACCTCCGCGAACACCTGCCGCTTGACCGACATCTCCTCGAAGACCGCCTCGATGACGAAGTCGGCGTCGGCGAAGGCGTCCTTGGTCAGGGAGCCGGTCACCAGCCCCTTGAGCCGGTTGGCCTGGTCGGCCGAGACGCGGCCCTTGGCGAGCAGCTTGTCGACCTCGGCGTGCACGTGGCCCACGCCCTTGCCGAGCCGGCTCTCGTCGAGGTCGGTCAGCACGACCGGCACCTCCAGGCGGCGGGCGAACAGCAGTGCCATCTGCGAGGCCATCAGTCCCGCGCCGACCACGCCGACCTTGGTCACCTTGCGGGCCAGCGCGGGGTCGGGGGCGCCCGCCGGGCGCTTGGCCCGCCGCTGCACCAGGTCGAAGGCGTAGAGCCCGGCGCGCAGCTCGTCACCCATCAGCAGGTCGGTCAGCGCCTCGTCCTCGGCGGCGAAGCCCTCGTCGCGCGAGGCCGTACGGGCCAGGGAGACCAGGTCGAGCGCCCGGTAGGGCGCGGGGGAGGCGCCGCGCAGCTTCATGTCGACCAGGAAACGCGCGTCGGCGACCGCCTTGTCCCAGTCATCGTCGGCGTGCGAGTCGCGCGGCACGACGGTGTCGCCGGTGAGCACCCGGGCGGCCCAGCGCAGCGACTCCTCCAGGAAGTCGGCCGGCTCGAACATCGCGTCGGCGACGCCCAGCTCGAACGCCTGGGCGCCCTTGAGCATCCGGTTCTGCGACAGCGGGTTCTCGATGATCAGCTTGATCGCGCGGGCCGGGCCGATCAGGTGCGGCAGCAGCTGCGTACCGCCCCAGCCCGGCACCAGCCCGAGGAAGCACTCGGGCAGCGCGATGGCCGGGACGCCCGAGGAGATCGTCCGGTAGGTGCAGTGGAGGGCCACCTCCAGGCCGCCGCCCATCGCCGCGCCGTTGACGAACGCGAACGACGGGATCGGCAGCTCGCCCAAACGGCGGAACACGTGGTGCCCCAGCGCGCCGATGGCCCGCGCCTCCTCGCGCGCGGCCATGGTCGCCGCGCCCTTGAGGTCGGCGCCGACCGCGAAGATGAACGGCTTGCCCGTCACGCCCACGGCGGCCAGGTCGGTGCGGGCGGCGATCTCGGACAGCGCGCCGTTCAGCGCGAACAGCCCGCGCGGGCCGAAGGTGTTGGGCTTGGTGTGGTCGAAGCCGTTGTCGAGGGTGATGAGCGCCATCGTGCCGGCCCCGCCGGGCAGCTCGACGTCGCGAACCAGGGCCTTGGTGACGACTTCGCCGGTGTCGCGCTCGGTCAGCAGCGAGCGCCAGGTGTCGAGGTTGCTCATGCCAGGTTCTCCCAGATCACGGTGCCGCCCATGCCCATGCCGACGCACATGGTGGTGATGCCGTAGCGCACGTCGGGGCGCTCGCCGAACTGCCGCGCGAGCTGCGTCATCAGCCGCACGCCCGAGGAGGCCAGCGGGTGGCCGAAGGCGATCGCGCCGCCGTAGGGGTTGACCCGCGGGTCGTCGTCGGCGATGCCGAAGTGCTCCAGGAAGGCCAGCACCTGTACGGCGAAAGCCTCGTTGATCTCGAACAGCCCGATATCGGAAATATCGAGATTTGCCAGGCGGAGTGCCCGCTCGGTGGACGGGATCGGGCCCACGCCCATCACCTCGGGGTCCACCCCGGCGAAGGCGTAGGAGACCAGCCGCATCTTCGGCGCCAGGCCCAGCTCGGCGGCCGTCTCGGCGGCGGCCACGACGCAGCCGGTGGCGCCGTCGTTGATGCCCGAGGAGTTGCCCGCCGTGACGTTGCCGTGGGCGCGGAAGGGCGTCTTGAGCGCGCCCAGCCCGTCCAGCGTGGTGCCGGGGCGCGGCGCCTCGTCCTCGACCGCCAGGCCCCAGCCCCGCTCGGCCGTCCTGATCGCCGTGGGGACCAGATCGGGCTGGATGCGGCCGTCGGCGTACGCCTTGGCCACCTTCTCCTGCGACAGCACCGCGTAGGCGTCGGCGCGGTCCTTGGTGATCGTCGGGAAGCGGTCGTGCAGGTTCTCGGCCGTCATGCCCATGACCAGGGCGCTCGGGTCGACCAGGCGCTCGGACAGGAACCTCGGGTTCGGGTCGACGCCCTCGCCCATCGGGTGGCGGCCCATGTGCTCGACGCCGCCCGCGATCGCCACGTCGTACGCGCCGAAGGCGATGCCGCCCGCGACCGTGGTCACCGCGGTCATCGCGCCCGCGCACATGCGGTCGATCGCGTAGCCCGGCACGGTCTTGGGCAGCCCGGCCAGCACCGCCGCCGAGCGGCCGATGGTCAGGCCCTGGTCGCCGATCTGGGTGGTCGCGGCGATCGCGACCTCGTCCACGCGCTCCGGCGGCAGCCCCGGGTTGCGCCGGATCAGCTCGCGGATGACGCGGACGACCAGGTCGTCCGCGCGGGTCTCCGCGTACATGCCCTTGGGCCCCGACCGGCCGAAAGGTGTGCGTACGCCGTCGACGAACACGACGTCACGAGAGGAAGGCACGGATTCGCTCCTCGTTGCTCGGCAGTTACCGCGCCTATGCTACTCGTCAGTAACCACGCCGCAGACGAGGACGGCCGCCAGCAACGCGCAGAGGGTCACGGTCGACGGCTCCCACAGATGGGCGCGGGCCCCGACCAGGGCCGCGACCGCCACGGCCGCGCCGGCGTGGAGCACCGGCCCCCGTCGCCGGCGCGTGCGCCGGTCGGGATCCCACGGATCGCCAGGTGATCCGCCCGGCCGGCCGGCACACGCCGGCTTGCCCCCTGCCCCCCGTGCCCACCAGATCAGGAAGCACACCCCCGCCGCCGAACCCGCCAGCGCCAGCGCCTCGGTGACCTGGCTCATCGCGTCGGCGAAGCCGTACAGGCCCGACTCGCGGAACGGGCGCGGCAGCGTACAGCCGAGCAGCAGCGTCACCGCCCACCCGCAGCCGACGGAGAGCCTGCTGAGCGTCCGCAGCGGTGTCCTGGGCGGGCTCGCGTACAACTCGCGCTCGCGAGTGCGCACGGCCCGCACGCGCGCGCCCCAGATGGTCTGCGTGAGCGCCAGCGCGGGCAGCGCGGCGAGGAAGAGCGTGAGCGCGAGTACGGCCGGCGGCAGGCTCGCCGGGGTCCGTTCGGCGAGCGATTGGGAGAAGGCGATCAGCGCGAGCGAGCCGGAGAGCGTGACGATCGCGGTCCGGCGCGCGGCGCGCGCCCGCGCGCGCAATCCGGTCAGCGCCAGGGCGCCGGGAGGGGGTTCAGCCTCGGTCATGCGGGTCATGATGTCGTCACCGCGTGTGATTGCGCCCTGAATTCCGGTCTTTTGGATGGAGCCCTCGATTGGACCGAAATTCAAGTCCTGACCGAGATCAGCGCCGTCATGCGCGGCCTTTTCCGACTTTAGGTGGACCGCGTCCCGTTACCGTGCGTATAGGTCTGGAGCAGGTGCGTGGTCATGTGCAGGCAACCCTCAGACATACCCCTACGGGGGGTCCACTGAAACGGAAGATGACAGTTGTGACTCCAGCTTATTTATGAGCATCTTGTGAAATTTCCGGACAACTGGTGGAGAAGTCTGTTAGGAAAGGTCGCGGTCCAGATTCGTATTAGAGAGGTTCCATCGTGGCGCGCGACGAGAACGACAGGCCATATGAGGATGGGCAGGGCAGGTCGGCGAACCCGGAGCTGACCGGCGACGTTCTGTCCCCGCGCTGGAGCACGGACGACACCGACGAGCAGCCGGCCATCGTGGTCTCGGGCAACGAGACCTACATCCTCCCGCCGGACAAGGGCGCGCCCGAGCTGTACATCCCGCCGGCCGAGGGCCAGCACCGCGCGACGGGCGCCGAGGGTGAGCTGTACACCGGTGACCCGGCCAGCGGGCCCTTCTACGGGGACTCGCTCTACTCGGGCGGCGACCAGCTCTACACCGGCGACGCGCCCAGCGGGCCGCTCTACACCGGTGACCAGCCCAGCGGCCCGCTGTACTCGGGTGACACGCAGGGTGAGCCGCTCTACACCGGTGACACCGGCGTGCCGCTCTACACGGGTGACGCGCAGAGTGGACCGCTTTACACGGGTGACGCGCCGAGCGGGCCGCTTTACACCGGTGACCAGCCGAGTGACGCCTACCTCCCGATCGACAAGAGCTACGGGTCCTCCTACGACGATGACGAGCCCGCGGAGCCCAAGCGCGGCTTCCTCGGCTCCGGCTGGACCGACGGCTCCCAGGGGGGCGGTCACCAGGCCGAGGGCGACAAGGAGGTGCGCCGCCGTACCAAGGTGCTGCTCATGGCGGCCGTCGCGGTCGTCGTGCTCGGCGCGGGGGCCGGCTGGATGCTGACCGGTACGTCGTCCGACGACCCATGTCAGAGCGGGAAGTGCGCCAGTGCCGAGCAGGTGAGCGCGCCGGCCGCCTCGCCCACGGAGGCGGAGCCGAGCGACACGGAGGAGGCCACCGACCCCACGGAGTCGGACTCCCCGGAGCCGACCGCCTCGGCCACCGCCGCCCCGTCGCCGACCGCCGCCCGGGTACGCCCCAGCCGTACCCCCTCGCCGCGGGCCACCCGCACGCGTATCGGCGAGCCGACCGCCAAGCCGAGCACCCGGGCCACCAGGACGACGCAGGGCACGATCAAGGACACGGACACCGGCACGACCCAGAAGCAGGCGACGCAGGACCCGGAGACCAGCCAGCCTACGCAGGCAGTCCAGACGGTGGCTCCACCGGTCCCGACGGAGACCAAGAAGGGCCTGTTCGACATCCTGTTCCCGTGGGGATGATGTCCTTCGGCGGCGACTTCGTGTCGGGCCGGCCCCGAGACGTGTAAGGATGCGGACCCAGGTGCCGGTCTGGCACACTGGGAAACCGCTTTCCGGGAGGTCTCGTGGTCACGCTGGAAGACGTCGCCAAGCAGGCGGGCGTCTCGCTCGCCACCGCCTCGCGGGTGCTCAACGGCAGCACCCGCCAGGTGGGCGCCGACCTGCGGGCCCGCGTCGAGCGCGCCGCGTACGAGCTGGGCTACCGCGCCAACATCGCGGCGCAGACACTGGCCCGCGGGGCGAGCAACGTCATCGGCATCGTGGTCCACGACCTGACCGACCCCTACTTCGCGGCGCTGGCCGACGGCGCGATGCGGGCCGCGGCCGGCGAGGGCCTGCTGGTCATGGTGGGCACCACGCACCGCGACCCCGAGCAGGAGATCGCCTACGTGGCGACGCTCAACGCCCAGCGCGTACGCGCCGTGCTGCTGGTCGGCTCCCGCGTCGCCGACCCTGAGGTCACCGAGCGGCTCCGCGGGGAGCTGGACCGCTACCGGGCCAGCGGCGGGCGGGCCGCGTGCGTGGGCCAGGACCTGCTCGGCGTCGACACGGTCGCGCCCGCCAACCACGAGGGCGCCGCCGCCCTGGCCCGCTCGCTGGCCGGGCTGGGCCACACCCGCTTCGCCGTACTGGCCGGGCCGCCGCGCCTGATGACCGCCCGCGACCGGTGCGCCGGGTTCGTGTCGGCGCTGGCCGAGCTCGGCCTGCCGGAGCCACGCGTCATCGAGGGACGCTTCGACCGCGACGGCGGCTATCAGGCGGCTCAGGAGACCGGGGACGCGACGTGCGTGTTCGCCGTCAACGACGTGATGGCCGTGGGGGCGCTCGCCGCCTACCGTGAGCGGGGGATCCGGGTGCCGGACGACGTGTCGGTGGCCGGCTTCGACGACATCGCGACGCTGCGCGACCAGGTGCCCGCGCTGACCACGGTACGGCTGCCGCTGCAGGACATGGGCGCCCGCGCCCTTGAGCTGGCGCTGACGGCGGGGGAGGAGCCGATGGTGGAGCAGGTGGCGGGCGAGGTGGTCCTGCGCGAGAGCGTACGGGCGCTGCGCTGAGCTCGCCGTACGGGGGCGCTTCCGAAGGGAGGCGCCGCACAAGGCGCGGACGGGTGGCGCATCCGAAGGGGCGCCGCAGAGCGCGTGGCCCGGGGGGCGCTTCCGAAAGGGAGGCGCCGCACAGCGCGGGGCCCGGGGGGCGCTTCCGAAAGGGAGGCGCCGTACAGGGCGTGGACAGGTGGCGCATCCGAAGGGGACGCGTCGCACAGGCGGGACGGTCGCTCGGGAGGGCGCACGATGAAACTGGCGGTCAGCACGCTAGGGATGCCGGGCGACGGGCTCGACAGGGCGATCGAGGTGGCGACCGCGCAGGGTTGCCAGGGCCTGGAGCTGCGGTTGCACCCCGATACCGGCGTACACCGGGGTCTGTCGGCGGACGAGCGGTCGTCGGTGCGGCAGCGGGTCGAAGCCGCAGGTCTGGAAATATCGGCGCTCGCCGGATATGTCGGCGTATGCGAGCCGGGCCCCGACGAGCCCGTCGTCGAGGCGCTCGTCGCGGACCTGACGCTCGCGGCCGACCTCGGCGCTCCGGGCGTCCGGGTGTTCCCGCGCGGCGACGACCCTTCGATCGGAGCGCGCAGGCTCAAGGCGGTCTCCGCCACGGCCGCCGGACTCGGCCTGCGGGTGCTCGTCGAGACGCACGACCAGATGGCCACCGGCGCGGCGGTCGCGCGACTGCTCGACGAGGCGGCCTGCCCCGACACCACCGGCGCGCTCTGGGACCTGCTCCACCCATGGCGGCACGGCGAGTCCCCGGCCGACACCCTGGCTCTTCTCGGCCCGCGCCTCGCCTACGTCCAGGTCAAGGACGCGATCTCCGCCCAGGACACCACGCCCGTGCCGATGTGGACCGGCACGGTGCCGCTGGACGAGTCCGGTGAGCTGCTGCGCTCGTGGGGCTACTCCGGGTGGGTTTCGCTCGAGTGGGAGCGGACCTGGTATCCCCAGGTCGCACCGGTGGAGGAGATACTGCCTGGGGCCGCGGAGTGGGTGCGGCGTTTCAGGAGGGAGTAGCGCGTGACGAGCGACTCGGTGAGGGAGCCGGCGAACGACCCAGCTTGGGGCCCAGTGAGGAACAAGGTGCTGGTGGTCGGCATGGACGGCCTGCGCTTCGACCGGTTGGCCGCGCTGGAACCGCCGGTGCTGAGCGGGCTGATGTCGGCGGGCGCGTACGGGACGAGCCTGCTCCCGTACGGCGAGGCCGCCGCCCCCCGCACCGAGTCCCCCGGCGAGATCGTCCCCGAGGGCACCGCCGCTTCAGGCGAGGGCGCCGCCTCGGGTGAGGGCGCCGGCGTTTCGGGTGAGGGCACCGCCGTCTCGAGCGGAAGCTCCTCCGGCCGGGTCATCAGGTCCCGCACCGATTCTGGGCCGGGATGGTCGTCCATCGCCACCGGGGTGTGGCCCGACAAGCACGGCGTTGTGGACAACGCGTTCACCGCCCCACAATTCGCGAAATATCCGGACTTCTTGACTCGCGCCAACGCGGCCCGTCCCGACCTGACCACCGCGGCGTTCTTCTCCTGGGCGGCGCTGGCGGAGTACGGCGCGTTCGGCCCGGCCATCGGCACCCGCTTGGCTCTGGACGGCTACGCGATCACCTGGCCGACCGCCGACAAGCAGGTCGCCGCCGCCGCCGAGAATCACCTCGCGAGCACCGGCGCCGACCTCACCTTCGTCTACCTGGGCGAGACCGACGAGGTGGCCCATGACCTCGGCCCCCACTGCCCCGACTACACCGCGGCGCTGCACACCCAGGACGCCTACCTCGGCCGCTTCCTCGACGCGATCCGGGGCAGACCGACGTTCGCCGACGAGCGCTGGACCGTGCTCGTCACCACCGACCACGGCCACGTCGACGAGGGCGGCCACGGCGGCACCTCCAACGAGGAGCGAACGGTCTTCGTCATCGCCGCCCGCCTAGGCGCGGACCCGGGTGGCGCGGACCTGGGTGGAGCGGACCTGGGTGGCGCGGGCTTGCGTGCCTCCAACCTCGGTGGTGCCGACCTTGGTGGCCCCAGGCTGGTGGACGTTGGCCCGACCGCCCTGGCTCTGCTCGGTATCGAGTGCGACCCCGCCTGGGGCCTCGATGGCGTGCCGTTGGAGGTGTGAGCGACGCCACTGTTCATCAAGTGTTGAATTCTTTGCCGTAAAGCGTGAAACTCGTAACGAGACGCTGAACGGCGGGAGTACGCCCCATGAAGACGGCACTGGACTTTTCCGACATCGACGGCGGCATGCTGGCCGAAGTCGGTGGCAAGGCGGCCAACCTCGGTGAGCTGACCCGGGCCGGGCTCCCCGTCCCGCCCGGCTGGGCGCTCACCACCGAGGCCTACCACGAGGTGGCGCGGGCGGCGGGCCTGGACGACGTCATCGCGACCGGCGGACCGGGGCTCGCGGAGGCCGCCAGGACCCGGCTGCTGGCGGCCCCGATCCCCGAGGCCGTCGCGCGGTCGATCCGCGAGGCGTACACCACCCTGAGCAAGACCGCGCACCAGGACGCGGCGCCGGTCGCGGTGCGGTCCTCGGCCACGGCGGAGGACCTGCCGTTCGCCAGTTTCGCCGGTCAGCAGGACACCTACCTCAACGTCGTCGGCGCCGACGACGTGCTCGACGCCGTACGCCGCTGCTGGGCCTCGCTGTGGACCGACCGCGCCGTCGCCTACCGCGACTCCAACGGCATCGACCACGCCTCCGTACGACTGGCGGTGGTCGTCCAGGTCATGGTCGACGCGCGGACGGCCGGCGTACTGTTCACCGCGAACCCGCTCACCGGACGCAGGCACGAGGCCGTCATCGACGCGAACCCCGGCCTGGGCGAGGCCGTGGTCTCCGGCGCCGTCAACCCCGACCGGTTCGTCGTCGACGCGGCGAGCGGTGAGATCCTCGACCGGCACGCGGGCGACAAGCGGCTGACCATCCGCGCCCTGCCCGGCGGCGGTACGGAACGCGTCGAGTCCGCCCACGACGGCTTCTGCCTGACCGACGAGCAGGTACGCGACCTGGCCGCGCTCGGCACCCGCGTCGAGGACCACTACGGCGCGCCGCAGGACACCGAGTGGGCCATCGACGCCGACGGAAAGCTCTGGCTCACCCAGGCCAGGCCGATCACCACGCTCTACCCGCTGCCCGAGACCACCAGGCAGGGCCTGCGGGTCTACTTCTCCATCAACGTCGCCCAGGGCGTCATGGGCCCGCTGACCCCGATGGGGCTGTCCGCGTTCCGGCTGCTCAGCTCGGGTGCCGCCGGAGTGTTCGGCTATGGCCCGGCCAGGGCGCGTGATGGGGCGGCGTTCATGTTCGAGGCGGGGGAGCGCGTCTGGCTGGACGTCACCACGGCCATGCGCAGCCGGATGGGCCGGGCGATCATGCCGCGCGCCCTGCTGATGGGTGAGGCCAGGGCCGGGGCGGTGCTGACGGACCTGTTCGAGGAGCCCCGGTTCTCGGTGATCCACACCTCGCGCCGCCCGTTCTTCCGCGCGGTGGCGCACTTCGCCCGCCGCGTACACGCCCCGAAGCGGTTGTTCCAGGCGCTGACCCGGCCCGATCGGGCGATCGGCTACACCAAGCGGATGGGCGACGAGCTGGACCGGCGGCTGCGGGTGCCCGGCTCCGCCACGCCCGTCCAGCGGCTCGACCACGCGGAGCGGGTGCTCAGCGGGGCGTTCCCGGTGATCGTCTCGCTCATGCCGATCGCGATCGCCGGCTATGGGCTGTTCGCGCTGGCCTCGAAGCTCTCCGGCCTGTCCATGAGCGACATGCAGGACGTGCTGCGCAGCGTCCCCAACAACCCGACCACCGAGATGGACCTCGAACTCTGGGCGCTGGCGACGCGCATCGAGCCGGAGCCGTTCAGGAACGAGCCGGTGAGCGAGCTCGTACGCCGCTTCAAGGCCGGCGAACTGCCCCCGAAGGCCCAGCGGGGGATCACTGCTTTTCTTGATAAGTACGGGCATCGCGGCATCGCCGAGATCGACCTGGGCGTCGCGCGCTGGTCGGAGGACCCGACGCACATCCTGGGCGTCCTGGCCAACTACCTGCGGATGGAGGGCGGCGCCGATCTCGCGCCCGACGCGCTGTTCGCCAGGGGAGCGGCCGAGGCCGAGGCGGCCGTCGCCCGGATCGTGGCGGCGGCCCGCCGCAAGGGCGCGCTCCGTGGGGCCGTCGCCCGGTTCGGGCTGCGGCGGACCCGGATGTTCGCCGGCGTACGCGAGATGCCGAAGTTCTACCTGGTGAAGACCCTGGCCGCGGTCCGGCGGAGCCTTCTGGTCGTCGGCGAGCACCTGGTGACCACCGGCGTCCTGGACGCGGCGGACGACGTGTTCTACCTGCGGATCGAGGAGGCGCGGTCGGCCCTGGACGGGGGCGATCTGCGTGCGACGGTGATCGAGCGGCGGGCGGCCTACGAGCGGGAGTCACGCCGCAGGCACGTACCGAGGATCGTGCTGTCGGACGGCACCGAGCCCGAGGCTCTGGCGGCCCCCGCCACGGAGGGCGCGCTGATCGGCAGCGCCGCCTCCGCCGGCACGGTCACCGGCCGCGCCAGGGTGGTGCTCGACCCGGTAGGGGCGCACCTGGAGCCGGGCGAGATCCTGGTCTGCCCGTCGACCGACCCCGGCTGGACGCCGCTGTTCCTCACGGCGGGCGGGCTGGTGATGGAGATGGGCGGCGCCATGTCGCACGGCGCGGTGGTGGCCCGCGAGTACGGCATCCCGGCGGTGGCCGGCGTCCCGGACGCCACCCACCGCATCGTCACCGGCCAGGAGATCACCGTGAACGGGGCCGCCGGCACGGTGACGATCATCGAAGCCGATGCGCCGGACTCGGAGGACGAAGACACGGCACGGGACGAACCAGCCGCGAGCCCGGCCTGACCCGGTCGGGGTCAGGAGAGGCGGCGCGAGACGACCCGGCCGGGGTCAGGAGAGGCGGCGCGAGACGACCCGGCCGGGGTTAGGGGGCGACCCCCTCCGGTTATGGGGATACCACCTGGGCGTAGCGGTGCTTCATGGTGGCCACGATCTCGTCCGGGTCGGCGGCCCAGACGTCGGCGTTGAAGATCTCCACCTCGACGTCCCCGGTGTAACCGGCCGCGGCCACGGCGCGGGTGATCGGCGGGAAGTCGATCACCCCGTCGCCCATCATCCCCCGCCCCAGCAGTACGTCCGCCGGAAGCGGCTGCAGGAAGTCGCACACCTGGTATGACGCGATCCGGCTGCCGGCCCTGGCGATCTCCTCGAACAGCCGCGGGTCCCACCACACGTGGAAGGTGTCGACCACCACCCCCACCTGCTCCTCCGGATACGGCAGGCACAGGTCGACCGCCTGGGCCAGCGTCGACAGGACGGCCCGGTCGGCGCAGTAGACCGGATGCAGCGGCTCCAGCGCCAGCTTGACGCCCCGCTCACCGGCGTACGGAGCCAGCACCTCCAGCGCCTCGGCCACCTGCTCACGGGCCCCGGCCAGATCACGCGAGAACGGCCGCCCCGCACCGTCGGGGCCGGGCGGCAGTGGTTCACCCGGCCGCACGACCGGCAGCGGTGCGCCAGGCAGCGGTTCGCCCGGCCGCACGCCCGGCAGGCCGCCGACGACCATGACCAGGCAGGCCGCCCCCAGCTCGGCGGCCTCGTCGATGGCCCGCCGGTTGTCGTCGAGCGCCTCCCGACGAGCCGTCCCGCTGGTCCCGCTCGTGCCGGGAGCCGGTTCGGCGGGGGTCGTCAGGAAGCCGCCACGGCAGAGCGACGACACGCGCAGCCCGGCGTCGCGGACCAGCTTGACGCTCTCGGCCAGCCCCTGCTCCGCGACCTCCTCACGCCACAGCCCCACGGCCTCCAGGCCATGCCGTACGCAGCCCTCGACGGCCTCCGCCACCGACCACCGTTTGGTCGTCCGCTGGTTCAGGGAGAGGCTCACAGCCCGTTCACCTCCAGCAGCGCCTTCATCTTCCGTACGGCCAGCTCCTGGTCGGCCAGCAGCCCGGCCTGGTCGGCCAGGCGGAAGACTTCTGACAGATGGACCAGCGAGCGGGCGGACTGGGCGCCGTTCACCATGGCGAACGCGTCCTGGTGGCCGTTCAGCCAGGCCAGGAAGACGATGCCGGTCTTGTAGTTGTACGTCGGCGTCTCGAAGATCTTCCGGGACAGCGGCACGGTCGGCGCCAGGATCTCATCGTAAAGTGCGAAATTTCGGGCGGGATCCGTGCCCTGTTCGGCGGCGTCCAACGCCCGCAGGGCCGCGGCGGCCGCCGGAGCGATCGCGTCGAAGATGCCCAGCAGCGCGTGCGACCCCGATTTGATCAACGACGGGTAGTTGAAGTCGTCGCCGGTGTAGAGCCTGACTCCGGCGGGCAAGGCGGCCCGCAGCCCCACCTCGTGCTCCTCGTCGAGCAGCGACACCTTCACCCCGTCCACCTTCGAGGGGTGCGCGTGGATCAGCTCCAGGAACGACTCCGTGGCCGCCGCCACATCCGCCGAGCCCCAGTAACCGGCCAGCTGCGGATCGAACATCTCGCCCAGCCAGTGCAGGATCACCGGCCGCTCGGCCAGCCCGAGCAACTCCCCGTACACCTGGTGGTAGTCCTTGGGCCCGCTCGCCACCCGCGCGAGCTGCCGCGAGGCCATGATGATCACCCCGGCGCCGGCGGCCTGCACGGTCTCCAGCTGCTCGGTATAGGCGGCGGTGATCGCGCGCAGGTCGGCGGCGTCAGGGGCGTGGTCGGTGCCGGCGCCGCAGGCCACCAGCGCGGCGGGGTCGCCGAACGAGCGGGCCTCGGCGGCGCTGCGCCGGATGAGCTCCTTGGTGGCGGCCCAGTCCAGGCCCATGTTGCGCTGGGCGGTGTCCATGGCGTCGGCGACGCGCAGTCCGTACGACCACAGGTGCCTGCGGAACCGGAGCGTGGCGTCCCAGTCGACGGCGGCGGGGGAGCCGGGCGTGTTGTCGCCGAGCGGGTCGGCCACCACGTGCGCGGCCGCGTACACGACCCGGCTCGACGCCGGAGCGTCGACGACGGGCCAGGTCACGGGCTCACGCAGCGTGTACGCGCCGCCGGGCATGTCGATGATCACAGGTGCGGCACCTCGATCCGGCGGCCCTCGGCCGAGGAGCGCAGGCCCAGCTCGGCCAGCTGCACGCCGCGCGCGCCCGAGGCGAAGTCGTTCGGGAACGGCGCGTCCTCGCACACGTGGCGGACGAACCCCTCCCACTGGATCTTGAAGCCGTTGTCGAAGTCGGCGTTGTCCGGCACGTCCTGCCAGCCCTCGCGGAAGCGGGCCGTGGCGGGCAGGTCGGGGTTCCAGACCGGCTTGGGGGTGGCGGCGCGGTGCTGGAAGCGGCAGTTGCGCAGGCCCGCGACCGCGCTGCCGTGCGTGCCGTCCACCTGGAACTCCACCAGTTCGTCGCGGTTGACGCGGACGGTCCAGGAGGAGTTGATCTGGGCGATCACGCCGCCGGCCAGCTCGAAGATGCCGTACGCGGCGTCGTCGGCGGTGGCCGCGTAGGCCTTGCCCTGCTCGTCGACCCGCTGGGGAACGTGCGTCACGGCCTTGGCGTAGACGGACTCGACGCGGCCGAACAGGTTCTCCATCACGTAGTGCCAGTGCGGGAACATGTCGAGCACGATGCCGCCGCCGTCCTCGGCCCGGTAGTTCCACGACGGCCGCTGGGCCTCCTGCCAGTCGCCCTCGAACACCCAGTAGCCGAACTCGCCCCGCACCGAGAGGATCTGGCCGAAGAAGCCGCTGTCGATGAGCCGCTTCAGCTTGAGCAGGCCCGGCAGGAACAGCTTGTCCTGCACCACGCCGTTCTTGATGCCCTTGGCCTTGGCCGCCTCCGCCAGCGCGACCGCCTCCTGGACGGACTCGGCCGTGGGCTTCTCGGCGTAGATGTGCTTGCCCGCTTCGATGGCCTTGAGGACCGCCTTCACCCTGGCGCTGGTGACCTGGGCGTCGAAGTAGATGAGGTTGTCGTCGTCGGACAGAGCCGCGTCGAGGTCCGTGGTGTAGCGGGAGATGTGGTGCTCGGCGGCGATCCGGGAAAGCTTGTCCGCGCTCCTGCCCACCAGGACCGGCCTGAGCTTGACCCGGCTGCCGTCGGAGAGGACGACTCCGCCCTGCTCGTTGATGGCCAGGACCGATCGGACCAGATGCTGGCGGTAACCCATCCGGCCGGTGACGCCGTTCATCACGACGCCGATGGTGCGCACGCTCATGAGGATCCTTTCGCGGAAAGCGCTTTCCCGAACGGTAAGGCCGCCCCCGTGGGGGCGTCAAGTGGGCCGTACCTAGAGCTCGCCCTTGCTTTCCAGCCGGGCCAGCGCCTTGGCGAGCGGATGGGCGGTGAGGGAGAGCTGCCATTCGCGGGCGCCGAGCCCGCGCAGCCGGTCGGTCACGGTGTCGTCGGTGATCTCCACCGGCGGCTCCCAGGTGAGCCGGCGGACCGCGTCGGGCTGCAGAAGGTTCTCCGTCGGCATCCGATGCTCGTCGGCGAGCGCGGCCACGACGGCGCGCGCCGCGGCGAGCCGCTTGGCCGCCGCCGGATCGCGGTCGGCCCAGCGGTTGGCCGGGGGCGGCCCGTCGCCTGGCGTGCTCGGCTGCGGCAGCTGGGACTCGGGCAACCCGCGCGCCCTGCTCACCGCGGCCAGCCAGTCGGTCATGTGCCGGCGCGCGCTGCGCCCGGTGAACGCCGAGATCTCGGTGAGCGCCTTCTTGGTGCGCGGCACCTCCAGCGCGGCCATGACGATCGCCGAGTCGGGCAGCACCCGGCCGGGCGCCAGGTCGCTCTCCTGGGCGATGCGGTCGCGCATGGTCCACAGCTCCCGCACGATCGCCAGCGCCCGCATGTTGCGCACCTTGTGGATGCCCGACGTACGGCGCCACGGATCGGAGCGGGGGACCGGCGGCGGCGTGTTGAGCACGGCGGCGAACTCCTCGCGCGCCCACTCCAGCTTGCCGCTCTCCACCAGCTCGCCGTGGAGCACGTCGCGGAGCTCGACCAGCACCTCGACGTCGAGCGCGGCGTAGCGCAGCCAGTCTTCGGGCAGCGGCCTGGTCGACCAGTCGGCCGCCGAGTGGCCCTTCTCCAGCCGCAGACCCAGCACGGTCTCGACCATCGTGCCGAGCCCCACCCGCTCGTAGCCGAGCAACCGGCCAGCCAGCTCGGTGTCGAACATGTCACGCGGCCTGAACCCGACCTCCAGCAGGCACGCCAGGTCCTGCGACGCGGCGTGCAGCACGATCTCCGCGCCCGAGACGGCCTCGTCCAGCTCCGACAGGTCGGGGCAGGCGATCGGGTCGATCAGCGCGCTGCCCGCGCCCGCCCGGCGCAACTGCACCAGGTACGCGCGGTTGCCATAGCGGTAGCCGGAGGCCCGCTCGGCGTCGACGGCCACGGGACCGGTGCCCGCCCGGAAGGCCGCGACGACGCGCGCCAAAGAGGCGCCGTCTTCGACGACCGCCGGGATGCCCTCGCGTGGCTCCAGCAGTGGGACGACGGTTCGTTCTTCTGTCATGAGATCACCGTTCTCATGACGCTTGTGCGGTATTGACTGGTGCCCTCACTTCGTACGGTCACTCTCTCGGATCTTCACGTCGGCGTGGCATGGCGGCCACGTCGGGAGGGAGCGGCGGGATCCCGGCCGCCAGACACATGAGATCGCACCAGGCTGCGACATGGCCGGAGAGATCCTCATGCGCGGGCGACCAGGACGCCCTCAGCTCTAGCTCGGTGGTGACCGGGTCTTCGGCCTTGTTGCCGAAGCCCTCGGACACGGCTCTAGTCACGGTACCGCCAGCGGCGGAGTAGTCGGCCTGATGAGCCTCGAGCGCTTCGGTGAGCCAGCTCCACGCGACGGGGCCGAGCAGGGGGTCGGAGGTGATCTCCGGCTCCATGTCGGCCCTGACATAGGCGACCAGCCGGAAGGGACCCTCCCAGCCGCGCTGGCCGTCGGGGTCGAAGAGCAGGATCAGCCTGCCGACCGCGAGTTCGTCGTCCTCGCGGTAGACCGAGGCGCCGATCGCGGCCGAGAAGGGGGCCAGCCGCTGGGGGGCGGGCAGGTCTTCGAGCTCGATCTCCGGCCTGACCTCGGCCTGGCGCAGGCTCTCGACCGCACGCCTGAAGGAGGCGGGGGCCGGTGGCTGCTCACCGAGGGTCATAGCCGAAGCGTAGGTCGAAGACGGGCGGAAGGGGACCACGGGGGTGCTCATAGTTCGCGATCAAACCGATGCCATAGCCAGCTGACGGACCGGCAGGGTGATCCCGCCGAGGATGATCGCGTGGCCGCAGTCGACACAGGCCCACTCCGGACACTCTCCCGGCTCGTGTCCGTCGAGACACGGAGGCTGCTGGAACAGCCGTTCGCCGGCGCAGGGAGCGCATTGCTCACTGCGGTGTTCTGGGGAACCCCACAACGCGGTCATCGCACCGGAGCCTTTCTTCGGGTCGTCGCTCCGACGTTGGCACGGCACGCTGACAATTCGCCGCAACGCGCTCGGCGTGTCCCGAAAGTGGATGCTGAATCGATGCCGCGCGGTGGCTTGGCCAACTTTTGGTCCAGACGAGACCGGCTTTCTGGTCGCCCATGGGGTGTGTTCGACCCGTGTGGGGCGCCGATGCCGAGCTGACCGGTAAACATCCATCTGGCTATCTGATCATGATTTTGGTCATTCAATGCATACTTTTCCGACACGTCGCGCCGGTGAACGGACCGGCACGAGGTCATGGGACCCTTGAGGGGTGAATCTCGCCGACTCAGCGTTCCTTCGCGCCTGCCGCCGTCAGCCCGTTCCCCACACCCCGGTCTGGTACATGCGGATGGCCGGGCGATCACTGCCCGAATACCTGAAGGTTCGCGAGGGCGTGCCCATGCTGACCGCGTGCGCGACACCCGACCTCATCGTCGAGCTCACCCTGCAACCCGTCCGCCGCTACGGCGTCGACGCGGCCATCTTCTTCAGCGACATCGTCGTGCCGCTCAAGGCCATCGGCATCGACCTCGACATCAAGCCGGGAGTCGGCCCGGTCGTGGCCGACCCGATCCGCGACGCCGCCGGGCTCGAGGCGCTGCGCCCGCTGGAGCCCGGCGACGTCCCCTACGTGAGCGAGGCGATCGAGGCGCTGACCGGCGAGCTGGGCGCCACGCCGCTGATCGGCTTCGCGGGCGCGCCGTTCACGCTCGGCGCCTACCTCATCGAGGGCGGGCCGTCCAAGAACCACGACCGCACCAAGGCCATGATGTACGGCGAGCCCGTCCTGTGGCACGCGTTGATGGACCGGCTCAGCGCCATCGTCCTTGCGCACCTGCGCGTCCAGGTCCGGGCCGGGGCGTCGGCCGTCCAGCTGTTCGACTCGTGGGTGGGCGCGGTGGCCCCCGAGGACTACCGCGAGTTCGTCCTGCCCTACACCCGCCGCATCTTCGACGGCCTGGCCGACCTCGACGTGCCGCGCATCCACTTCGGCGTGGGCACCGGCGAGCTGCTGAGCCTGCTCGGCGAGGCCGGGGCCGACGTGGTGGGCGTCGACTGGCGGGTGCCGCTGGACGAGGCCGCCCGTCGCGTGGGGCCGGGCAAGGCGTTGCAGGGCAACCTCGATCCCGCCCTCCTGCTGGCTCCGTGGGAGGTCGTCGAGCGCAAGGCGCGCGAGGTGCTGCGCCGGGGCGAGGCGGCCGAGGGCCACGTGTTCAACCTCGGCCACGGCGTACTTCCCTCGACCGACCCCGACCAGCTCATGCGCCTGACCGACCTGGTTCACGAGGCCTGAGTCTCCACCGTGGTCGTCGCCGGGCGGGCCGGGCGGCGCCGCCGTACCAGGACGACCGTCAGAACGATCACCGGCACGGCCACGATCAGCCAGGGCACCAGCACCCCGAGGACCGTCAGCGCGACCTTCACGACCCCGACCAGCCCCCTCCAGCCCGACTTCAGGCCGCCGAGGAAGCCGGCGGGCTCCTCTGACGGCTCGTTCACGACCGCGACGGGGCCGATCAGCCGGAGCGTGAGCGTGGCCATGCCGACCTGGGTGGCCAGCTCCTTCTGCTGGGACTGCAGCGACTCCAGGTCGGCCTCGCGGTCGGAGACCTCCCGCTCGACCTGCAGGACCTGGCCGATCGTGTCGGCCTTCTTCAGCAGCGTACGCAGCGAGTCGAGCGCCTGCTGCGCCGACTTCAACCGGCTGTTGACGTCGGCCACCTGCAGCGTGACGTCCTGAGTTCCTTGCTGGACCGACAGCTGCTTGCCCAGGTTCTTGCCGAGCGCGGCGAGCACCTCGCCGTAGCGGGCGGGCGGGATCTTGAACTCCAGCAGGGCGCTGGCCTCGCTGCCCTCGGCCGAGTTCGACTCCTCCTTCGACAGGTAGCCGCCGGCCGTGGTGACGATCTGCTTGGCCTGGAGCGCGGCCCCCGTGACCTCCTTGGCCCGTACGGTCATGCTCGCCGTGTAGATGACCTGGCGGTCCTGCTGGGTGACCTTGACCTTCGAGGCGATGTTCTCGGCGGACTGGGGGGCTTTTCGTTGCGGGGTGGAAGCGCTGTCCTGGGCGGCCTTCGACTCTGTCTGTCCGGACGCCGCTTCGGGCGCCGCCGCCGGGGCCACGGACTGGTCGGACATGATGTTCGACTGGCTACCGCCGCAGCCGGACAGGACCAGGATCGCGCAGGCGGCTGATAACGCGACGCCGTACCGGAATCTCTCCATGTACCTAAGACGGGTGGTGGCTCCGGCGGGTTTGATCACAGGCGTCACGGTCAGGTCACATGCCTCCAGCATGATCCCCAAGTGTGCGGCCCCGAGCGGCTGGCCGCGCTCCCAAGACGGTAGCGTCGGGAGGCGTGGCAGGGAAACAAGCGCACGTGGTCGTCATCGGGGGCGGGATCTCCGGTCTGGCCGCGGCGTGGCACCTCAGACAGGGCGCGGGCGAGCGCGTGAAGGTGACCGTGCTGGAGGGCAGTCCGCGCATCGGCGGCAAGCTGCTCGTCTCCGAGGTCGCGGGCATCGACGTCGACGCCGGCGCGGAGGCCATGCTGGCCAGGCGGCCCGAGGGCAAGGAGCTGGCCAAGGCCGTCGGGCTCGGCGACGATCTGGTGGACCCCGGCACCACCCGCGCCGCCGTCTACAGCAGGGGCGCGCTGCGGCCGATGCCCAAGGGGCAGGTCATGGGGGTGCCCGCCGACCTGATGGAGCTGGTCAAGTCCGGCATCGTGTCGCCCGGCGGGCTGGCGCGCGTACCGCTGGACCAGATCCTGCCCCCCACCCTGGTACGCACCGACGTCTCCGTCGCCTCCTACGTCAGGGCCAGGATGGGCGGCGAGGTGCTCGAGCGGCTGGTCGAACCGCTGCTCGGCGGCGTCTACGCGGGCCGGGCCGACCGGCTGTCGCTGGAGGCCACGATGCCGGCGATCGCCGCGGTCGCGCGCTCCGAGCGTTCGCTGCTCGCGGCGGCCAGGAAGATCGTGGAGGAGGCGCCCCGCGACGCGGGACCCGTCTTCACCTCGCTCAGGACCGGGCTCGGCAGCCTGCCGGAAGCGGTGGCCAAGGCGTCGGGCGCCGACATCAGGACCGGCGTCACCGTACGCGAGCTGCACCGGACCGAGCACGGCTGGCGGCTCGTGACCGGCCCCGTGCCGCGCCCCGAGGTCATCGAGGCCGACGCGGTGATCGTCGCCACGCCGGGACCCGCCGCCGCCAGGCTGCTGCGGGCCGAGGCGCCCAAGGCGGCCACCGAGCTGGACCGGATCGACTACGCCAGCATGGCCATCGTCACCCTCGCCTACGCCGTCGACGCCTTCCCCACACCGCCCACGGGCAGCGGCTACCTCGTCCCGCCGGTCGAGGGACGGCCGGTCAAGGCGGTGACGTTCAGCTCGGTCAAGTGGCCGCACCTGGTCGGCGACCTGGTGGTGGTGCGCTGCTCCATCGGCCGGATCGGCGAGGAACACCTGCTCCAGCGCGACGACTCCGAACTCGTCTCCCTGGCCACGGCCGAGATGGGCGACGTCATGAGCGTACGCGGGCTGCCGGTCGACACCCGGGTCTCGCGCTGGGGCGGTGCGCTGCCGCAGTACGACGTCGGCCATCTCGACCGGGTGGCCCGCATCCGCGCGGCGGTCGCCGTGCAGCCCGGCCTGGCGGTGTGCGGGGCGGCCTACGACGGGCTCGGCATCCCCGCGTGCGTCTCCACCGCCCGTACGGCGGCGGCCCGGATTCTGGACCACCTCTCGCCGGAAGGACAATAGACCCATGACTGAGGGCGCACCGCGGCCGAAGGCCCGCGATCTGAACCAGGTGATCCGCTACACGATGTGGTCGGTCTTCAAGGCCACCGACCCCTGCCCCGCCAACCGCGAGAGCATGACCGGCGAGGTCGCCGAGCTGCTCGAACAGGCGGCGCTGAAAGACGTCGTGACCCGCGGCCTCTATGACGTGGCGGGGTTCCGGGCCGACGCCGACTACATGTTCTGGTGGCACGCGCCGACGGCCGAGGACCTCCAGGACGTCTACTCCCGTTTCCGCCGCACCGCGCTCGGCCGCCACAGCGCACCGGTCTGGTCGGCGATGGCGTTGCACCGGCCGGCCGAGTTCAACAAGTCCCACATCCCGGCCTTCCTGGCCGAGGAGGAGCCGCGCGCCTACGTCAGCGTCTACCCGTTCGTCCGCTCGCTGGAGTGGTACCTCCTCGACGACGCCGAGCGGCGCTCGATGCTGGCCGAGCACGGTCACATGGCGCGTGACTACCCGGACGTCCGGGCCAACACGGTGTCCTGCTTCGCCCTGAACGACTACGAGTGGATGCTCGCCTTCGAGGCCGACGAGCTGCACCGGATCGTCGACCTGATGCGTCACCTGCGGGGCGCCAAGGCCCGCGAGCACACGCGCATCGAGGTGCCCTTCTACACAGGTGTTCGCAAACCCGTTCAGGAGCTCATCGCGGCGCTTCCGTAACCCTGTTCACTGGCGCCCCAAGTTAGGGGATCCAACTGAATTGATCTACCGCTCCTTGTCACAATCGTGGGAATCCCTTGCCTGTGCGGTGCGAGGGTGTCACGTTCCAAGGGGGCGGGCCGGTGCGGCGGTCGGAAGGGCATACCTCTGGGCGACACGCGGCGGACCACGCTGATCTCCGGGGCGGGCTGGGCCGGGAGAGGTCCGACGCGCCTCCGCTGTGGCGGGAGCCGTTCGAGGCGCCTGCGCCGGGAGGGGGGCGGTCCGATGCGCTTCCGCCGGGACGAGAGTGGTTTGACGTGCCTGCGCCGGGACAGGGGCGGTCCGACGTGCTTCCGCCCGGACAGGAGCGGTCCGACCCGTTTTCGCCGGGCCGCCCGGAGTGTCGTGGGGGGACCCGGCAGGCGCTCGGTCGTGGGTCGTCGCGGGGGGCGCGGCGGGCGGGGCGGCGGCGTCGTACGAAGGATCGGCGGCCGTGGGCCTTGGGGTTGACGGCGGGGGCGCTGGTGCTGGCGGGCGCGACGTTGGGGCTGCTGGGCACGGACGGCCCGCTCGTCGGGCCGCTGGCCGGCGGGCTGACGGCCCGATCGGATGCGAGCGGTGGCGCGGACACCCGCGCGGCCGCGGACCCGAGCCTGCGCGAGGGTACGAGCTCGGGCGTCCACAGCGGTGCGGGAAAGCATGGCCAGGCCCTCGCGGAGGGCAGCGCGACCCGCATCCCGATGAGCATCACCCCCACCCCACTGGGCGGGGGCGCCCAGCGCTCGGGCGGTTCGACGCACGACACCCCGGCCTCGAAGGGCCCTCCGGCCGGCGCCACACCGGGCTCCGTGACAGGGAGCGACCCCCAGGCCGAAGCGCCCGCGGACAGCGGCACCGTGGATCCGTCGACCGTCGACGCGTTGACCGGAGAGTTGTCGACCGGGGATGACGGGTCCGACTACAAGGCGGACGGTCCCTCGATGCACACCGACCAGCAGGCGGCCGAATACTTCCGCACGCACTGGCCCTCGGACGACAAGACGTCCAAACGCCTCAAGGACATCCGCAGCGTAGGCGGATATCTCCGCCTATACACCGACCTCCCGGAGTCGGCCGGCAACTCCAGCCAAGCCATCACCCTGTGCGAACGCGGCCTGCAATACCTGAGGGAAAGCGGCGAGACGAACCCGATCATCTTCGTCCAGGCCAAGTTCGGCGAGAACGGCAACCCGGTCCTGGCCAACATCCTCGGCCCGACCGACAAGACCTGCCGCGTCACCTACCCCGAACCCGACTAAGAGCTGTTTCTCGAATCAGGTGCGGAGCCAGATGATCAGGGCGGCCAGGGTGACGGTGCCGAGGAAGATGTAGGCGCGTTTGCCGTAGTGGGTCGCGATGGCTCGGAAGTTCTTCAGCCGTCGGCGGCGACCTTGAGCTCCACGGTGACCGGGGCAAGTCCGTCACTGGTGACCCGCACGTGGATGGGGCCCGGGCCGGTCGGGCGGATAACGGCGAGGGCCCGGCCGTCGAACGTGGTGCGCCGTGTCGCGTCGAAGCTTTCCTCGGTCATGGGCCGCGCGCTGCCCAGCGCCTGAAGGACTCCTGCACCGCTCACCTGGACCGCCACTTGGCGATCGTCGTCGTGTGCCAGGTTGCCGTCGGCGTCACGGAGCTCGATGGTGACGTAGGCCAGATCGCGATGGTCGGCGCGCAGCAGGTGACGATCGGTCTCGACGCTGAGGCGGGGCTCCGCAGCCGTCCGAAGGCGCACTCGTGACTGTTCGCGGCCGGCGCTGTACGCGACCGCCGTGAGCTCGCCGGGGTGGTACCGCAGGTCGAAGCGCGCCCGGTACTCATGGTGGCGGCCGGCCGGGGCCCGGCCCACCGCTGTGCCGTTCAGGAGCAGTTCGACTTCGTCGGCGTCGCTGTACACCTCGACCTCGACAGGTGATCCCGGTGCCACGTTCCAGGACCACCCGGCGACCGTGTCGGTCCACGCCCACTGCATCTCCAGGCGTCGCCTGCCATGGTGCTGAGGACGGAACACGGCGATATACGGCTCGTGCCGCAGCCCGAACACGATCTCCCGGTAATAGGAGGCCGGGCGGCGATGGCCGGTGATGTCGATGTCTCCGCACCAGGCGAGCAGCCAGGGGTAATCCGGGTCACCGCCGCCACTCCCTGCCGGATCGTCGGCGTAGTCGGTGCGTCCGAGCCCCACCTCGCCCAGGTAGTCCCACCCGGTCCAGGTGAAGTCGCCGATCACGTGCGGTAGTTCCTCCATCAGTGGCCAGATCCGCGCGATGTTGCGCGGATTGGTCTCCGTGCCCAGGACGACCCGGTTGGGGAACCGCTGCCTGTCGGAGACGTAGCGCTGCTCGGCGTAGTTCAGGCCCGCCACGTCGACGGCCGCGTGTGACTCCGCTGTGCGCTCGGTGACGAGGTCGGAGGTGGTGATGCGGTCGAAGATGTCCGACATCGCGGTCATGACGTCGTTGACGCCGCGGGCATGCAGGGCCGAGACCTCCTGCTTGAAGTCGTCGAGGATCTCGGCGCTGACGGCCCAGAAACTGCTGATCGCGTTGGTCACGAAGCGGGTGCCGTCCAGGCTGCGGACCTTCTCGGCCAGCCGGCGTCCCCATGCGCCGCCGTGCCCGGAACCGGCCTCGGGGACCTCGTTGCCGATCGAGTACATGATGACGCTCGGGTGGTTGCGGCTCTTGGCCACCATGGCCTCGATGTCGCGCTCCCACCACTCGGGAAAGTCCAGGGAGTAGTCGAAGGGCTTCATGGCCTCCAACCACATGTCGAACGCCTCGTCCAAGACGAGCATCCCGAGCCGGTCGCACGCTTCCAGCAAGGCGGGGCTCGCCGGGTTGTGGGAGCTGCGGATGGCGTTGAACCCGGCGGCCTTGAGGATCTCGATGCGGCGCTCCTCCGCCCGCGCGATCGCCGCCGCTCCGAGCGGACCGTTGTCGTGATGGATGCACGCCCCGCGCAGCTTCACCGCCTGGCCGTTGATCCGCAGGCCGTGCATCGGATCCAGTTGGAGTGTGCGGATGCCGATGTTCAGCGAGGCCGAGTCGGACTCGACGTCCCCGTCCTGCAGCCTGATCGTCGCCTGGTACAGGTAGGGGTCGTCGACGCTCCATCGGCGGTGGCCGGCCACGTAGAGCCGGTTGCGCGACACCGTGGTCGTGCCAGGGGTGATGGTGACGGGCGTGGCCTCGGTCGCGACGAGTGCGCCTTGCTGGTCGCGCAGCTCCACCTGCACGGCCACGGTGCGCGTGGTCAGGCCCTCGTTCTGGATGGTCGCGGCGACCTCGACCACCGCTCGCTCGTCGTCCACGTCCGGCGTGGTGACCAATACGCCGTCGGGGGCGAGGTGGACGAGGTCCAGCACGTGCAGATACGTGTCGCGGTGAATGCCCAGGCCCGAGTACCAGCGGGAGTCCTGGTGCGCCCGTGCCTCGACCCGGATGGTGTTTGTCTGCCCGTAGTGCAGGTAGGCGTCCAGGGGTACCCGGAATCCGGTGTAACCGTTGCGGCGCTGCCCGGCGAAAGAGCCGTTCACGAAGACCATGGCGTCCCGGTAGACGGCCTCGAACTCGATCGCGACACGCTTGTGACGCCACTCCTCGGGCACGAACAGCGTCTTGTTGTACTCGACCACACCACCGGGGTAGTAACCGGTGGAAGGTCCTTCGCTGTCCGTGGCCGAACGCTTGAGCGACTGCATGGCGTCGTGGGGGAGCACGACAGCCTGGCCGGCGGCATCTGCGGCGACGAGATCGGAGAAGCTGCTGACCTTCGGTTTCACCGTCCAGTCGGCGTTGAACGAGATGCGTGCCACAGTGACCTCTTTCTATGGGGACAGGCGAACTGAAACTGGTCAGGCCGCCACCAGCCGCACGGCCTGATGCGGCTTGGACGGTAGGGGCACCAGCACGAACGTCTCGTACGTGCCGGGCAGCCGGTCGATGGTGCACTCCCAGGTGTCGAGCACGTCTACGTGCCACCGGCCGGGCCGTACCGCGCCCTCCCAGAAGCGGCGGATCATCTCCTGGCCGCTGATGTTGCCCCAGTCGTACTCGAGGTCGCCTTCGTAACCGCACTCGTCGACGACCACCGGCTTGCCCCAGCGTTCCCGCCAGGCGCTGGTGTTCTCGGCCGTCCGGTAGGGCTCGTCGCGCTGGACGCTGGCGTGGGTGATCCAGGGCCGGGTGTGGTCGAAGTGCTGGGAGAAGTTGTGGATCGACAACGGATGCCCGTGCGGGTCCTCGGCGGTGACGAGCTCGCCGATGCGGTCCCAGTCGGCGGTCGACTTGCCGGGCATCAGGTCGTGCTCGTTGGCCAGCGAGAACCAGACGTTCGCGTAGCCCGACAGGCGGCGGACCACATAGCGGACCACGCGGTCGTCCACGGCCGGGCCAAGGTCGGCGAAGTCCCAGCGGTCGTAGGGGTGGAAGAGGATGAGGTCCGCCTGCACGCCCAGCGCGCCGAGGCGCCGCACCTGCTCGTCGAGCCGGGCGAAGAATCCGGTGTCGAAGCGGGTGTGGTCGAAGGAGCCGTCGTCTTTCCGCACGAACGGGAACCGCTCGGGCTCGCCGGAGTTGTAGATGAAGTGCTTGGGGAACAGGCACATGCACAGCTTGGTGAAGGGGGACCCGGCCAGCGTCTCCAGGGTGGTGGTCCGCGTCTGCTCGTCCTGGTGGTTCCAGGCGTAGGCGGTGGTGCCCCAGGGGCGGTAGCGGGTGCCGTCCGCGTAGGCGAAGTGGAAGCCGTCCACCCGCACGGGTCCGTGAGCGCCGGGCGCGGCGGGATCGACGACGACCTCACCTTTGATCCCGTCGAGCGCGGGCGAGTTGGAGGTGGTGACGAACCGCCAGGTGCCCTCCTCCTCCGCGAGGGCACGCAGCCGGTGGACGCCGTCGCCGTCGTAGAAGCCGCCCACCGTCCAGGTGCGCTCCCCGCAGCGGAACTCCGCGGACAGCTCGACGTCCACGAAGGGGCGTGACGGCGGGCGCGTGCTCGTGGAGCAGGATCGGGGCCATCACCTTGTCGATCTCGTTCCAGAAAAGCTCTCTCGCCGCCTCGTCGTCGCGCAGGCCGGGCGCCACCCGTAGGAACGCGCCGATGAGGAGCACACGCAGGCCCGGCTGGTCGAGCACGGCTTTTGGCAGATGCCGCTCCAGCAGGGCGTGGCCGCCCGGCGCGTCGAGGACCTGGCCGAGCGTGACGAGGGGTGTGAGCATGGGTTCGTTCTCCTTACGTCTCGTGAATCAGGGCTTCACGACCACGCGGACCCGGCCGAGGTTCTCGACCTGGGCGAACGGGCCTGCCTGGCCCGGCCGGGAGGAGGCGACCTTGAGCGAGACGTAGTACGTGCCGGGCTTGGTGTACCGATGGCTGCCGGTGAGGGTCAGTGTGGAGCCGGGCTTGCCGATGGTGATGGGCGTGTAGGTGCCGGAGCCGGTGAAGTCCCACGCGGCCGAGACGATCGTCCCGGCGTCCGGGGGAGTCTGTGCTTTTGCGGAGAAGGTCGCCTTGCGACCGGCCAGGCGGACGGTCAGGTCGACGACGGGCTGAATGCCGCGCCTGTCCGACGCCCGCGCCGGGATGGTGACCTGCCCGCCGGTGATGTCGTGCCGGGTGGAACGAGGTGGGGTCACACCGCGCTCGGCCCATGCGGCCACGTCGCGCAGCGCCTGCTCGACGATCGGGTCGTAGGAGACGATCCGGTTCGCCTTGGTGCCGGTGACCGGGCCTTCGAGGTGGTCGGCGTTGTCGTTGTAGTAGAGCCGGAAGGCGCCGTCGAACGCCTGGTCACCGAGCGCCGTGCGCACCTGCTTGGCGTACCAGTCCGCGTGCCACGGGTAGGCGTCGGTGTCGACGAGGTTGTCCACCACGATGACCTTGGTGTTGATCTTGCCGGTGAAGGTGCCGCCGCCGGCGGTGCTCTGCGCGATCATCGGGCCGATGAGCATGGGCCGCTGCGGGTAGAGCGGCTGCCCGTCAGGGCCACGAAGCACGTCGTAGATGGTGTAGCCCTGGCCGGCGGGCGGGACCTGGTGGCGGTAGTACGACGGCAGCGCGACGAACCAGCGGTTGTCGACGCGGATCTGCACGTCGGTCTTGAGCGCCGCGAGCACCGCGGCGGAGTTCCCGCTGCTCAGAGTCAGGACGCCGGTGGAGGGATCGAGGGTGCCGATCAAGCCGCCGATTCCCGGGACGGTGAAGTCCAGCCCGAGGGTGCCGGTCAGGGTGGGCAGGCCGGACAGCGTGACGGCGGTGGGTGTCCCGTCGGCGGTGGCTCGCACTTGGGTGATGGCCGGTGTGGCGTCGATCAGTTCGGCGCGGACGAGGTCGCCGAGCGGCGACTGCTCGGTGCCCAGATAGCCGGGCTTGGACCAGAAGTCGGTGACGTAGGACGGGTCGAACCGGCGGATCACGGCACCGAAGCCGAGCAGCCCGTCCGCGGTGGACAGCCCCAGCACGTAGTCCGGGTCCTCCCACGCCTGCAGCGGGACGCCGAGGCTTGTCACCTCGCGCAGCATCGCCGCCTGAACCGCCGTCAGCCCGGCGTACGGGTCGCCGGAGCCGCCGGGGTGGACCGCGTCCGCGATTCGGTCGGCCACATCCCGCAGCACCATGCGGGCCTGCGCGCGGATGAAGAAGTTGGCCGGGATGGACATGGGGACGCCCAGGACGATCGGGACTGCGCCGTCCCAGACGCCCGTGGTGTTCTCGATCGCGCCGACGGTCTGGAAGGAACCGCCGGACGGGCCATAGAGGTAGCCGTAGATGCGCCGGGAGCCGGAGCGGTAGTAGGCGGCGGCCACGGTCTCGGCGAATTTCGCCGCGGCGGCGGCATGTCGGTACCCCTGGGTCCCGCTGGTCGCGACGGTGTACCCGCCGCTGGCGGCGCCGAAGGAGATGACGCGGTCCAGGGCGTTCTCGTCCGACAGGGGATAGGTGTACTGGAAGAAGCGGCCCTGCCACTGGGCGGCCGGCGGCAGGTAGATCGTGAACTTCACGTCCGTGCCCTCGAAGTGCCCCGACACCCGGCGGTGTGCCACGGGGGTGGTGAGGTCCCGCTCGGCGTCGATCATGGGCTTGGCGTAGAGCGGGTCCACGCAGTCCGGCGTCACTTGGATCGGCCCTCCTGGCTGGGAAGCGGCGCAGTCCGCCGCTGCGATGGCGGGCTGTGCGGGGACGAGGACCGGGCTCAAGGCGAGGACGAGGCCGGTGGCCACGAAACGCAGGGTCATGCGAACTCCTTGGGGGGTGGGCTGGCGGGCTCCTACGCCTGCGGGCGGTAGGTCACCGAGCGCACGTGCGCCGGGACGGTGGTGGAGCCCAGAGCGAGCATGCGTCCGGTGAACCCGGAGGCGACCTCGGTGGACAGGTAGCGCCCGTCCAACCAGGCGAGATCCCGCACGCCGTCCGGCCGGCCGACGGAGAGCACGATCTCGTCCGGGCCCGCGTCACCGAGGGGTACGGTGGGCGATGCCGGCGGCGCCGCCTCGATGCGTAGCACGACGGGGCCGTCCGGGACGAAGGCTGTCGCGAGCACGACGTCGAGGTCGCCCACGCGGGCACTGGCCTCGACGCGATCACCGTAGCGGGCCAGCCCATAGCGGTGCCGGTGATCCAGGCGCAGCAGGAATCGGCCCGAGCCCTCCAGCGTCGCCTCGGCCGACCAGCGCAGGTCCCGGACCCGGGTGCACAACAATCCCTCGGCGATGCGCAGGCCGTCGGCGGTGACGGTCACGGCTGGTTCGCCGCCCGGCACCACCCAGCGCGGGTCGAGCGCGGGACGGTCGAAGCGGTCGGTGAACGCGGTGTTCGCCGAAGGGACGTCGTAGCGGTCCTCGTCGAACACCGGCCAGCCGCCCACCCAGTTCACGCCCGCGAGGAACGTCTCTCGACCCAGCACGTGGAAGCCGGGCGTCGAGCCGCGCGGCCGGGCGCCCAGGTAGACGGCCGCCCAGCCGCCGTCCGGCGCGCGCACCAGATCGGCGTGGCCGGTGTTCTGCGTCGGGTGGATCGTGCTGCGGTGGCTGAGGATCGGGTTGGCCGGGCAGCCCTCGAAGGGGCCGGAGGGGTGCGGGCCGCGGGCGACCGTGACGGCGTGCCCCCGCTCGGTGCCGCCCTCTGCGAGGAGCAGGTACCAGAGGCCGTCCACCTCGTACAGGTGCGGGCCTTCGGCGGCGCTCAGCCCGCTGCCCTGCCACACCGGGTAGGCCGGTTCGTGGAGCCGGCCGGTGGCGAGGTCGAGGCGGGCCTGCATGATGCCGCCCTCGCCCTCGCTGAAGCTCAGCGCCTTCCACGTCAGGTAGCACTGCCCGGCGTCGTCCCAGGCCAGGTCCGGGTCGATGCCGATGGCCTGGGGGACGCGCACCGGGTCGCTCCACGGCCCGGCGGGGTCGTCGGCCTGAATGATGAGCTGGCCGCCGTCGTGGTCGCCGACGTTCGTGGTGACGTACCAGAAGCGCCCGCCGTGATGGCGCAGCGTGCCCGCGTAGATCCCGCCGGACGAGCGCCCGTCACCGCGGGCGAACTGGCTGCGGCGGGTCAGGACGTGGCCGAGCTGCGTCCAGCGCAGCAGATCGCGGCTGTGCCAGATCGGCACGCCGGGGAAGTACTCGAAGCTCGAATGCGCCAGGTAATAGTCGTCGCCGACGCGGCACACGGTCGGGTCGGGGTAGAAGCCCGCAACGATCGGCGTGGTGGAGCCCTTCACCCGAGGGTCACCTCGGACAGGAACGACCGCTCGGCGCTCTTCAGCGTGCGTGCCTCGCCTCCGACGTCGAAGGAGCCTTCCAGCCACCGGTCGTCGGCCGGCAGCGTCGGGTCGAGGTGTCCCTGAGAGGTCATCGTCGGTCTTTCGTGTCGCCGAGAATGTCCGCGATGCGGAGGTGCAGCTCCCGCGCCCGCGGCAGGTGATCTTCAGGTGCCAGGGCGTGGGCCACCCGCGTCGCGGGGGAGTCGAGGTAGGCGGCCAGCTTTTCGGCGGCCTGGGCGTCGCCCCTGGGGGTGATGCCCGCGGTGACGGCGGCTTGGGCCACCGCGGCCCAGGTCCGCGGGTCGTCGAGCAGGTCCCTGACCGTCGCGCCGGTCCAGTGGCGATCCTCGTCCGTGATGGGATCGGCGACCGTCCAGTGGTGCTCGCCGTGGCCGACGTGCACGGGAGCGTCCGCCCCTGGGACGTGGACCTCGGCGGATGCTCCGGCGGGGACGGCGACCGTGAGGCGAATGCTGCCGCCGGAGCGTTCCCACGACACCGACGCCTCCCCGTAAGGGGTGGCGTGGCGGGCGGCGGCGCGGGTGAGCGCCGCGGTCGGCCGGGGCCGGATGAGCAGCCGCCGGTAGCCCGGGGACGCGGGCGCGAGACCGGCGACGGTGCGGTGCAGCCAGTCGGCCACGGCGCCCAGGGCGTAGTGGTTGAAGGAGGTCATCTCGCCCGGGTTGATGCCGCCGTCGGGCCGCATGCTGTCCCAGCGCTCCCAGATCGTGGTCGCGCCCATGGTGACGGGGTACAGCCAGGACGGGCACTGCGTCTGAAGGAGCAGCCGGTAGGCGAGGTCGAGATGGCCGGTGCTGGTGAGCGCGTCGCATACCAGCGGAGTGCCGACGAAGCCTGTGGCGATCCGGAAACCGCCGGCCCGCACGAGGTCGGCCAGCCGGCGACCGGCCTCCTCGCGCTGGGCCTGCGTGGGCAGCAGGTCCCACTCGATGGCCAGCGCGTACACGGTCTGGGCATCGGACAGCACCCGCCCCGCCGGTGTCACGAACGTCCGGGCGAAGGCGTCGCGCACCTCCTGGGTGAGAGCCTGATACTTGTCCGCTTCGTCCGCGCGTCCGAGCAGCCGCGCCGTTTCGGCGACGATCCATGAGGAGCGGGCGAAATGGGCGGTCGCCACCACGTCGGGGTCAGCCTTGGCGCGGCCCGGCTCCTCTGGGGGCGCGGTGGGGTCGAGCCAGTCGCCGAACTGGAAGCCGCCCCGCCAGATCCGGCCCGGGCCGGCCAGTGCCGTGACCTTGTCGACCCAGGCGCGCATGCTCGGCAGTTGACGTTCCAGGAGTTCGAGGTCTCCGGTGCGCTGGTAGAGCGTCCAGGGCAGGATCGTGGCGGCGTCACCCCAGGCGGCCGCCGGCACCGCTGACGCCGCGTCGTCCCTGAAACCTGGGACGACGTGCGGCACCGAACCGTCCGGGCGCTGCTCGGCGGCGAGGTCGGCCAGCCACGAGCGCAGCAGGCCGGTGGCGTTGTAGAGAAAGGTCGCGGTAGGGCCGAACACCTGGATGTCGCCGGTCCAGCCGAGGCGCTCGTCGCGTTGCGGGCAGTCCGTGGGCAGATCGACGAAGTTGCCGCGGGTGCTCCACACCACGTTCTCGTGCAACTGGTCGAGTTCCTCGTGTGAGGAGGAGAACCATCCGGTGCGACGCAGATCCGAGCCGACGACGACCAGTTCGAGGTCTTCGGCGCGCAGGTCCGGCACGCCGGTGACCTCGGCGTAGCGGAAGCCGTGCAGCGTCAGCGACGGTTCGAGCACCTCGTCGCGGCCGGACAGCACCCACATGTCGGTGGCGCGGGCCGTGCGCAGCGGGCGCGTGCCCAACTCGTCGTCCTCCAGCACCTCGGCGTGCCGGATCACGACCGTGGTGCCCTCCGTCAGGCCGCGCGTGCGGAGCCGGACCCAGCCGACCGCGTTCTGCCCGAAGTCGACGAGCGTCATGCCGGACGGTGAGGTCCACACCCGCTGTGCCGGCAGTACACCGGTCGGCCGGATGGGCGGGCCGTCGGGGGCGACGAGCGTCGACAGGTCCGCCTCGATCACCTCCACGCCGCTCACCGGGCCGGGCGCGCCGCGCAGGCGCAGGTCGGTGGACTGCCCGTCGTACAGGTCGTCGGCCAGGACCTCGCTCTCGCGGGCGCGCCAGGCGCCATCCGTCGCCAGGACGTGCACGGCACCGTCGGTGGTGGTGATCTCGAGCTGGGCGAGCAGGGCGAGCCGGTCGCCGTAGACGGCGCGATCGTTGAGGTAGCCGAGCCGGCCGCGATACCAGCCGTTGCCGAGCAGCACCTCCAGCACGTTCTCGCCGGGCCGGACCAGGTCGGTGACGTCGTAGACGTGGTAGCGCAGCCGGTGCCGGTACGACGTCCAGCCCGGGGCGAGGACCGTGTCGTCCACGCGGCGCCCGTTGATCGACGGCGAGTAGATGCCGTGGGCGGTGGCGTACAGCCGGGCACTGCGCACCGGGCCCGGCACGTCCACCAGGCCGTACAGGAGGGGAGCCCTGCCGTCCATGGCGCCGATCTCGGCGGGGCTGATGAAGCGGGCCGTCCAATCGGACGGGTGCAGCAGGCCCGCTTCGACGGTGGCAGGCTCGCTCCAAGGGCTCCAGTCCTCCCCGTGCGCCACCCGCACCCTGGCCTCGGCGGCCTCACGGGAGGCGAGCGGCGGCGCCGGCCACGGGACCAGTACCTGCTCCCGGCTCTGCACCAGATGGGGCTCGCGAGTTCTTCCTCGGGTGATCTCCACCTCATACGCCGTCTGCTCCCAGCCCTCGCCGGCGTGCGGGACGGTCCAGGACAATCGAGGGACCGGCGTGCCCATCCCGAGCGCCGGCCCGGGCTCGGTGCGGTGCTCGAAGCGCGGCGCGCTGGGTGCAGCGGACAAAGTCATGCAAAACTCCATAATGTACGTGAAGCGTCAGGACCGGCCCTCAGCCGGCAGGGCTTGGCGCAGCTCGCGCCGTTCGCGCTGCTTGGCCGGGTCGGCGACCGGCGCGGCCATGTGCAACCGGCGCGTGTACTCGTGCCGCGGTGCGGTGGCCACCTGGCGCGCGTCACCGATTTCCACGATCTTCCCGTGGTGCAGGACCGCGATCCGGTCGCTGATCTGGTTGACCACGCCCAGGTCATGACTGATGAACAGGTAGGCCACACCGGTCGCCTGCTGGATGTCCTTGAACAGCCGCAGGACACGAGCCTGGGTGGTGACGTCCAGCGCGCTCGTCGGCTCGTCGCAGACGATCACCGCCGGGTCGAGGGCGAGCGCGCGGGCAATGGCCACCCGCTGTCGTTGCCCGCCGGAGAACTCTCGCGGATACCTGGCGGCGGCATCCGTGGGCAGACCGACCGCGTCCAGCAACTCCCGGACCCGGGCACGACCGCCCGCGACGCCGGCGGCGGCGAGCGGCTCGACCAGGATGTCCCCGACCGTCATGGACGGGTTGAGCGAGGAGTAGGGGTCCTGGAAGACCACCTGAAGGTCGCGGGCCAGCTCGCGGCGGCGCGCCCGGGACACACCGCTGATGGTCTGCCCGCGAAAGCCGATGCTCCCCGAGGTGACCGGGGCGAGGCCCAGAATGGCGCGGCCGATCGTGGTCTTGCCGGACCCGGACTCGCCAACGAGGCTGAGCGTCTCCCCGGACGCCAGGTCGAAGGAGACACCGTCGATGACGGTGGTCGCGCTCTTGCCGCGCCCGCCGAATCGGACCACCAGGTCACGGACCTGCAGCAGGGGTTGCGTCATGGTTGGATCTCCATCAGCTCGACACTGCGCGAGGAGGACAGCAGCTCCTTCGTGTACGCCTCCCGCGGCGACTCGAAGAGCGTCTCGACATCGGCCCGCTCGACGATGCGGCCTTCCTTCATCACGCTCACGACGTCACACAGGTCGGCCACGACCCCGAGATTGTGCGTCACCAGGATCATGGCCAGGCCACGCTCGCGGCTGAGCTCGCGCAGCAGCTCCAGGACCTCCGCCTGAACCGTGACGTCGAGGGCGGTGGTGGGCTCGTCGGCGACGATGACGTCCGGGTCGGCGGCGACGGCACCGCAGATGAGCACTCGCTGCGCCATGCCGCCCGAGATCTCGTGCGGGTACAGACCCATGACGCGCCCCGGATCGTTGATGCCGACGCGGGTGAGCAGCTCCACGAGCCGCTCCCGCGCCTGCTGCGCACTCAGCGAGGTCACCGCCCGCAGGCCGTAGGCGAGCTGCTTGCCGATGGTGAATGACGGGTCCAGATTCGACATGGGCTCCTGCGGGACGTACGCGATGCGCCGCCCGCGGGCCGCGCGCATCTTCACCCCGTCCTCCAGCAGGTCGTCGCCGCCGAGCAGCACGCTGCCGCCAAGGATGAGCGCCTCGCGCGGCAGGATGCCGAGCGTGGAGAAGGCGACCTGGGACTTGCCCGACCCCGACTCGCCGACCAGGCCGTGGATCTCCCCGCGCCGCACGTCCAGATCGACACCGTGGACGACCTCGCGGATCTCGCCGCCCACCGGGTAGGCGACCCGCAGGGCGCGGATGGACAGCACGACGTCGTCGGAGCTGCCCACCAGGATGGAGTCCTCCTCCACCTCCTCGCGCCGCGCCGCCTTCAGCACCGCGCGCCGGGCCCGCGGAGACAGCGGCTTGCTGCGGGCCGAGGCCTGCAGGACGTCGCTGAGCGCGTTGCCGAGCAGGACCAGCGCCAGGATGGTGAGGCTGATGACGAGCGCGGGCCACACGACGGCCGTGGGATTGTTGTAGATGCCGTTGAACGACTCCTGCAGCACGATGCCCCACGACGCCGCGGCGGGGTCGCCGAGCCCGAGGAACGAGATCCCGGCCTCGATCCCGATGCCGGACGCGAGCACGAACGAGCTCTGGATGATCACCGGCGCGCGCACCGCCCACAGCACGTGCCGGCCGACGATGCGCAGGTCGGGCAAGCCGACCACGCGCGCCGCGTCCACGTACAGCTCGTTGCGAACCCCCAGCACGACGCTGCGGACGAGGCGGTAGTACGTGGGCGCGAGGATCAGCCCGAACGCGGCCATGGCGACCGGGATGTTCGGGCCGGTGAGGGCGTAGAGGGCGATCAGCAGGACGACGCCCGGCAGCGACATGATCACGTCGGCCACGAAACTCGCGCCCGCCTCGAAGCGCCCCCGGTAGAAGCCCGCCGCCAGGCCGGAGAGGACACCGGTCACCACCGACACCGCCAGGATGATGAGGCAGGCGAGCACGGTCTGGCGTGAGCCCCACATCAGCCGGGACAGGATGTCGCGGCCCGCGCCGTCGCCGCCGAGCAGGTGTCCGGCGGTGAACGGCGGGGCGCTGGTGGCGTCGAGCTCGGTGACCGACGGGCCCGTCGGGGCCAGCCACGGGCTCGTGACGGCGACCAGGACGACGAGCAGCAGGTAGACCAGGCAGATGGCGCCCTGCGGGTTGCGCAGAAGGCGGACGAGCACTCCGCGCCGGGGGTTCTCGGTCATCGGGTCCTCGCCTTCGGGTTCAGGACCGTCGTAGCCAGATCGCCGAGAAAATTGACGACCAGGACGATCACGATGGTGACGAGTACGGTGCCCATGACCATGGGCACGTCGTTGATCTGGGCCGACTGGTTGGCGAGCTGGCCCATGCCCGGCAGGGCGAACACCTGCTCGATGAAGACCGCGCCGCCCAGCAGGCTGAAGGTCGTCAGGCTGAGCACCGTCAGACCGGGAGCGGCCGAGTTGCGCAGCACGTGCCGGAAGATGACGTGCCGCTCGCTGATGCCGCGCGCCCGCAGCGTGCGGACGTAGTCGCGGCTCAGCGTGTCCAGCACCGCCGTGCGGAACTGCGCGGCGGCGCTGGCCATCGACCCGATCAGCAGCGCGACGACCGGCAGCGTCACGGACGCCAGCCAGCCGGAGAGGCTGATCTCGGGCGAGACATATCCGGTGGCCGGCAGCACCCGCCAGGCGATGGCGAAGGCGAAGACCAGGACGATGGCCACGATGAACGCCGGCACGGCGGTGCCCAGCACCGACAGGAACTGCAGCACCCGGTCCACCCATCCGCCCTTGACGGCCGCGGTGACACCGAGGAGCACGCTGAGCGCGGCCGTCAGGACGAGGGTGATGACCACGATGGCGAGCGTCACCGGCACCCTGGACGAGAGGGCGTTCGTCACGGTCTGCCCCGTGTAGAACGACGCGCCGAGGTCACCGGAGAGTGCCCCCTTCAGCCAGTTCCCGTACTGAACGAGGAGCGGCTGGTCGAGTCCCAGGGCGATGACCTCACGCTGGACGTCCTCGGGTCTGGCGTTCATCCCGAGCACCGCCCGCGCGATACCCGGTCCGTTGCCGAACGTGAGAGAGAAGGTGGCGAAGGTGACCACCAGCAGTACGGCGAGCGAGCGTACGAGGTTCTTGAGCAGCGTGAGTGCCATCTGTGTGTTCTCCCGGCTACTTGAAGTCGCGCAGCTTCGGGGTCAGCGCCTCGACGTCGGAGACCTTGTCGACGGTGACGTCGGGGCTGTGCGCGTAGAAGCCGTCCGGGTTGACCATCGGGGCGAACCAGGCCTGGTCGATGATGTACCGGTTGATCTCCTGCTGGGCGGCCTTCTTCTGGGCCGCGTCGCCGGTGACGATCTGCTTCCAGTGCTTGTCCACGGTGGCGTCGGGCTGGTGCATGAGGTTCCAGTAGCCGGACGAGCGGACCACGACGTCGATGTCCTGCAGCGACTGGCCGAGGTTGCCGAGCTGCCAGAACACCACCGGGTAGGTGCCGCTGAGCAGGTCGCCGATCGCGTTCGCGCCGGACAGCGGAACCTGCTTGACGGTGATGTTGAGCTGGGCGAGCTGCTGCGTCACGTACGGCATCAGCTTCTCGTGGTTCTGGCCCGCCATCGTCGGCAGCTCCAGCGCGAAGCCCTTCTCGTAGCCGGCCTCGGCCATGAGCGCTTTGGCCTTGGCGACGTCGAACGGGTAGGGGTCCTGCAAGCCCTCGATGTAGGCGTCGCTGCCCGGGCGGAAGATCTGGTACGACGGCTTGCCGTGGCCTTGGTAGAGGTTCTTCACCATGGCCTCGCGGTCGAACACCATGTTGATCGCCCGGCGCACCCGCACGTCGCCGAGAGCCGGGATCTTCTTGCCCAGATGGTCGGTGAGCAGCAGGCGGGTCGTCTGACCCTGCATCATCTGCACCTTCAGGCCCGATGCCGTGATCTCGTTGTAGCTCTGCGGGGTGATCAGAGCCCCGTCGATCTGCTTGGTCTTGAGCGCGCTGACGGTGGCGGTCTCGCTCTCGATGACCTTGACGACGAGCTTCTTGTACGGGTAATTGGCCGCGTTCCAGTGCTGGTCGTTCTTGGTGAACGCGTACACCGAGCCGCGCGTGGTGCCGGCCGTGTCGAGGACGTAGGGGCCCGAGCCGACCGGGGTGTCATTCACCTTCCCGGAGTCCAGGATCGCCTTGGTCGTGACCTTCGGGTTGCAGACCCGGGTGACGATCATCGGCTGCGGCTCCGGCCAGGTGATCGTGATGTTCTGCGGATCGGGGGTGTCGAACTTGATGCCCTCATAGTCGGCCTGGGCTCCGCCGTGAGCGCTTATGTACTTGAATGTGGCCTCGACGGCGGCGGAGTCGACCGGCGTCCCGTCGGAGAACTTCATGCCCTCCCGGATGTGCGCCGTGAACGACTTGTTGTCCTCAGTGATCGACCACTTGTCGGCGATGTCGGCCTCGGGCTTGCCGAAGGCGTCACACTTGACGAGGGTGTCCCACGCGGCCTCCCCCGCCCAGCCCTGGTAACTCGGCTGGTTCGACGGGTCCCAGCCCTGGATGTCGGCCGACATGCCCAGCGTGAGCGTGTCCTTGGCCGTCTTGGTGGTGCCGCCGCCGGCAGGGCCGGTGCTTGTCGCCGACTCTCCGGTGCACCCGGCCAGCAGGACGGCGAGTGCCGATGCCGAGGCGATGAGTGCTGGCTTGTTACGTCGCATAGGGGGACTCCTTCAGGCTGCCGCCGAAGTGGGCACTCGGTCTGCGGGAGCAGGAGGCGATCAAGAGGACTTGAATGCTTCGGCATGTGCAACGTTCTACGCCGAGGACTGTAGGGAGCCGCCTTGCAGCCCGTCAAGAGTGCGCATGAAACCTGGTAGTAACTATTAAGAAAAGACAGAGGCGACTTCTCGTAGAACGTTGCCTCAAATTCTCTTGCCAGACGAGCGTGGACGATCAGCGCTCGGCGGGAGCGGGACCGCTGGTGGCGCGGGGGATGAGCCTCGGCGCGATGATGTAGTGCACCGGCCTAGGGCGGCCGTCGATGCGCTCCAGCAGAAGACGGGCGCTGATCGAACCGGTATGGCGCCCCGACTGATCGATGGTCGTCAGAGCGACACGACCGATCGTGGAGATGAAGGTGTTGTCATATCCGGTCACCGAAAGTCGGTCCGGCACGGTCAGACCTCGCTCCTCGGCGGCACGCAGGACGCCGAGCGCTGCGATGTCCGCGCCGGCGAACACCGCCGTGGGCGGTTCCGGCCCGGCCAGCGCCAGCAGTGCCGCCTCGTGGCCGCCCTCCTCGGAATAGGAGGTCTCGATCACGTCCGGGACGAGCCCGTGTCTCCTCATCGCGGCGACATAGCCTTCGCGTCGTGCAGTGTGCGCCAGCACGTGCGGCGGCGTCAGGCCGAGAGCGGAGTGACCGGTATGGACGATCCGGCGGTGACCGAGCCCCACGAGATGGTTGACCATCAGCCGCGCGCCCTCGTAGTCGTCGTCCACGATGGTGTCGAAGTTGTCCCCGCCGCCGTGCCGGGCGATGACGACCGTGGGGATCTTCGCACCTAAGGCCTCCAGCCAGGAGGTCTCCACCCAAGGGGCGACCAGGATGAGGCCATCGACCTGCCGGTCGATGAGCGCCTCCACGCTGCCGCGCTGTCGTGCCTCGGATGGGCTCGCTCCGATGAGGATCTCCTGATAGGGGCTGGGCTCCAACTCCGCCCCGATCCCCGCGGAGATCTCCAGCTGAAAAGGGGAGCCCAGGTCCGCGATCAGCACGCCGATCGTGAAAGAGCGCCCCCGCATCGCCCGCGCCCCCGCGTGCGGGCGGTAGCCGAGCCTCTCGATGGCCTCGGTGACCTTCTGCCGCATCTGTGGACTGACCCCGTAGGCCTGGCGGAGTACCTTCGAGACGGCGGACATGGAGACCCCGGCCGCTTTCGCGACATCCTGGATCGTCACACGCCGGGTCTCGGGTTGGGTCACGAAGGGAGCCTACCCGAGCGTAGAACGTTCTCTCCGGCAGGGTTGGACGTTGCCGTCACGCCGGCCGTTCTCCGCCAGGAGGCACGACGAGCGCGCCCAGGAGTGCGATGACGGCGGCGGCCGGCAGGGCGGCATGCGAACCGAAGCCGTCGACCAGCAGCCCCGCGAACAAGGTCCCCACGGCGTTTCCGATCGCCAGTGCGCTGCCCATCCAGCCGAACGCCTCCGTGGCGGATCCGGCGGGAACGAGCTCCGACAGCCGTTCGAACAGTCTGGACATGGTCGGCGCGACGGTGCCGCCCCAGAGAAACAGCACCACGCTGAGCACGCCCGTGTCAGGCGCCAAGGCCAGGACGAAGAGGCCCGTCGACACGAGCAGCAGCAGGTGTCGCGGTTGGATCGCGCGGCGGCGAACCGACCCGTAGAGCAGTCCACCCACCAGCGATCCGAGACTGCCGACGGCCATGACGAGGCCCGCGTCGGCTGAGACGCTCGCCCCGCTGACCAGCGCGGCGACCCCCAGGACCTGTGCGGCCAGCGCGCAGGTCAGCAGCGCGGTGCCGCCCAGCAGCCTGGCCAGACCCGGTATTCGCAGGACCGCGCCCAACCCGGCCCGTTCCTCTCGCGGCCTGTCGGCGGGCGGCCGGGACAGCTCGGCGTTGCGATCCCGGGCATAGCCGACGGTTCCGGCGAGGACGAACGCCGCTGCCACGAAGATGGCCAGGCGGGGGCCTCCCAGGGAGGAGGCGAGCGCCGCGACGGGAGGGCCGAGGACGAACGTGATCTCCTGCGCCGTCGCCTCCATCGCGTAGGCGCTCCGTCGCCTGTCCGGGCCGACCAGGACGGGCAGCACGGCTCGGAGCGAGGCGGTCAAGGGCGGTGCCGACACTCCGACCAGGAAGGCGACCGCGATGAGCAGCGGCGGGTCGTGCGGCACCAGCGCAAGGGCGCACGTCCCGCCGGCGTGGAGAACCGCGCTGATCTGCAGCACCCGGCGATGCCCTCTGGCGTCGGCCAGCCGGCTCAGCGCGGGACCCGCGATGAACGCCCCGGCTGTCGTGGCCGCCGAAACCGCGCTGAAGACCGCATAGCTCGACGTCTGGGTGATGAGCATCATCAGCGCGAGCCCGACCATGCCCTGAGGGAAACGGCCGATGATGGAGGTGCCGAACAGCCATGCGAACGACGGCACGCGAAACAGGTCCCGGAAGGCGGACATTCCTGGTCTTCCTCAAGTGGATGGCGCGGCCCGATGCCGAATCATCCGGGGCCCGCCCAGGACCGGTCTGGTACCGATGTGTAACGTTCTACGCCGGAGCGTAGAATCGTCCACCAAGACGTGTCAAATCCTTGGCTCAAGGCCTGACAGGCGGGGGCGCGCTGGTGCCGCGCGGAACGAGGCGCGGCACGATGACGTAGTGCACGGGCCTGGTGCGGCCTTCCAGTCTTTCGAGCAGCATCCTCGCGCTTTTCGCCCCGGTGAGCCGGCCCGACTGGTCGACCGTCGTGAGCGAGACCCGGCCGATGGTGGAGACGTAGATGTTGTCGTACCCGGTGACCGTGAGATCCTGCGGGACCTGGAGATTCCGCTCCTCGGCAGCGCGCAGGACGCCCAGCGCCGCGATATCCGCGCCCGCGAAGATCGCGGTCGGCGGCTCGGGCCTGGTGAGGGCCTGCACCGCCGCGTCGTATCCGCCCGGTTCGGAGTAGGCGGTCTCGATGATGTCGGGCTCCAGCCCATGGCGCTTCATGGCCTCGGCGTAGCCGTCGCAGCGTGCGGTGTGCGAGAGCACGTGCGGCCGGGTCAGACCGCCCGATGGGTGGCTGACGTGCACGATCCGCCGATGACCCAGGCCGACCAGGTGATCGACCATCAGACGCGCGCCCAGATGGTCGTCGTCCACGATGGTGTCGAAGTTGTCCGCGCCGCCGTGGCGGGCGATCACCACGGTGGGCAGCTTGGCCCCGAGTGCCTCCAGCCAGGGCGTGCTCATCCAGGGCGTGATGAGGATGAGCCCATCGACCTGCCGGTCGATGAGCGCCTCGATCCTGCGAAGCTGACGGTCGGGGGCCAGGCCGGTGACGAGGACCTCCTGGTATGGGGTGCTCTCCAGTTCTTCGCTGATACCCTCGACGATCTCCGGCTGGAAGGGCGCCGACAGCTCCGCGACCATGACCCCGATCGTGTAGGAGCGGCCCCGCATGGCGCGCGCCCCTGTGTGCGGCCGATAGCCCAGCCTCTCGATCGCCTCGGAGACCTTCTCGCGCATCTGCGGGCTCACACCGTAGGCGTCACGCACCACCTTGGAGACGGCCGAGACCGAGACCCCTGTCTCCCTGGCGACATCCTGGATCGTCACCCTGCGGATCTCGGAATGGTTCTCCACGCGGCACATGCTACAGAGACGCCCCCAACGCGTTGTCCGCGCGACTGGCGGAGCCCGGTTGACACCGATTTGGTGCGCTTCCTAAAGTGCGGAGTAGAACGTTGCACACGCGCGAGGCAGGTTGTCGGTCGCCTCTGCGCGTCCTATGTCTTTCCGCACGCCGCCCGCGCCCCTCGCACCGCACAAGTTCTCCTCGACGGAAGGACCAGCATTGACCACATCGGCGGAGGACCACCGCGCTCCCCATCTGCCGGTCACCGAGCTGCCGCGCGAGGAACGGACGCTCGCCGAGAAGGCCGGCCGGCTCGCCGCGAAGCGATCCGCTGCCTCAAACGCTACATCGCCCGCGACATCTACCGGATGATCCGCAACCCACAACGCACCAAAGCCGCCGCTTCAGCCGCTTGACATCCATAGGGGCATCAAACGCGCCTACATCTTCCTCGGCACCGTCACCCTGGCCGCCCTGATCATCTGGCTCCGCACCCGATTCAAGTGGGGCCCCAGCCACCACAGACCGCCGCAGGGATTGAGACGGTCGCGTGACGAAGCCCCTGGGGTAGCCCGGCTACCTCCACCAGGAAGACGATCGGCTCGCGGCTCGTTGGGGCTTACGTCATCTTCGGTAGCGAGCGAGAGGCCTTCATATGAGCGAGATCAAGCGGGCACTGGTGATGGGCGGCGGCGGGGTCGCCGGGATCGCGTGGACCACCGGCGTGCTGGCCGGCCTGGCCGCCGGGGGAGTGGACGTGGCCGCCTCCGCCGACAAGGTCATCGGCACCTCGGCGGGATCCGCCGTCGCCGCGCAGGTCACCAGCGGCCTGCCGCTGCCTGACCTCCTCGAACGCCAGACCAACCCCGCTCTCCAGGCTCCCGAGCTCCAGAGCGGCGTCCCCATGGACCAGCTGTGGGCGACCATGCAGGGGGTCTACGAGAGCACGGAGGACCCGGCCGAGCAGCGGCGCAGGTTCGGCGCGCTGGCCCTGGCCGCGGACACCGTCGGTGAGCCCGAACGCCGCCGGGTGATCGAGGCGCGCCTGCCCGTCCACACCTGGCCGGAGCGCGACCTCGTCATCGTGGCCGTGGACGCGGTCACGGGCGAGCCCGCCCTGTTCGGGCCCGGTTCGGGCGTGGCGCTGGTCGACGCTGTCGCGGCGAGCTGCGCGATCCCGGGCGTCTGGCCGCCGGTGACGATCGACGGCGTGCGGTACATCGACGGCGGCATGCGCTCGATCACCAACGCCGACCTCGCCTCCGGTTACGACCGGATCCTCATCCTCGCCCCGATGCCCGAGCTCGGCTCCGAGTCCGCGGTGACGGGCGGAAAGGTCGAGGTGATCGAGCCCGACGAGGCGTCCGTGGCGGCGGTCGGCGCCGACCCTCTCGACCCCGATGTGCGGGGCGCCAGCGCCGAGGCCGGCTACGCCCAGGGCGCCGCCCTCGTCGCTCGCGTCGCCGCGCTTTGGACCTGACCGCCCGCGTCGCCACGTCGTGGATATGACCGCCCGCCTCGAAGCGTCGTGAACATGACCGCTCGCCTCGCCGTGTCATAGACATGATCGCCCGAGTCGTGGACGTGACCGAACTCGTGCTCGTCCCTGGCCGCCGGGAGAGCTAGCGCACGCGCGTGCGGGTCTTGAAGCACACTTCGCACCGCTGGGTCACGACGCGGCCGATGGCCTCGATCGTGTGCCAGCGGTGACGAAGATGAACAAGATTCACAGCGGAGTACTTACCCGCTCCACGCGCTCGATACGCGGTGTCGCCGGTCGTTCACGCGCTGGGTTCGAGCCGCAAGGACACAGAATTGATGCAATAACGGTCGTCCGTGGGCGTGGCGTACCCCTCGCCGTGGAAGACGTGCCCCAGATGAGAGTCGCACCGCGCGCAACGCACCTCGGTCCGCACCATGCCGTGGCTGGCGTCCTCGATCAGCCGCACCGCGTCCGATTCCGACGGCTGGAAGAAGCTCGGCCACCCGCAGTGCGACTCGAACTTCGTGTCCGACCGGAACAACTCGGCCCCGCACGCCCGGCAGGAGTAGACGCCCTCGGTCTTGGTGTCGACGTACTCGCCGGTAAACGGGCGCTCGGTGCCCGCCTCCCTGAGCACGTGGAACTCATCGGGAGAGAGCTGGATCCGCCACTCGGCATCGCTCTTGACCACCTTTTCCATGCTTCCAGCGTACGAGATCCGGCAAAAAGAGATCTCCGTCGGGTGAAGCATCCCTTCTGGGGCCAATTTGCGTCTTTGACGACAAGGGGGTGTCATCACCTCCTGCCCAGAGGTGAGGTCACTCGCCGGATCGCCTGCGCGGCACAGCCCACGCCCGTGCTGGCGCCGCCGGCGATCCGAAGACCGGCCGGGTGGCGCGCCAGCGCCCGGAACGGTGGCGAGTGATCTTTCGGTCCGTCCCGTCGAGCGCCGGTCCCGCCACCGCGCCCGCTCCGGGCCGGACCACCTCACCCCATGACTATTTTTTCTTTACGGCAAGCCCGGTGGGCCCCAGTCGCCGCACGGGGCTGGGCCCTGTCCAGGGGAACGCTCCTCCGGTGGAGGTGGCCGGCCACCGTGACGTGACGGCACAGCCACCCGCGTGGAAGCCCGCATGCCGACCCTCAGAACAAGATCTCCAGAACCAGGACATGGCTCCATCGCGCATGGGCCGTGATGCCGACGTCCTTGGCGTAGCAGGCGACCTTGATCTCTTCGCGGTAGCTCTCGAACAGCTCCAGGGTCATCCCCGATCGGCACCAGATGAGCATGAGCACGTCGGCTCCGGCACGCGTGGTGTGAAGGACGAGCGGAAGCCGGCCGTGGGTCGTGCGCAGCGAGGTTCTCAGACAGAGCCCTTGAAAGCGGTGCCGGACCAGAAGTGACCTGGCACGGCGCAGGAGATCGAGGCGGATGGGCGGCGTGCCCAGGCACGCGGCGACCGCTCCAGTGACCACCCATATGGTCGTTCCCCAGCCCAGAGCTACGGAGAGCAGGTCGATGGCCACGGCAGCGGTCCCGGATGCGGCGAGTTCCATCCGCCAGCGCCAGATCCGCCCCGCTACCGCCCGCCATCCCGTCGCCGCCGGAATATGCGGATGGTTACGGGGATGCCCGCCCTCACCCGAGCCGAAAGGGCAGTTGGGCCGGGACGCGCCCGCCGGGAACGGGGATGTCAGGTGGGTCCATGGCGCGTTGGCTGGGGAGCCGATCGAAGCGGGGGTCGCGGTACACCCGTCTGTACCATCTCGCCTCCGCGATTCGCAGGCCTGCGGAACTGGCGGACGCGTCGGCGTTTCGCCAGAGCAGGCGGTCGAGTAAAGCGCTGAGCTTCTTGGAGGGGCGTTTGTTAGGCTCGCTCACAGAGCACGTCCTGTCTCGTACCGGGTGGGATCTGCCGTGAGGCCGGGTTGGCGGGGGCATCCGCCGACTCGGCCTTGATCGTGTAACCGCTGGTCACTGCGGCGCGGGGGCGCCTGCACAAACTCCGGAGCTTTGTCTTGGCTGCCTCCCGCGTGCCGGCTGGTCCCTGAGATACTCTGAGGATGCTCCGCAGAGGAGCTCTGTGCAATTTCCACAGGAAGTACATCCGGCATGTTCAGGGGAAGTTAACTCGAGTCATTCGGAGAGGATTGCCAAGCCCATCGGCGGGGAAGGGCCGCTTTGTGAATCGGATCAGTAACGTAGTGCGACATCGACTGCTGGCAGGAGAGCTTCGCCGCCTGCGGGCCGACGCCGCACTGACCGGCCCCACGGTCGCGAAGGACCTGGGGTGGTCCACGGCGAAGTTCTCTCGGATGGAATCGGCCCTGATCAGGCCGTCCCCATCTGATGTGCAGGCCCTGATCGATTACTACGGCGTGCCAAGTTCTGAGCAGGGCACGTTCATCCAGCTCGCCAGGCAAGCGACGCAGCGCAACTGGTGGGATCAGCACGTCAAAGCGCTGCCCGATTCCTATATCCAGTACATCGGCCTCGAACACGAAGCCAAGAGCGTGGTGAACTGGGAGATGGGGGTCATGCCGGGATTGCTGCAAGTTGATGCCTATATGGATGCCGTTAACAGCGTCGGCCTAGAGCATTTCGCGCTCCCGCCGGGCGCATTAAGATTGCGGCGCCAGGTTCGATCGCAACGCCAGGAGCTACTGACCGGCCCCGACCCATTAGAGCTCATCGCCATTTTCGATGAAGCGGTCCTGCTTCGGCCCGTGGGGGGACCTGCTCTTATGCGGTCTCAGTTGGACCATCTGGTGAAAATGGCCAAACTGCCCAATGTCACGATCCAAGTTTTGGAGCTCAGCAAACCCTATCCACTCCTGGGGGCCGCATCTCTGACACAGCTCCGCTTCGGCCCCGACGAATCATTAGGTGGTCTCGTACATCCGGAGGTCACGTACGCGGAGTCGCTCCTTGGTGGGTCATTCATCTATGCGGAAGATGAGACTCATCAGCACAACCGCATGATGCAACATCTGATTCAAGCATCTCTCGGGCCAGAGGAGTCGATCCGGCTGATCCGCGAAGCCGCGGCCAAGCTCGCCGACTAGCCAGACGGGCCACCGGCCCTCCGAAATACATATAAGGAAAGAAATGACGTCCAAAGTGAGCGCCCCGCACTGGGTCAAGAGCACGTACAGCAACTTCAACGGCAATTGCGTAGAGGTTGCTGATTTCGCCGATGGGCGCATAGGCGTTCGTGACTCGAAGGATCCGTCCAGCCCTGTGCTCGTCTTCTCAACTGATGAGTGGAACACCATGCTGGACGCCATCAAGTCGAGCAGCCCGGAAGGTCTGCTTCCGTCGTCCATGGCGGGCTGAGGGGGATTCCACGCGGGTGGTCGTGCCGTCACGTCACGGCGGTCGGCCACTTCCACCGGAGGAGCGTTTCCCTGGACAGGCGCCGGCCCCGTGCGGTGGGTGGGGCTCACCGTGCTTGCCGTACAAGATCGTCTAGAGAATGAGGTACGGCGCGCAGGCGATCTCCAGCGGAGGCGCGTTAGGTTGGGGGCATGGCGTCACCGTTTGTTGAGATTGAGGTGGGGGAGCGGACCGTTAAGGTCACAAATCCCGACAAGGTGTACTTCCCGGAGATCGGGGCGACCAAGCGCGAGCTGGTCGAGTACTACGTGAGCGTCGGCGACGGCGCCTTGCGGGCGCTCAAGGATCGGCCGACCAACCTGAAACGTCACCCCGACGGGGTGCACAGCCCGGCGATCTACCAGAAGCGGATGCCGCCCAAGCATCCCGACTGGCTCGAGACCGTGAGCGTCACGTTCCCCAGCGGGCGCAAGGCCGATTCCCTGCGCGTCACCGAGGTGGCCGCCATCGCCTACTGCGCCAACCTCGGCACCATCGACTTCCACCCCTGGCAGGTGCGCGCCGCCGACACCGAGCACCCCGACGAGCTGCGCATCGACCTCGATCCGCAGCCCGGCCTGGAGTTCGACGCCGCGCGGAAGGCCGCGTTCCTGACCCGCGAGGTGCTGGACGAGCTGGGGATGACCGGGTTCGTGAAGACCTCCGGCAATCGCGGCATACACATCGCCGTGCGGATCGAGCCGCGCTGGGACTTCGTCCAGGTACGGTACGCGGGCATCGCCCTGGCCAGGGCCGTCGAGGCGCGGGACCCCGGCCTGGTCACGACCGCCTGGTGGAAGGAGGAGCGCGGCGAACGGGTCTTCATCGACTTCAACCAGAACGCCCGCGACCGCACCATAGCCAGCGCCTACTCCGTCAGAGCCAGGCCGGACGCCACCGTCTCCACCCCGCTCACCTGGGACGAGCTGGCGGACGCCGACCCGCGCGACTTCGACATCCGCACCGTCCCGGCCCGCTTCGCCAAACTGGGCGACGTCCACGCCGCCATCGACGACCAGGCGTACTCGCTCGAAGCCCTGCTCGACCGCTACGAAAGCGACGAACGCGGCGACATGCCCTATCCCCCCAACTACCCGAAGATGCCCGGTGAGCCCAAGCGCGTGCAGCCGAGCAAGGCCAGGGACAGCGAGCAAGACTGATCTGTCGACACCCCCGAGACGGCGGCCTTCCCGGAGGCCCGCGGATTCACGCTCGCGACGCGCTGCCCGGACTATCGGCCGTGAGGAAATCGGTCACGAGCGCGGCGACCGCCTTCGGCTGCTCGGCGAGCATATTGTGGCTGGCATCCAGCTCTTTGACCTGAATATTGGACGGCACGTCAGCGAGGTCCCGGCGCACCCCTCTTCGGAAGGCTTCCATCAATTCCCCGCCCGACAGCCCCGGCGGGTCCTGGGTCGGGATCACCACCAGCGCGGCACAGGTGACCTGACGCAGCAGCGGAATCGTGTCGCGGAACTCCGGCGTGTATCGCACCGCTTCGAGGAGTGCCGCGCTGGGCCGGGCGTAGGTTTGCCCGTCCTTCTCGGTGAGAGCCCTCGCGGGGAACATCGCCTGGAACTCGGCGGACAGCGGTTGGCCCATGTTCGCGGCCTGCGCGTCGAACATGGCCTTGAGCTTCGCCAGTTCCTGGTCCCTCGCGGCCGGATCCATCCCCGGATAGTTGTCCGGGTCGTTCTCGGCGGATCGCAGTCCGTCCAGGTTGACGATGCCCGGGCATCCGGGATGGCGCCGGGCCCAAAGTACGGCGAGCATTCCGCCCAGCGAGTGCCCGACTATTGCCGGGTTGCCGAGGTCGAAACGCCGCACCACGACCTCGATGTCGTCCAGAACTCTTTCCCACTCCCATGGCCCATCGCCGGACAGGCCGTGGCCCCGCAGATCCATGGCGACGGCCCGGTGGTCTCCAAGTTCCAGCGCGTCCCAGGCCTCCAGGGTGCCGCCGAGCCCGTGGAGAAGAAGCACGGGTGCGCCGTCCCCGCCTAAGTCCCGCGCGGCGAGGGGTATTTCGTGTTCAGTGATGGTCACGTCGTGCGGCATAACGCTCCTGAGGTTGGTTCAGCCGTTCGTGGATGGATTCTGTGGTCACCCCGCCGTCGGGATGCCGGTCGAGCTTCGCGCGTTTGACGAGGTCGTGAACGCCCTGTCGGGTGATGCCCAGCATCGCCCCCGCCGTGGCGAACGGCACCGCGGTCTTGCCCGGGTGGCCCACACGTCTGGCCACCGTCCGGCCGAAGGCCGTGCGCCACCAGTCGTCGGGTGGATCGAACGGACCGTCTCCGGGAAAGACCGCCGCGATCAGCCGCGCTGCCATATGAACCGCGAGCCGGTCGTCGGGTCCCAGCAACTGCGCGGCCCACACTTCGGCCTCGATCCGCAATCGACCCCTGACCGGACCCACCTGTTCGTCCGAGCCGAACAGGATCTCCAACGGATCGACGATCCTCCGCTCGATCAGTCCGACCAGCTCACCGGCCAACGCGACGTGCTCGCCCGTACTCACTTGACGCACGATAGCAAGTACTTGCTATCGTGCGTCAAGTACCAATCGCGAAGCCGCTTCCGCTCACTGACCCGGCGGATATGAGTGGCGCCTGTCCGCCGGAGGTCGGGTATGTGCGCGATGGGCGCGGTCGTGGTCCCGTTCGGGCTGCGGTCACTGCCTGTACGTCGCTCCTGCGGTTTTCTGGGCGCGTGACAACACAGAGTAAGTGACTGATTTCACTTCGGTCACATTACTTGACTCTTGGTCTAATAATTCGCAAGGCTCTCTTTCAATCTCGGGGCGTGACAACCGATTCGGGAGCCTTGTAATGACAAGAGCGCGACGTCTCGCAGCCGCCGGAGCCTTGGTGGCCTTCGTGGTCGGGGGCGTGAGCATGGCGGCGGGCATCGGAACCGCTTCGGCCACCACGCAGGACGAGCCGAACGCGGGTGCCACGTGCCTGCTGCCCATCCTGCCGTGCGAGGTCCAGCCGTCGCTCGCAGTGCCCGACCTGCCCATTCCCAACCCGCTCGACAGCTGGTCCAGTGCGCCCACGGCGGACGACTCGTGGTCGCCGCCGCCCGGTGAGCCGGAGCCCTCGAAAAAGCCCGACCGGCCGTGGAAGCCGGCCGACGAAGAAGAGCACCGGATGCCGCAGGGCCATCCCGAGACGGGTGCCGGCGGGCTGGTTCCTGAGCCGCCGGTGTGGCCGTTCGCGGCGGGTGGCGTCGCACTGCTGGCCGGGGCCGGGCTGACCGGGTTCGCCGTGCGGCGCGGCAAGGGCGACACGGACGCGGAAGGGATCGCGCAGGCCGCCCATCGGTGACACGGGCGTGGAGGGGATGGCGCGGGCCGCCCAACGCTGAAGCGGCCGATGGCATGGGAAGCGGGGCGGTGAGACGGTGGCTGGCTCGAAGCTGATCTGGGCCGGGGCGGGTGTGGTGTCGCTGGCCGGGGTGCTGCTGATCGGGTTCGGGATCAACGGCATGCTCGGCGACGGCGTGCCCGAATCCGTGGCGGCCGCCGGACCCCAGGTGCCCCATTCGCTCAAGGCCACGAGCCTGCCGTCCCTGGACGTGCCGCTCGACAAGGTCGCCAAACCGATGAAGGCCGCGCGGCCCACGGCCGTCTACATCCCCTCGATCGGCGTGTCGGCGCCGCTGATGGAGCTCGGCCTCGACGCCGGCGGGGCGATCCAGAACCCGCCCTTCGACCCGCCGAACCTGGCCGGCTGGTACCGCTACGGCGCCGTCCCCGGCGGGCGCGGCGCCGCCGTGATCACCGGTCATCTCGACACCAAGAGCGGCCCGGCCGTGTTCGCGAGACTCAAGGACGTCAAGCGCGGCGAGCAGGTGCAGGTGCTGCGGGCCGACCGGTCCGTGGCCGTGTTCGTGGTGGACCGGGTCGAGCACACGCCGAAGAAGAGCTTCCCTGCCAAGAAGGTGTACGGGAAGATCGACTATCCCGGGCTGCGGCTGGTGACCTGCGGGGGGACCTTTGACCGGCAGGCCCACAGCTATCGCGACAACACCATCGTGTTCGCCCACCTGGCGGCGCCGTACTATCCGAAAAGCTAGGGATCGCGGGGTAGACCCAGGGCGCGTTCGGCGATGATGTTCAGCTGGACCTCGGCGGTGCCGCCGCCGATGGTGAACGCCCTGGTGGTCAGGATCGTCCGTGACCAGCGGGCGTTCGACGGGTCGAGCGACCAGCAGTACTCGGAGACGGCTTGGGCGTGGCGCATGCCGAGGAGTTTGCGCACGCTGGAGGCCGTACCCGCGTCTGTGCCCGAGAGCTGGGAGAGTGTCACGCGCAGGCCGAGCGCCGAGATGGCCTGGCCCTCCGCCCAGAGGCGGCCCGCCTGTTCGCGCTGGGACTGCCGGAGGTCGGGCAGCTTGCCGACGAGTTCGATCATGTCGGTGTGCTGGGAGCCGGGGCCCCAGGAGTCGCCGAGCGCCACCCGTTCGTGGGAGAGCGTGTCGCGGGCCACGCGCCAGCCGCCGTCGACGTCGCCGACCACCAGGTCATCGGGTACGAACACGTCCTCCAGGAACACCTCGTTGAAGATCTCCTCGCCGTTGATCTCCTTGAGCGGCCGGATGGTGATGCCCGGCGTGGCCATGTCCACGAGGAAGTAGGTGATGCCCTCATGCTTGGGTTTTGAGGGCGATGTCCTAGCCAGACAAATCCCGAAATGTGCGTACTGGGCGATGGATGTCCAGATCTTCTGGCCTGTCAGGGACCAGCCGCCCTCCACCCGGGTCGCCTTCGTCGACAGGCCGGCCAGGTCGGAACCCGCGCCCGGCTCGCTGAAGAGCTGGCACCACACGATCTCGCCGGCGAGCGTCCTGGGCAGGAAGCGTTCGGCCTGCTCGGGGGTGCCGTACTTGACGATGGACGGCACGGCCCACGCCGCTATGCCGAGGTTCGGGCGGCCGAGGTCGCGGAACTCCTGGTGGATGATCACCTGCTCCAACGGTGACGCCGCCCGGCCCCACGGCTTCGGGAGGTAGGGCATGATCCACCCTTCCCGGGCGAACCTCCCCAGCCTGGCTTCCCGCTCCAACGCCCGCAGGGACGCCGCCTCCGCCCAAATCGTGTCGCGTACCTTCGCCGCCTCCTCGGGCAGATCGGGCTCCATGCGCCGCCGCACCCCCGCGGCGGCGAGCTCGGCCACCTTCTCGGCCCACACGCCCGGATCGTTGGCCAGCATCCTGTCGGACAGGGCCCGGCGGTAGTAGCGATGCGCGTCGTGCTCGTAGGTGTAGCCGATGCCGCCGAGGATCTGGATCGCGTCGGCGGCGCACCGTACGGCCGCATCGGGCCCCAGGACCGCCGCCACCCCGACCGTCAGCCGCGCCTCATCGTCGACCATCCACGGTCCGGTACGGCTCGCGGCCCGCTTACGACCAAGGACCGGTGCGGCGGGGATCGTCTCGTCCAGGGCCCTGGCCGCGTCCCAGACGGCGGCGCGTGCCTGCTCCAGCGCCACCAGCGCCGCCGCCACCCGGTGCTTGACCCCCTGGAACTGCCCGATCGGCCGCCCGAACTGCTCGCGCACCTTGGCGTACTCGGCGGCCGTCGCCACGGCCCACGCCGCCACCCCGCACGAGTCCGCGCCCAGCAGCACGGCGGCCACCTCGCGCACCGGTACGACACCGAGCGGCCGCTTCCGCGTCCCGGTGAACCCCACGATCGAGCACACGGCCCGATCGAGGTCCACGCTCTCGAACGGCTCGGCGGTGACGTCCTGCCACTCGAACAGCGACCACTCCCCGTCCCCGACCGGCAGCAGGAAGACGTCGGCCTCGGGGGAGCCCAGGGCGAGCAGCGCGTCGCCGTCGGCCGTACCGTGCAGGGCCACCGCCGCGCTGAGCGACCCGTCGGCGAGGCCGCCGAGCAGGTCCTTCGGCCCCCGGGACCGCGCCAGCACCGCCGAGGCGAGCACGGTCGGCAGGTAGGCGCCGGGCACGCGCCGCTCACCGAGCACCTCCAGCGCCACGGCCAGCTCCAGTAGCCCGTAGCCCTGACCGCCGTACTCCTCGGGCAGGTGCAGCCCGAGCACTCCCTGCTCGGCCAGCGCCCGGTGGCTGGTGTCCCGCTCGGCCTGCCCGCGTACGGAGGCGGCCAGCGCCCGGTGTTCCTCGGTCAGCCCGATCCCCATGCGACCGAATCTAGAAGCCCCGTGTGTCGATCTCCAGAGGTCAGAGGCAACGGATCACGCACAGTCGGCGTCGTGCTACGCCGGCCGCCGCATCGGTGAACAACAGCCGTGCGCGGGTACGGCTGTGGTTCGAGGGGCTCAACCGGGCGCCGACCAAACGATCACCGGCCGCCGCGCAAAAGGAAATCCACTCAGAAACAGCGTCAGGAGACGCACCATGCGCAAGATCTACATACGCTGCCTGATCGCGGCCGCCGGCCTGGCCACCGCCCCGCTGGCATCGGCATCGGCCCTTGGCGACAACGTGCGAGACGCTCAGGAGATCATCCAGTTGGTCGCCAAGCAGACCCAGTCCCAATCCCTCGACCTGGGCGAGAAGGGACTCGGTCTGGGTGACGAGCGCATCATCGCCGAAGACCTGTACCAGGGCGGCAAGAAGATCGGTGACCACAGCGTCGTGTGCGTCTATGTCCACATCGACCCCAGCCAGCTCCAGTGCGTGGGCACCTTCGCGCTGCCCCGCGGGCAGATCGCCGGACAAGCCCTGCTCCACCTGCCCCCCGCTCCCGCGATCGACATCCCCATCACCGGCGGCGCGGGCGCTTACCGCACAGCCCACGGCTACGTTCACACCGTTCCCGCCGGAGAGACCGAAAGGCGGCTCACCTTTCACATCTCCCACTGACCGCTTGGGTATATGTCCCGTTATGTAGGGATATACGGCATGGCCGTCACCCTGTACGAGGCGGGCGTGTTCACCTGGCCGCAGTTCCGGGCCGCTCTGATCGCCCGCATCTCAGCCTGGGAGAAGGACGAGCACTGGAACTACTACCAGCACTGGCTGGATGCACTGCAGGATGTGCTCGTCGGCCTAGGCACCGTGTCCGCCGAGGAGATCACCGCCCGCGCACGTACCCTGGCCCGACGCCACCCAGGCCACGACCACCTCAACGATCACGGTCACCCGTGATCATGCCCGCCTCTCCGGCCTGCCCGCGTGCGCGGCGGCGTGCGGATCGTGGACACGCTGACGCCCGAGCGTTCTTCGAGTTCTTCCTGGTGCGGCGAATCGGCGCGGGGCGCAGCGCTTTGCCAGCCTCCTCGACAGATGATCTACTTTGCCCCATGGGGTTGCGTCGCTCGATTCGGCCATCCAGGAGGCTCTGCGCGGCGAGCGCCTTGATGGTCTTGGCATGCGGCCTGATCGGCTGCAGCCCCGGTTATGAGGGCATGTACGGTGGCGGCCAGGTATGCGTAGACCGGGCGAACCGGGAGAACGCTCTGTATCTGAAGGCGATCGGGGCCGTTCTGCCATCGGGCAAGCGTGTGAGTGTTGACGAATGGAACGGATGCGACTCCGCCAACAACGGTGCCGCCCTGTCCGTTCTGGTGAGCCCGGAACTTCGACGTGATGCGCTGTGGAAGGCGTTCGTCGAGGCGGGGTGGTCGCCCGCCTCGCAGGCCTGCGCTCCAAGCTGTACGGAATTTCAGCTTGTCGACCAGGTGGGCCGGCGGCTCATCGGGATCGCCTTCGAAGAGATCGCTGACACTTCTCCAGAAGGCCAACGAGAGGGCTTGTCGGTCAGCGTGGCCGCGGCTGACTCCTGCTGGGACGACCGCGGGTACAGGTGCGGCTAGGCGACATCCGTTGCTTGATCAGCCCGATGGGTCGAGCAAGCGTCCGGAACCGCGCGCGGGACCGGACACCCGGCCGCGGCCAGCCGGGAATGTGAGCACCAATACGGCGGTCAGGACGAGAGCGGCGGTCTGGAGGGCGAGCTGCACCCCATAGTTGATCTCTTGGGTGGGGAACGCGCCGCTGCTCAGGTAGATCGAGGTATGTACGCCCACAGCCATCCACACCGCTCCCGTTCGCGCCCGGGCCGCCCCGCACAGCAGCCCGAGCGCGGTGGCCTGCACGACATAGAGGATCTTCTCCGCGATCCCCGAGGCGGGGCTGCTCGACAGGATGTGGATCGCGCCGAAGGACAGCGTGGTGATCGCCAGGACGGCGCGGAGGCTGAGCCGGTCGGACAGCGTGTCGTACAGATGGCCGCGGAACAGCAGCTCCTCCGGGAAGGAGGCTCTCAGCATGATCAGGGCGATGGCGACAGGGAACATGAGGGGCGAGTCGATCGCCGGCGGTTGCCACGTCGCCGCACCCGCCCAGACGGAGACGGCGTCGGCCGCGAGCAGGGCGGCCAGGCCCATCGCCATGCCGAGCAGCGCCTGGGGCAGGGCCCGCCAGGTCAAGGTCATCCCGAGGCCGGACCACGGGCGGTGGCTCACGAAGCGCCGATAGACGTACAGGAGGAGGAGCACCAGCACCGTGATCAACGGCGCCAGGGCCCGGGAGCCGTCGAACAGGACGTTGCCGATCGCGACGACTCCGAACGTGGCCGCGAACAGCATCGCGATCGTGACAAGGACAGCCCAGAGGACAGCACCGAGGATTCGCATGGCGGCACGCTAAAACCCGCTCGTCAGTGAGCACATCGAGCATGGGGTAGATCCGGCCATGACCGAAGTAACAGTGTCGTTGGGGGGATGTCCGGGGGTAGGCAGCCGCGTAGGGTCCCCAGATGTGATGTTTCGCGACCCAGGTCGGCCTGCCTTGCTGTCGGTGGTGTTCTGGTCGGTCTTCGCGACGGTCCTGGTCGGCGGCGTCGAATCCGCCCTCGAATCCGCCCTCGAATCCGCCGCTGGATCCGCCGCTGGATCCGTCGCTGGATCAGAGGCCGGATGGCCGCGCCTCGGGCTCTTCGCCGGGCTGATGGCGCTGGTGGCGGTGCTCTGGCTGATCATGCCGTGGAGCCCCGACGCGAGCACCGTGCGGAAGCTGTCCGCCCCGGGGCTCCTGGTGGTGATCTTGTTCGTCGGTCAGTTCCTGAGCGGGTGGCACATCGCGCTGGTGTTCGTCGCGATGGTGAACCTCGCCTTCGTGTACGACATGCGCCGCGCCATCGTGATCACGGCGATCTACCTGCTCGCCGTGGGCGCGTCCATCCTGGTGCTGTTCGGCGCCACCTGGCGCGAAGCGCTCGACCAGGTCATGCCGATGACGCTGCTCGCCGTCTTCTCCCTGGCCATGACCTCCGCCCTGCTCGAGGCCGGGCGGCAGCGCGCGGCGGCGCAGCGCCTGATCGAGCGGATCAGGGAGCTGGCCGTGGCCGAGGAACGCGCCCGCATGGCCAGGGACATGCACGACTCGATCGGGCACCAGCTCACCGTGATCAAGATCAACCTGGAGAACGCCGAACGCTACCGGGAACGGCGTCCGGAACTGATCTGGGAGGAGGTACGCCAGGCCAAGGAGATGACCGTGCGGGCGCTGGCCGAGGCGCGGCGCTGGGTGCGCGCGCTGCGCCCCCTCGCGCTGGACGGCCAGCTCGGCAGCGCCGCGCTCGGCCAGCTGGCCCGGTCCTTCGAGGGCACCGGCATCGAGGTCGGCTTCACGGTCGACGGGCTCGAACGCCGCATCGACCCCGACTCCGAGCTGGTCCTCTACCGCGTACTCCAGGAAGGGCTCACCAACGCGCTGCGGCACGCCGAAGCCCGCCGGGTGCGTGCCCGCCTGAACTTCGGCGAGGATCGAGTGGTGCTGACGATCGACGATGACGGTAAGGGCGCGACGCGCGCGGCCGGGTTCGGTCTGTCCTCGCTGGCCGAGCGGGTGCGGGCCGTCGGCGGCAGCTTCCTGGCGGCCAACGCCCGCGACGGCGGGTTCGAGCTGCGGGCCGAGGTGCCGGTGGCCCGGCCATGATCCGCGTACTGCTCGTGGACGACCAGGAGCTCATGCGCCGCGGACTGCGCAGACTGCTGGAGATCGAGGACGGGATCGAGGTGGTGGGCGAGGCCGCCGACGGCCGGGAGGCGCTGGACGCCATACCGGGCTGCGCGCCCGACGTGGTGCTCGTCGACGCCAGGATGCCGAGGATGGACGGGGTCGAGCTGACCGCCCGGCTCGCCGCCGAGCATCCGAGCGTCGCCGCGCTGGTGCTCAGCACCTTCGAGGAGGACGCGTACATCTTCGGCGCGCTGCGCGCCGGAGCCTGCGGTTACCTGCTGAAGGACTGCTCGCCCGAGGAGCTGATCGACGGCATCCGCAAGGCGTACGAGGGCGAGACCGTGCTCGACGGACCCGTGGCCGCCCGGCTCGTGGCCGAGCTGCGCGGGCAGCCGCGCGAGCCGAGCCGCTTTCGCGGCCAGGAGCTCCTGTCGAGCCGGGAACTCGAGGTGGCCAGGATGATCGCGGTAGGCGCGGCCAACCGGGAGATCGCCGCCCGGCTGTTCATCACCGAGGGGACGGTGAAGAATCACGTGTCGAGCATGCTGCGCAAACTGGGCCTACGCGACCGCACCCAACTCGCCCTGCACCTGGCCAGGTCATAAGGGGCCTTTCAGGAGTCACCGAACTCCAGGTCCAGCGCCCGGGTGAAGTCGGCGACCGCCTCCTCGTGCCGCTCCATCTCCTGCAGGACCTCCCCCCGCACCCGGTACGCCCAGATGTAGTCCTCGTCCAGCTCGATCGCCCGGTCCAGGTCCTTCACCGCGCCCTCGTTGTCGCCCATCTCGCTGAGCACCGCCCCGCGGCTGCCCAGCGCCCGGTCGTTGTCCGGGTCGAGGTCGATGGCCCGGTTCAGGTCGGACAGGGCCTCGTCGTAGCGGTCGACCATGCGCAGCGCCTCGCCGCGCCTGCTGAAGGCCCGTACGTACTCGGGCTCCACCTCCAGCGCCCGCGTGTAGTCGTCGATGGCCTCGGTGTACAGGTGCATGCGCTGGTAGAGCTCGCCCCTGGCCAGCCACGAGTACGCCAGTTCTTCGTTCAGGGCGATGATCTTCGCGTGGTCCTCCAGCGCCTCGTCCAGGCGGCCGAGATCGGCGAGGGTGTCCGCCTTCGCCTCCAGGATCCACAACGATTCGGGCGAGAGGGTGAGCGCGTGCTCGAAGTCGGCCATGGCCTCCTCGAAGCGGCCGAGCGAGGCGTACGCCTGGCCGCGCGAGCCCAGGGCGTACCCGCTGTCCGGCTCCAGCCGCAGTGCCTCGTCGAAGTCGGACAGCGCGGCCTCGTAGCGCTCGATGATCCGGTGGCTCTCACCCCGCAGCCGCCAGGCTCGGGCATTGTCCGGCACGAGCGCGATCGACTCCGTAAGATCGGCGATGGCGGCGTCGTGTCTCGACAGCGCGATGTACGACTCGGCCCGGCTGCGCAGCACCGAGGCCCGAGACTGTGCGGCAGCCTCGGAAAGCTCCGGCTTTTCGTTGATCCCCTCGCTCATGATGGGAATCTATCTAACTAAATCTGGATGATGGCCGCCTTTTCCCGGGTGTATTCGAGGACCGAGTCGTGCCCGTAGCCGCTGTCCTTCACGCCGCCGAACGGCAGCCCCGGCGGCATCTGCCGGAAGGTGTTCACCCACACCGTCCCGCTCCGCAGATCGCGGATGAACCGGTGGGCGCGGCGCAGGTCACGCGTCCACAGACCGGCCGCCAGCCCGTACGGCGAGTCGTTGGCGATCGTCAGCGCCTCCTCGTCCGTCTCGAACGGGATCGCCACCGCCACAGGTCCGAAGATCTCCTCCTGGCAGATGCGCAGCGCGTTGTCACCGGTCGTGTAGAGGGTGGGCGCCACCCAGTAGCCGCCGGGCAGATGCGGCACCACCTCGGCGCCCGCCCGGCCCCCGAACACCAGCTCCGCGCCCTCCTTCTCGGCCACCTCCAGGTAGGAGACGACGCGCTCGTACTGGCCGGCCGACACGATCGGGCCCATCGTGGTCGCCAGGTCGAGCGGGTCGTCCAGGATGAGGCTCTCCGCGATCCGCCGGGTGCGCTCCAGCACCTCGTCCCAGACCGACCGGTGGACCAGGATCCGCGAGCCGGCCACGCAGACCTGCCCGGCGTTGCCGGTGAAGATGGAGTTCACGGTGATGCCCTGGGCGGCCGCCTCCAGATCAGCATCAGGAAAGACGATATTTGGCGATTTACCGCCTAGCTCGAAGGTCATCGGCTTGAGCGAGTCGGCGGAGGCCCGGGTGATGGCCTGGCCGGTGGCCGTCGAACCGGTGAGGCTGATCTTGCCGACGCCCCGGTGCCGTACGAGGGCATCGCCCACCTCCTCGCCCAAGCCGCTGACGATGTTCAGCACCCCGGGCGGGAACACCTCCGCGAGCAGCTCGCCCAGCCGCAGCACCGACACGCTCGCCTGCTCGGCGGGCTTGACGATGACCGTGTTGCCGGCCGCGAGGGCGAAAGCGGCCTTCGCGGAGAACGTCGAGATGGGGGAGTTCCACGGGATGATGCAGACGGCCACACCGTACGGCTCGCGCCGCGTCAGCCCCAGGGCGTCGGGCCCCAGGATGACGGTGTCGCCCTTGACCGCGTCCAGGCACTGGCCCGCGGCGAGCTGCCACAGGTGTGCCATGCCCGGCAGGTCCTTCTTCAGCGTGTCGCGCAGGATCCTGCCGTTGTCGCGCGTCTCCAGCCTGGCCAGCTCCTCGGCGTGCTGGGCGAAGAGCTCGGACACCTTGCGCAGGAAGTGCGCCCTGCCCAGCGCCGGCATGGCCGACCAGCGGGGGAACGCCTCCTGGGCCGCCGCCACGGCCGCCTCGGCGTCCCTGGCGCCGCTCGCCGGGATCCTGGTCCACACCTCGCCGGTCGCCGGGTTGACGGAGTCCATGGTCTTACTGTCGGCGGCCGGGACGAGCTTGCCGCCGATCAAGTTGCGATAGTCAGCCACGGGGCCAAGCATATGCTTGCTTGTCTCGCACCGGCTAGCGGGCACCGCGGTGGGCCGGTCGCCATCGTGATCGCAGAAGCCGCGGCGATCACGATGGCGGCCGGCGCTCAGCCGTCGATCCGGCTGATGGTGTACATCTGCGGGGTGGCGCCGAGCTGGGCGCGCAGTTGCCGGCCGCTGCCCACGTTGGAGGCGGGCTTGTGGTCGCTGATCACTACCGGCCGTCCGTCTTGCCACCATTCGCATTGGTCGCCGCCGCCCAGGAACCTCCACCGCTGGCTGGAGGAGCCTACGGCGCAGACGTAGCCGTCGCTGGAGTCCAGCCAGTAGCCGGCGTAGGGGCCGTCGTCGATTTGCATGCGGCAGCTCCAGCCGTCGTCCTCTTCCTGGCCGTCTACCGCGCGGAAGCGCGCCTGGGCGGACTCGACGGCGCCCCAGCACAGCCACTTGGTGTCCACCAGGTGCGAAGGGTGGCCGACGGCGGACTGTGTGCCGTACGCGAAGTCCAGCCGACTCTGGGGGTGCAGCTCCGTGCCCCGGTAGATGGAGAACCGTCCTTGTGGAAGTCCCATAGATCCCTCGCTAGCTACTTTGTGTATTCACACATGCTCAGAAAGTAGCTACCCAGGATCGGAACGGGCCGCACCCAAGAGCGTTTCCACAGGTGAACGGCGATGAGGGTGGCCAGCGCCGCTCCTAGGTTCGGCTCGCTACGGCTGTGGGATGCCGAGGTCCGAGGGGTGCTGGGCTGAGGTGGAGTGCTTGGCGAGGTCGGGGTCGAGTTGTTCCAGCAGTCGCTGGACCAGGGCCGCCCGGCGTACGCGCTCCCGGCCCAGCTCGCGGGGCACCGCGCCGAGGTGGGCGCCGGACGGGTAGATGTTCGGCGCGTTCCGCAGGCCCATCTTCAGGTAGACCGGTGCCGTCGCCCGGACGATCTCCACCGCTTCGTAGAAGCGGACGAACCCGCCCTGGTCATCGGGTACCTCCAGATACAGGTCGATCGGCAGGCCGGTGGCGGCGCGGATCTCGGCCAGGTGCGGGACGGTCAGGTCGGTGCCGACGTTGAGCGTGCTCGCCCCGAGCCGTTCCAGGATCGTGGCGGTGGGGCCGTTGGTGAGCGGCAGGAGTACGGAGGTCTTCAGCACCAGGGAGGACGGGAGCGCGCCGTCGGCCTTCATCGTGGTGAGCACCTCCAGCGTGCCGAGATCGCCGACGAGCAGGCTGCGGATGCCCAGCTCGCAGGCCCGCAGCGCGTCGGCCACGCAGGCGGCGACCATCGCGTTGCCCCTGGCCGCGGCGCCGACCGCCTGGGTCACCTTGGCCTGGCCGCCGGTGTCCCAGGCGGCGCGCGGGCCGAGGAACAGGTTGATCTCGATGCCGCGCTCGGCGCCGATGCGCGCCATGCGGGTGATCTCCGCGTCCGACAGCATCATCACGCCGCTGCCCTGCGAGGTCCGGTGCACGGGTACGTTCAGGAGGTCCCCCTCCGCGACGACGGCCTCCAGGACCTCCGGCCCCTCCACGCTGGGAATCTCGAACCGGTACGGGGCGCCGTCCGCGAACCGGGCCACGGAGGGGGCGGGGGCGGTCACCACCGGATGCCCCAGGCGAGCCATCAGGGCGTGCAGGTCGGCAAGGGTGGTCATCGGCTCTCCTTAAGGATGATCTCGGCGTGACCGAGAGTGGTGCGGCGGCCCTGGTCGTCTTCGCCCCACAGTTCGAGCTCCGCCCGCTCGCCGTCGGTCGAGACCACCCGGCCGTGGCACGTGTGCGGGCGGTCGCGGAAGTCCATGCCCCGGTAGCTGACCTCCAGTACGGTCAGGCGTCCGCGCCCGTCCAGCCATCGGGTGACCAGCCGGCCCAGGTAGGCGGCCTTGAGCAGGCCGTGGACCGCCAGGTCCGGGTGGCCGAGCGCGTGGGCGAAGTCGAGGTCGTAGTGCATGCCTTGACGTGCTCCTCCACATAAATTATGGAGGGTTCCTGTGCTGCTTACGCAGCAGCTCGCAGCGCGGGTGCGGGCGAGACTGTGGGACAGGATGCTTGACGCTTCACAGGCCCCGCCATCGCGGAGTCTCCACGTCCTGTGACCGCCCGTCCGGCGGCAGAGTTGTACCAATGAAGCTGGTTTCTGGCGGCGTTGGTATCAGCGTTGCCGATCCATCCGCACGCCGGGTTCTTGCACGCGAACCGCGACTGCGTTTCGCGTGATCCTTTCGTGGTGGTGTGGCAGCGGTGGCACTCCTGGCTGGTGCCGCGCGGGTCGACCTTGGCGACCAGGCCGCCGCGGTCGGCGGCCTTGTAGGTCAGCAACTCCACCGTCCGGCCCCACGCCTGGCCCGCGATCGAGCGGTTCAGGCCCCGCTTCTGGGCGACGTTGACCCCCGGCTCCCGCACGGTCCCGGACGCCGAGGCCATCATGGTGGTGATGTTCAGGTCTTCGACCACGATCGCGCTGAACCGCCGCGCGAGGTCGGTCGTGCTCTGATGCTGCCAGTCGACGGCTCGGCGCTTGGCTGTCGCGCGGAGCCGGGCGATCTGGTCGTAGGTGCGGCGTTCCCGGTTGGAGACCGGGGCGCCTTTGCCGCGGCTGGCACGCTGACGGGCGCTTTTGCGCTCCAGACGCAACAGCCGCTCGCGCTGCCCACTGGACAGCCACGGGCCGTGCCGAAGGTGTTCTCCGGTGGACAGGGCCAGGGGGACCGCGATGCCTCGGTCCATGCCGGCCTTCGGCCCGGTGTGCGGCACGGGGGCGGCGACGAGCAGTTCGGTACGGAAGGCGATGGTCCACCCGTGGGCTTGTTTCACCAGGCGAGCCCCGGTGATCCTGCCGTGAGGGCCGCTCTTGGTGAGGCCGGGCAGGTCTTTGGTCCACCGGAACTTCACCCGCCCGAGTTTGGGCAGGTTCACCGCGCCCCACCTGCGGTTGATCCTGGCGATCTGCAGGTCGCGGGATTGGGGGACGTCCACGGCCATCCGAGACCGCAAGCGGTCCTTGAACGTCGGGCGTTCGGCCGGGTGGTCGGGGTTGAAGAAGTTCGCCCACGCCTGCCGGTAGATCTTCAGCACGGCCTGCGCGGCCTGAGCGGGCAGCAGCCCCATCCACCCGATCTCATGGCGGGCCTGCCGGATCGCCGCGTCGCACTCCTTCAAGGACGCCAACCGGCCCTGACGGAAGGTCGCGAACTCATGCAGCAGGTTCCACACGGCACGCGCGGTGTGGGCTTGACCGTCCAAGACGGCTGATTGCCGCTTGTCCAACGCCAAGCGCGCCACGTGCGCACGAGTCCGCTTCACCTTCTCCACGTGCTGATCATATCGTTTGGTTTATGTCACCGCGATGAAATTCAAACCCCGAGGTGAGAAGGGGACGACATGTCGTCTATAACCTCCATGCTCATGTGGTGCTCGTGACAAAGTACCGGCGTGGGGTGTTCACCGACGAGATGCCGATCCGCGGCGACCAACTCATGCGCCAGGTATGCGCCGACTTCGAGGTCGAACTGCGCGAGTTCAACGGCGAGCACGACCGCGTCCACCTGCTGGTCCACCACCCAACCAAGGTCGCCCTGTCCAAACTCGCCAATTCGCTGAAAGGGGTCTCGGCCCGGATACTTCGCAAGGAATACAGCGTGCTCGGACATTTCTGGTCTGGCGCCTATTTCGCCGGGTCGGTCGGCGGGGCGCCGCTCACCATACTCACGGAATACATCGAGCAGCAGAAACAACCTGTCTGAGTGAAACTGCCGACAAACCTGAAAGATCAGGGCACCCTCGCGCCCTGGCGGGCACTCCCATATGAGCCTTCACCCCCGGCGTGAACACCGGAGCACTGGCCCACATTCTGGTAGAAGTCGCCCGAGGCGCCAGCGTACTCCACGAGCCTGTGCAGCGTGGTGGTCTCCGTCAGGGGTGGGATATTCGTCATGAAATGGCCAAACACAAACCCTACTGGCAGGGACACTGACGGGACACCAGCGGTGGAGCCTCGGCGGGCCGTGCCATCGGCTCGGCGGGCGGGCCCGTCAGGAGGCCGGTCGTCGGCGGCCGGGGCCTAAGATCGGACTATGGAGCTGGCCCCCGGAGTGCACGTCGCCATCACCGATCGCCACGGGGGCGTGAGCGCCGCGCCATACGCGTCGCGCAATCTCGGCGGGCTGGTCGGTGACGACCCCGAGGCGGTGCGAGCCAACCGGGCGGGTGTCGCGGCCGAGCTGGGTGTGCGGGCCGTCGTGTTCATGCGGCAGGTCCACAGCGCCGACGTCGCCTACGTCAGCGAGCCGTTCGGCGACGACGCGCCGCCGCTAGACGGCGTCTTCACCACCGAGCCGCGGCTGGCGCTCGCCTCGCTGGGCGCCGACTGCCCGGCCGTGCTCGTCGCCGACCCGGTCGCGGGCATGGTGGCCGCCGCCCACTCCGGCCGTCCGGGCACCGAGGCAGGCATCGCGACCGCCCTGGTCGAGGCGATGACGGCCAAGGGCGCGGCACCCGCGCGGATGGTGGCGCTGATCGGTCCCGGCGCATGCGGCCGCTGCTACGAAGTGCCCGCCGACCTGCGCGAACGGGTCGCATCCCAAGTGCCGGAAACCTGGTCGACCACCTCGTGGGACACGCCCGCGCTGGACCTGCGGGCGGGCATCGAGGCTCAGCTCCGTACGGCGGGCGTCGCCGACGTACGACACGACGCCCGGTGCACGATCGAGTCGCAGGAGCTCTACTCCCACCGGCGCGAGCAGCCAGGCGGCCGCTTCGCCGGCCTCATCTGGCTCGCCTGACCACCGGCGCCCACCAAACCCTGCACTCCCTGGAACCTGCACCCCGCTCTGGAACCTGCGCCCCCTGGAACCTGCGCCCCCGGGAACCCGCGCTCCCTAGGACCTGCACTCCCGCCCGGGGGCCTACGCCCCCGGACTGGCGGCTCGGGATCGGGGCCGGGCGAGACCTACCCCCGGGAAGGGCCGGGCGGGACCTACGCCTGAGATGGGCCGGACGGTTGGGTCAGCCCTTGCCGTTGCCGGAGAAGATGCCGTTGACCACGATGATCGCGAACCAGATCGGCGCGATCACCCACATCTCCTTCTGGCCCATGATCACAGCCAATGTCAGGAGCGTGCCAAGAGCCATCGAGACGATCGCCAGCGCCAGCCGTTGACCGTCGGCCGGCCGCTGCTGTTGCTGCTTGGCCGCCTTCTTACCCTTGGGGTCCGCGGCGGCGAGCCGCTCGTCGACCCGTCGGTCGACCTCCTGCCCCATCTTGTCGAGGAACGACTCGACTATCGCATCCTCGAAATCGGGACCGAGGTCCCGTCGGGCGCCCACCGCCGCCCGCAGCTCATCACCGGTACTCATATGTCGAGATATAACGGGATAAAGGGCTATCGGGCAAGGATATCGTCAAGGTTGTACGAGACCGGCCTCTCCAATTGCTCGTACGTACACGATTCCGGCGTGCGGTCCGGCCGCCACCGCCGCCACTGCGCGGTGTGCCGGAACCTGTCGCCTTCCATCTGGTCATAGGCCACCTCGATCACCAGCTCCGGCCGGAGCGGGATGAACGACAGGTCCTTCTTGGCGTTCCAGCGCGACACCGCGCCGGGCACCCGTTGCCCGCCGGTGGCGGGTCCGGCCGTCGGCTGTCCGACGGTGGCCGCCGCCTGCTCGGCCCAGTGACCCCAGGGATGCTCGCCCAGCTCGGCGATGTACGGCTTGAGCTCCTCGACCAGCTCGGCCCGGCGCGCCATCGGGAACGACGCCGCCACGCCCACGTGATGCAGCCTGCCGTCGTCGCCGTAGAGGCCGAGCAGGATCGAGCCCACGATCGGCCCGGTCTTGTGCTCGCGGTAACCGGCCACCACCACGTCGGCGGTGCGCTCGTGCTTGACCTTGAACATCGTGCGCTTGTCGGGGATGTACGGCTGGTCGCCGGGCTTGACGATGATGCCGTCGAGCCCCGCCCCCTCGAACATCTCGAACCACTCGCCGGCCTGCTCGGTGTTGGTCGTGACCGGGGTCAGCCGGATGGAGCTGCCCTTCTCCGGGAAGATCTGCTCCAGCCGCGCCCGCCGCTCACTGAACGGCGCCTCCATCAGCGACTCGTCGCCCAGCGCCAGCAGGTCGAACGCCACGAACGACGCGGGCGTCCGCTCCGACAGCATCGTGACCCGCGACTTCGCCGGATGGATGCGCTGCTGCAGCGCGTCGAAGTCGAGCTGCGACCCCTGCGGCAGCACGATCTCGCCGTCGACCACGCACCTGTCCGGCAACTCCGCCCTGACCGCCTCGACCAGCTCCGGAAAGTAGCGGGTGAACGGCCGCTCGTTGCGGCTGCCCAGATAGACCTCGTCACCGTCGCGGAACACGATGCACCGGAACCCGTCCCACTTCGGCTCGTAGAACAGCGTGCCGTCCTGCGCGGGCATCTTCTTGACCGGCTTGGCCAGCATCGGCGCCACAGGCGGCCGCACCGGCAGATTGGGCACCGGCTCCGGCTCTTCGGCGACCGGCGCCTTGACCGGCCGGCGGGCTGGCGCCTCGCCCGGCGGGTCTACCGGTGCCTCGACGGGCGGGTCAACCGGCGCTTCGCCCGACTTCCCGACTGTCGCCTCGGTCGGTGCCTTGGCGGGCGCGGGCGGCTGGGTGGGTTCGGTCATGTCGTCGACTCCCTCGTGTACTTGCAGAAGAGGACCCCCTCCTCCTCCAGCACCTGGCTGAGCCGCAGCTCGACCTGTGCCGCCTCGCCGTTGAGAATGCGCGCCGCCCCGCCCCCGACCAGCAGCGGGCTGATCGACAGGCAGAGCTCGTCGATCAGGTCGGCCGTCGCGAGCTGCCCGTTGAGCCGGGGGCCGCCCTCGCACAGGATCCGTGTCAGGCCGCGCTCGTGCAGCGCGCGCACGGCCACCGACATGTCGACCCGGTCGCCGCCCGCCACGACGACGTCGGCCACCCGGGCGGCCTCGGCGCGGAGCTCGGCGGGCGCGGCCTCGCAGGTGATGACGATCGTCTTGCTCACGGCCTCGGTGAACAGCGGACTGCCCAGATCGAGGTCGAGCCGTCGGGTGACCACCGCGAGGGGCGGAGCCGGCGGCCGGTCCCCTCGCAACTCCTTCCAGGCGTCGCGTGGCTTGACCGCGCCGTATCCCTCGGTGCGTACGGTCGCCGCGCCCGCCATGACCACGTCGGCCAGCCCGCGCAGGATCCGGAAGATCCGCCGGTCACCCTGGCTGGACAGCCCGCCTGACAGGCCCTTCAGCCAGGCGGCCCCGTCGGCGCTGGCGACCATGTTGAGGCGCAGCCACGGCCGATCCGCCGGGTAGGCGTAGGCCTGCTGAATATCTGGATCGTCCTGAATGTCGGGATGGATGCGACGCACTCCTCTACCTTGGCACACGCCTCCGACAACCAGCCGACGAAGGACCCTCGACAGTGGGCATAGTGAGGCTGTGCACGATAGATGGCCAATCTGGGAGCGGTAGTCGGCCTCGCGTGCGGCCCCCGGCTATAGACGGCGGTTCCCGCTGGGGGCAGATGCGGGGCAGAACACCGACGTGAGGGCTTGGTCGATGCGTCTCGCCACAGCGGCGCGCTCGCCGTCATCCATGGCCACCGTCACGGAGACCGCGAACTGCAGCCGCCCGTCCGGGGAGGTGTAGGTCGCGGCGACGAAGCCGGGGGCGCTGCCGCCGCGTGGCTGGAAGTCGGGGTTGCCCGCGCACGGACCGCCCTGCGGCGGCGGCTGCTGGCCGGGCACCGGATCGGTGATCACCTTGCGCAGGGAGTCCGGCAGCAGCTTGCCCTGAACGAAGGCGCGTTGGAAGGCGCTGACGTCTCGCGCGGTGGAGATCACGCCGCCGGCGCCCAGCATGGTGGTGGCGTTGAGCATGTCGACATCGAGCAGCTTGCCCGTCTCATCCGGCATATAGCCGTGCCCATGCGGCCCTTTGATCCCCGCGCCGGCCTTGACCGGAAGGTAGGTGTCCCGCATGCCCAGCGGGGTGAAGATCTTCCGGTTGAGCTCGGTCGCCAGCGAACGCCCGGTCAGCTTCTCGATGATCATGCCGAGCAGGATGTAGTTGGTGTTGGAGTAGTTGAAGGTCCCGATCTGCGACGGCCGTTGCCGCTTGCGGGAGGCGGCCACCAGGTCGACGGGGCGATACGTGAGCGTGGGGTCGAGCGCGCGGATGTCGGGACCGAGGAAGTCGGGGATGCCCGAGGTGAGCTGGATCAGGTCGCGTACCGTGATCTCTTCGGCCCGTTCCACCAGATCCTTCTCCGCCATCTCGGGGAGCACCTCGCTGAGAGTGTCGTCCAGCTTCAGCTTGCCGCTCTGTACGAGTTGCAGGGCCACGGTGGCGGTCATGTTCTTGGTCTGTGAGCCGATCCGGTAGCGGGCGGTGGAGGGGATGGCGCCACCCCTGCCGTCGAGCAGCCGGGATCCGGCCGATCCCGTCCTGGCCCGCTCGCCGTTCACGTACACCTCGCCGATGGCGCCCACCACGTGGCCTGTCTTCACCAAGGCAGCCATCGCCTTCTGCACGTCCCCTACCTTGACGGCGTTGTCCGCCGTTGCGACGGCGGGCGTGGACACGCTCAGAGCCAACGCCGTGCATGCCGCCAAGATGACGTGGGCGGCTGCCGATTGACGCGAAACCATGAAGCGCTCCTTCTGGAAGATCGAAGTTCCGATGCGGAGCTCCAGTTCTAGGCAGGAGAGCGTTTCCTCAGCGTTTCCTCGGAAGCCGGTATGAGCCAGGACTGCCGCGCAGACGTCGCACGAGGTCGTCGGCGGCCCCCGGCCACTGCGGGTAGTCGAAGGCGAAGCCCGCTTCGAGCAGGCGGCCGGGGACGACGCGGCGGCTTTTCAACAGGAGTTCGGTGTCCGAGCGCAGCGCGAACGCGCCGAACTCGGCCATCCACTTCGTTGCGGGCAGTCCCACCGGAACGCCCCACGCGGTGCGCAACACGCGCATGAACGAGCGCTGCGGTAAAGGGACGGGAGCGGCAAGGTTCACCGGCCCGGTGAGGTCTTCCCGGTCCGCCAGGAACTCGACGGCGCGGACGAAGTCGCGGTCGTGGATCCACGACATGTACTGCGTGCCGCCGGCGACCGGGCCGCCAAGGCCGAGGCGCGCGAGCCGCAGCATGACATCGAAGACGCCGCCGCGGTCGGGGCTCATCACCATGGCGGCGCGCATGCTGACCTTGCGCGTGTGCGGGGTTTCGGCTTGCTCCTGGGCCCGCTCCCACGCTTTCGCGATCTCCACGCTGTAGCGCCAGTAGCCTGGCACGCCTGGTTCGGTGCCGCCGAGCGCGCCGGTCACCTCGTCGTTGGGGGCGTCGAAGCGGTGGGAGTAGACGGTGGCGGTGCTCATCTGCAACCAGACCCGGGGAGGCCGTACGGCGGCCGCGACCGCCTCACCCACCACCCGGGTGGAATGCACCCGCGAATCCATCATCGCCCGCAGATTGTCAGGCGTGTAGCGACAGTTGACGCTGCGCCCGGCCAGGTTGATCACTACGTCGCTGCCGTCGAGTTCCTTCGCCCACGGGCCCAGCGCCTCGGCATCCCAGCGGACGTCGTGATCACGCATCGGGTGCCTGGTCAGAACCACAACGTCATGGCCCGCTGCGGTCAGCGCGCGACTGAGGATGGTGCCTATCTGCCCGGTTCCCCCGGGTATCACGATCTTCATCCGGCTTCCCCTTACCCACCTAGCACAAGGCTAACTGGCTGGCTGAACGCGTTCAAAAGTGGCTCGTCGCGATCACCAGTTATGCACCGCCACAGATAGCACTTTGGCGTATCTAGGGACGTACGCAGCGTGACGCGCATACCGTGGCAGCAGGGGAATCGGGCACTTGAGGGAGGGCCCAGTGGGGTTGGTCACCGCTGTGACATGGCTGTTCACCGCGCTCGTGGGGATCTATCTGCTCTACCTGTGGTTGTCGGGGGGTGGGCTGCGGCAACAGGCGGCGAAGGTCACGCGCTTCCCGGTGACGCTGATCTTCTCCCATCCGGTGCTGGGGGTGTCCGCGCTGGTTTGCTGGGTGGCCTTCCTGCTCACGGGCAACCGCACGCTGGCGTGGACGGCGTTCGTGGTCCTGGCGGCGGCGGCCCTGCTGGGCTTCGTGATGTTCACCCGCTGGCTGGGCGCCGGCCGCCACGCACGGGGAGCGGAGCGACGCTTCCCCCTCCTCGCGGTGCTGCTACACGGTTTGGCGGGCGTGGCCACATTCGTCCTGGTCATCCTCACGGCGAGTGTCGCGGGCCTACTCTGAGGGCGAGCGTCGCGGGCCTAAGCTGAGGCCGCTGCCTTGGCGCTTTTTCCAGGGCCGCGATAGGGCTTCAGGGCCGCCGCCGGGGCTTCCAGGGTCGCTCTAACGGCCGCGAAGGGCCTTCTACGGGCGGCGTGAGGCACGTTGGGAAGGCCCTGGTCTCACCGTCTCGTCACGGCGCCCCGCCACCTCCACCGGAGGAGCGTCCCCCTGGACAGACGCCGACCCCGTACGGCGGGTGGGGCTCACCGTGCCTGCCGTAAAAAGAAATCCTATGAAAGCGGACGCTGGAGCACCTGCATGCTGCGGGAGGTCACTGTCGCCTGGGAGGAGGGGGCGTATTCGCCATCACAAACCCCCTTGTCGTCGGTGTCCAGGATCGGCAGCCAGTGGTCGCCGAATTCCGCGCCCGGCAGCGTGAACGTCATGTCCTCATGATGAGCGTTGATCAGCAACAGGAACGAATCATCCACGATCCGCTCACCGCGCGTCCCCGGCTCCGTGATCGCCTCGCCGTTGAGGTAGACCATCATCGACTTGGCGTAGCCGATGTGCCAGTCTCCGGCCGTCATCTCCGTGCCGCCCGGCGTGAGCCACACCAGGTCGCGCTTGCCGTCGTCCGGGTGGCGGCCGTGGAAGAAGCGGCGGCGCTGGAAGACCGGGTGCTCGCGCCGCAGCCGCGACAGTTTCCGGACGAAGTCCAGCAGGTCGGACTCGGTGTGGATCTGCGACCAGTCGATCCAGGCGAGCTCGTTGTCCTGGCAGTAGGCGTTGTTGTTGCCTCGCTGCGTGCGGCCGAGCTCGTCGCCGTGGGAGAGCATCGGCACCCCCTGCGACAGGAACAGCGTCGTCAGGAGGTTGCGGCGCTGGCGGTGGCGGAGGCGGACGATCTCGGGGTCCTCGACGGGGCCTTCCGCGCCGCTGTTCCAGGAGCGGTTGTCGTCGGTGCCGTCGCGGTTGTCCTCGCTGTTGGCCTCGTTGTGCTTGCGGTCGTACGACACCAGGTCCGTGAGGGTGAAGCCGTCATGGCAGGTCACGAAGTTGATGGAGGCGACGGGCCGGCGGCCCGAGGAGGCGTAGAGGTCGGCGGAGCCGGTCAGGCGCGAGGCGAACTCGGGCAGCGCCGAGTGGGTGCCGCGCCAGAAATCTCGCACTATGTCGCGGTATTTCCCGTTCCACTCCGTCCACAATGGCGGGAAATTTCCGACCTGGTAGCCGCCGGGGCCGACGTCCCACGGCTCCGCGATCAGCTTCACCTGGGAGATGATCGGATCCTGCTGGATCAGATCGAAGAAGGCGCTCAGCCGGTCGACGTCGTGCAGTTCCCGCGCCAGCGCCGACGCCAGGTCGAACCGGAACCCGTCGACGTGCATCTCCAGCACCCAGTAACGCAGGGAGTCCATGATGAGCTGGAGCGCGTGCGGCGACCGGACGTTCAGCGAGTTGCCGCACCCGGTGTAGTCGAGGTAGTAGCGCCGGTCACCGTCGTGCAGCCGGTAGTAGGCCGAGTTGTCGATCCCCCTGAACCCGAGCGTGGGCCCCATGTGGTCGCCCTCGGCCGTGTGGTTGTAGACCACGTCGAGGATGACCTCGATGCCCGCCTCGTGCAGCGCCCGCACCATGGCCTTGAACTCCAGCACCTGCTCGCCCCGCGTGCCCGCGCTGCTGTAACGGCCGTGGGGGGCCAGGTAGGCCATCGTGTTGTAGCCCCAGTAGTTGGTCAGCCCCCGCGCCACCAAGAAGTGCTCGGGCATGTACTGGTGCACCGGCATCAGCTCGATCGCCGTGACCCCGAGCGAGAGCAGATGGTCGATGATCGCCGGATGCCCTACGCCCGCGTACGTCCCGCGCTGCTCCTCGGGCACCGCCGGGTGGCGCATGGTGAGCCCCCGCACGTGCGCCTCGTAGATCACGGTCTCGTGGTACGGAGTGTGCGGTGACCGGTCGTTTCCCCATTCGAAGAACGGGTTGATGACCACATTTTTCGGCATGAAGGGCGCGCTGTCGGCCGAGTTGAGCCGCGTCGGATCGGTGAAGTGATAGGGGAACAGCGCTTCGTTCCACGTCAGATCACCGTCGATCGCCTTGGCGTAGGGATCGAGGAGGAGCTTCGCCGGGTTGCACCGGTGCCCGTGCGACGGCTCGTACGGGCCGTGCACGCGGTATCCATAGCGCTGTCCCGGCGCGATGCCCGGCAGGTAACCGTGCCAGACGAATCCATCGACTTCCGGCAGATCCACGCGTTCTTCGGAGCCGTCATCGTGAAAGAGGCATAGCTCGACTCGCTCGGCCACCTCGGAGAACAGCGAGAAGCTGGTGCCCACGCCGTCCCAGGTGCCGCCAAGTGGATAGGGCTCGCCCGGCCAGACCTCGCGCATGTGACCCAATTGTCGCACGCGATCGCGGTCCCGCTAGAGGAGTTCGGCGTTGAGGCTGATCGTCGTGCCCGTCAACGCCTTACTCACCGGGCAATTGGCCTTCGCGGTTTCCGCCGCCTCCTGGAACTGCTCGGCCGTGATCCCGGGCACCTGCCCCTTCACGGTGAGAACGATCCCGGTGATGCCCTCACCAGGCTGGAACGTCACGTCCGCGCTGGTCTCCAGCGACTCCGGGGGCGTGCCGGCACCGGCCAGGCCGTGCGAGAGCGCCATCGAGAAGCAGGAGGAGTGGGCGGCCGCGATGAGCTCCTCGGGCGAGGTCTTGCCGCCGGCGTCCTGGGACCTGGACGCCCAGGTGACCTCGAACGTGCCGACGCCCGAGGTGTCCAGCGACACCGTGCCCGACCCGTTCATCAGCGCGCCCTTCCACTGAGTGGTGGCGGTGCGAGTGGTGGCCATAGTGGTTGCTCCCTCTGATCGTAGGAATTCCGACCCTATCGCGCGCCCGACAAAGTTCTGCGGCTCGGTCATCCGTGTGCACTTTTCCGGCGAATTAATGACATGCTCGGGTCGCGGCGCACCCGCCGCCTTGGTCCGGATCACGGGAGTGTGGTGCCAGTGGAGGCACCGTACGACGACCGCCTGCTGCATCAGCGGGTGGTCGGCGGCGACGAGGCCGCGCTCGGGGAGGTCTACGATCGGCTCTCCTCGCTGATCTTCGGTCTCGCCCTGCGTGTCACCAGGGACCGGGTGATCGCAGAGGACATCACGCAGGAGGTGTTCCTGGTCTTCTGGGAACGGCCGCTGGCCTACGACCCAGATCGTGGCACCCTGCGCGCGTGGCTCGCCACGATCGCCCACCGCCGCGCGGTCGACCACGTACGGGCCGAGGAGCGCAGGCGCGTCTCCGCGCTGGGCCCCCGCCTGTACGAGCCCGAGCCCGCCAGGCTGGAGGACAACGTGCTCGCGGCCGACGAGGCCAAGCGGGTACGGCAGGCGGTGATGGCGTTACCCGACGGCCTGCGGGAAGCGGTCGAACTGGCCTACTACGGTGGGCGGACATACCGCCAGGTGGGCGAGGAGCTGGGCGTGCCCGAGGGCACGGCCAAGTCGCGGATCCGGCTGGCGCTACGCCGCCTGGCAGACGCGCTGGCAGAGGAAGAGGTGTGATGGAGCCCGTCGAGCGTCTCTACCTGGACGCGCTGATGGAGGACCCGGCCGTACCGGAACGCTCCCTGCGGCCCCAGCTCCTGGCCGGAGCCAGGGCCCGGCGCCGGCCCGCCGCGCCCACCGCCCCCTGGGCGCAGCCGTACGCCGGGCGCGTCGCCGCCATGGACGCGCTGCTCGCCTCCGCCGTGGAGGACGACTGGTCACGGGTCATCGTCGAGGGCTGGACGCTCCAGGAACTCGTCGCCCACCTCGCCGCCAAGGACGGCCTGCTGGCGGCCTCGGTCGGCGCCCCCGTACTGGGCCCGGCCATCGGCGCGAACGACTCGCTCGGCCGTACCGCCGACGTCCAGAACTACGAGCGGGCCCGCAGCCCCGAACAGACCAGGCGCGACTGGCGCGCCCAGGCCGACGCCCTCTGCCGTCACCTGGCCGACCTCGACCCCGGCACCGCCGCGAACCTCGACGGCCTCGACGCGCCGGTGTCCGACCACGTACTGGCCCGGTGCCTGGAGACGTGGGTGCACACCGACGACGCCGCCCGCACCGGCGGCCTGCGGCTCCCCGACCCGGTCCCCGAGCACATCCACCCGACAGCCGACCTGTGCGCGCGGCTGCTGCCGTGGACGATGCTCCTGTCCGGCCTGGACGGCAGCGGGCGCACGCTCCTGCTCACGCTGACGGGGCCGGGAGGCGGGGAGTGGCACGTTCCGCTGGGCGTGACGGACGCCGCCGACGGCGGCGGCGCCCCGGACGCGCACATCACGGCGGACGTGGTGGAGTTCTGCTTCCTGCTGGGCGGGCGGGGTGACCCGGGGTCGTTCCCCGCCGAGCTCCAAGGCGACCTCGCCCTGGCCCACGACGTCCTCAACACCGCCCCGGCCCTTTCGGGCCCCTGACGCCCGCTTCTCCGCAGGCGGTCAGGGCCGGGTCCGTGTCACGCCCCTACCGCGGCTGAGCCTGGGTGACCAGGTCCCTGGCGTACTCGTCGTCGCTCTCCGCCAGCACCCGCTTGGCGCCCTGCTCGGCCCGCGGGTCGCCCCGCTCGGCGAGTCCGCGCGTGGCCTCCGCCACCGTACGGAAGTCGGCGTCGTCGAGACGGTCGGCGAGTGCCTCGCGGATCTGCGGCGTGTCGGCCTTGAGCGAGGCCAGCCCGGCCGTGGCCCAGTCGCGGACCTCCGCCTCGTCGTCCCGCGTCATGCCGATCAGCAGCTCCAGCCCCTCCTCGTGGTCCGGCGGCAGCACGTCGGCCAGCGCGATCGCGTCGGTCATGGTGCGCCGGTGATCCGGCCGGCCGATGATGTCGAGCACCTGCGGCAGCGCCCGGGGGTCGCCCTGATGACCGAGCGCCGCCAGCACCGAGCGGAGGACCTGCGCGTTGCCCTCGGTGGTGGCCATCTTCTGCAGCAGCGGCAGCGTCTGCTCAAGGTAGGGCTTGTCGTCGTCGGCGAACCCGAACTGGGCGATCGCGTCGACCCCGAACTCCCGCTCCCTGGCGTCCTCGCTCACGCACAGCCCGGCCAGCACCTCGTACGTCTCGTCGTCGGCCCGCTTGCCCAGCGAGTCGGCGACGATCCACCACGTCTCGGCGTCCTCGTCGGTGTCGCGGTGCGCCAGGGCCCGCGCCACGAGCTGGTCGGCCGGCGTGTAGACGCCGGTGACGTCCTCCAGCAGCGTCGCGATGGCGGCGTGGCCGCGCTGCGCCTGCACCTGCTCGGTCTGCTCGCCGTCGGGGGAGCGCCCGGCCACGGTGACGAGCTCGGTGCCGTCCTTGGCGAACTGGCGCGCCACGACGTACTCCCAGTCGTCCTGGCCGATCTGGTCGAGCAGCGCGCTCTCCAGATGCACGCCCACCCAGTCGACGGCGATCTCGAGCGGGGTGTCGCCGTCTCCGTCGTACTTGGCGGCGTCGGCTCCGCTGTCCAGCAGCAGCCGTACGACGCCCAGGGCGCCGCGCCTGGCCGCCAGCGAGAGCGGGGTGTCGCCGAGGTCGTTGGCGGCGTCGATCTCGGCTCCCGCCTCGACGAGCAACTCGGCCGTCTCGGCGTGCCCCTTGGCCGCGGCCCAGAGCAGCGCGGTCCAGCCGCCGCTCTCCCGGCCGTTCACATCGGCCCCGGCGGCCAGCAGCAGGCCCGCGACCTCGGCCCGGTCCCAGGCGGCCGCCGCGCAGAGCGGCAACCCGTCTTCCTCGCCCGCGCTGACCTGGTTGGGGTCGGTGCCACCGGCGAGCAGCTCGCTCACCTTCTCCGACTCGCCGTTCAACGCGGCCCGGTAGAGCTGTTCCTCATGCATGACTGGACCCTAGCTTGGATCGGGCTCCGGCCGTGTCAGCCCCTCGGGAGCGCGATAGGCGGTTCGGAGTATGACTGTTCCTTCTTCGGGAGGATCCCGATCACCCCGAAACGCGATATGTTGCGAGTATGACTGACCCTGGCGAGGTTAGGGCCTCGGACGCCGAACGTGAAGCCGTCGTGGAGCAGCTCCGCGTGGCCTCGGTCGACGGGCGGCTGACGCTCGTCGAGCTGACCGACCGCACAGAGGCCGCCTACACCGCCTCCACGCACGCCGAGCTGGCCATGCTCGTCCAGGACCTGCCCGCCTCGGGCGCCGCGCCCCTGCCGCCGGTCCACCAGGAAGGGCCCACGCGCAAGCGGCGCTGGTTCGTCGGCGTCATGGGCGACTCCAAGCGGCGCGGCACCTGGCGGATCGACCAGGAGCTGGGCGCGGTCGCCGTGATGGGCGATGTGGTGCTCGACCTGCGTGAGGCCGAGGTCCGCACGAACATGGTCGACATCATGGCCGTCTCGGTGATGGGCGACGTGAAGATCATCGTCCCCGACGGCGTCAACGTGGACCTCGACGGCATGGCCATCATGGGTGACAAGCGGGTAGACGTCCTGGAAGCGGCGCCGGGCACCAACGCACCGGTCATCCGGGTGCACGCGTACGCGATCATGGGCGACGTGAAGGTGATCGGCGACTCCAAGGCGCAGCCGCTGCAGCGCCGCCTGGCGGGGTGGCGTGAGCAGTGGCGCAAGCTGCACGGCGATGAGTGGCGCAGCATGCACAGGCAGCTCCGTGAGGACCACCGCAACATGCTCCGCGATCTGCGCCGGGGCTACTGACGCGCTCATGACCCCATGGCCGCCATCAACGGCAGTGGGTTGATGTAGTCGCGATAGTGCACGATAAATCCGTCACGCACCCGGATCACAGCGATGACCCGCTGGGTGAACGGCGCGCCGGTGGCGGCGACGTGGCCGTGGACGGTGTACTCGACGATGACCACCTCGGGGTCGGCCGTCTCGTGGATCACCACGTCGACGTGCCTCTCGAACTCGATCAGCCGCCCACCCGTGGCCATGAACGCCCGGATCTCGTCCCGCCCGTTGAGGGTCTCCGGGACGCCCTCGGGACGGTAGGGCCACTCGATGACCCCGTCGGGAGCCATCAACTCGACCAACCCCTCCATGTCCGCCGACAGGCTCGTCTCCAGCACCCGCTCGGCCACCTCGCGTGCGTTCACGGCCACCCCTCATTCGTTGAACGTGCGTTCATTGAACAACCGTAGAACGAAGCCGGTGATTCAGTCAACGCCCGTACAATGAATCGGTGTCCGCCGAGAAGCCGCGCCGCACCCGGGCCGAGCAGCGCCGCGAGACCGAGGCCCGCATTCTCGCCGCCGCCCGTGCCACCTTCGCCGAGCTCGGATACGAGCGCACGACGATCCGGAACGTGGCGTCCGCCGCAGGGGTCAACGCGGGGCTGGTGATGCACTACTTCGGCAGCAAGGAGGAGCTGTTCTCGCGCGCGGCCAAGCTGCCGGACGAGGAACTGCCGGTGGGGCATCCGGCGGAGGCCCTGCTCACCTCGCTGCGCCGGCGGCTCGACGACGAGCCGGTCGCGTCACTCGTCGTGCTGCGTTCCGTGCTCACGCACGCGGAGGCGTCGGGGGAGTTCCGAGCGGCGGCGGCGACCTGGCTCGACCGGATGGGCGCGGCCATCCCGGCCGCCGACGCCGAGCTGCGGGCGGCGCTGATCAGCGCGATCATCAACGGGGTGGTGATCGATCGTTACCTGCTCAAGCTGAGCTCCCTGGCGGACGCCCCCGCCGACGACATCATTGATCTCCTGCGGCCGTGCTTCGAGAGCTTGGCGGGCGAGACGCGCTGACGTCTACGAGGCCGCCGCACCGGCCGGGGCGCGGGCGGCGGTGGCGTAGCGTTCCAGGAGGACCTCGGCCAGTTCGGGAGCCGGGCCGAGCACGTCGGCGACCACGTCGGCGCCTGCCTCAAGGGTGCTCCGCCGCACCTTGTCGGCGAAATAACCGGGCGCCAGCAGGTACGGCGCCACGGCCACCCGGGGCGCGCCCGCCTCGCGGAGGAGCGTCACCGCCCGCGCGGGCGTCGGTTCGGCCGCCGACGCGTACGCCGCCGTCACCGCCCACCACCCGCCGGTGGTACGCGGGGCCGCGGGCAGCCCACGCGGAAAGCCCGTCGCCCGTGACCAGGAGCGCGCCATCCCGGCGATCACCGCGTTGGCCCGCGGATCACTCGAACCCGCCGCCACGAGCACGACCGCCGTGTCCGGATCGCCCGGCGCCACCCCGGCCTCCGCCAGCCGCCGTTCGAGCGTCGCCAGGAGCAGCGGGTGCGGCCCCAGCGTCGCGCCGTAGCGCACACGCAGCCGAGGGTCGCGTGCCCGGGCCTCGTTGAGCGCCGCGGGAAGGTCCACCCGGCTGTGGTAGGCCTCGGTGAGCAGCAGCGGCAGCACCACGGCCGCGTCCAGCCCGCTCAGCGCCTGCCCCAGGGACGGGGTCGCGTGGTCGAGGTACGCCGTGCGTACCGGCAGTCCGGGCCGGGCCAGCCGTACCTCGTCGAGCAGGGCTTCCACGGTCGCGGCGGCGCGCGGATCGCGAGACCCGTGCGCCACCGCGACCAGTGGGATGTCCTGGCCCGTCCCGTCTGCCAACGGGACGGGCCACATGCCGGGGGTTACAGGTGAATGCCGCATTCGACCTTCCCCAGCCCCGCCCAGCGGCCGCTGCGCGGGTCCTCGCCCTCCGCGACCTGGCGGGTGCAGGGGGCGCAGCCGATCGAGGGGTAGTTGTCATAGTGCAACGGGTTGATCAGCACCCCGTTGTCGGCCATGTAGTTGTCGACCTCGTCCTGGGTCCACCTGGCGATCGGGTTGACCTTGACCATCTGCCGCTTGGCGTCCCACTCCACGACCTTGGTGTCGGCGCGGGTGCTCGCCTCGTCGCGGCGGATGCCCGAGATCCACGCCAGGTACGGTTCGAGCGCCCGGTTGAGCGGCTCCACCTTGCGCAGGTAGCAGCACAGGTCGGGATTGCGGCCGAACAGGCGCGGCCCGAGCTCGCGTTCCTGCTCCTCCACCGTGCGCGACGGCTGCACGTTGATCACATTGACGTCATAGACCTGCTGGACCGCGTCACGGGTGCCGATCGTCTCGGCGAAATGGAACCCGGTGTCGATGAACAACACGTCCACCCCGGGCTTGACCCGGCTGACCAGGTCGATGAGCAGAGCGTCGCTCATCGAGGAGGTCAGGCACAGCCGGTCGCCGAACGTGGCCGCCGCCCACCGGATGATCTCGCGGGCGGACGCGTCCTCCAGGAAGACCGCGGCGGACTCGACGATGTCCTGAAGGTCGAGCGCGCCGCGTTGCTCTCTTAAACCGACCTCGATGTCGACGAGTGTCATATCTTCACTCCGATTCCAAGAAACTTCAGCTTGAAGGCGCGGGCGCAGGACCGGCAGTACCAGCCGCCGTGTGCCGCGGGGTCGGGCGCTTCGGGATCGCCCTCGTAGGGCTCGAGGTCCTCGTCGCCGCAGTAGGGGCAGTGGAAGGGGACGGCTCGCGTGGTCATCGCAGGTCCGCCTCGTCCGCTCGCTGCACCCAGTCGGCGAAGGCCTCGCCTTCCTTCTTCTGGGCGTCGTAGTGCGTCACGACCCGCTCGACGTAGTCGGGCAGCGCCTCGGCGGTGGTCTTGAGGCCGCGTACCTTCCTGCCGAAGCCGGGGTTGACGCCCATCGAGCCGCCCAGGTGGATCTGGTAGCCCTCGACCTGCTCCCCGTGCTCGTCCACGACGAGCTGGCCCTTGAGGCCGATGTCGGCGACCTGGATGCGCGCGCAGGAGTTGGGGCAGCCGTTGACGTTGATGGTGAGCGGCTCGGCGAAGTCGGGCAGGCGCCGCTCCAGCTCGTCGATGAGGTTGGCGGCGGTGGCCTTGGTCTCGACGATGGCCAGCTTGCAGTACTCGATGCCGGTGCAGGCCATCGTCTGGCGGCGGAACGTCGACGGGTTGACCTGGAGGTCGTTGGCCTCCAGCTCGGCGACCAGGGAGTCGACCCGGTCGGGCGCGACGTCGAGGATGACCATCTTCTGCTCGACCGTGGTGCGGACGCGGCCGGAGCCGTGCCGCTCGGCGACGTCGGCGATCACGTGGAGCTTGTCGCCGTCGAGGCGGCCGACCTTGGGCGCGAAGCCCACGTAGAAGTTGCCGTCCTTCTGCGGGTAGACCCCGACGTGGTCGCGGCGGGAGCCACGGGGCGCCTGGGGCGCGGGCCCGTCGGGCAGCGCCTCCTTGAGGTATTCGGTCTCCAGGACTTCCCGGAACTTCTCCACGCCCCAGTCGTTGACCAGGAACTTGATCCGGGCGCGGTGCCGCAGCCGCCGATACCCGTAATCACGAAATATCCCGATCACACCGGCCCAGACGTCCGCCACCTGCTCCGGCCGGACGAACACCCCGAGCCGCTTGGCGAACATCGGATTGGTGGACAGCCCCCCGCCGACCCACAGGTCGTAGCCCTTCTCACCGCCGGGCAGCTCGACACCCACGAACGCCACGTCGTTGATCTCGTGCACGGTGCAGTGTGACGGGCACCCGCTCAGCGCCGACTTGAACTTGCGCGGCAGGTTGGAGTAGGCCGGGTCGCCGATGAACCGCTCGTTCAGCAGCTGGATCTCGTCGGTCGCGTCCAGCACCTCGTCGGTGTCGATCCCGGCCAGCGGGCAGCCCAGGATGACGCGCGGGGTGTCGCCACACGCCTCGGTGGTCGACAGCCCGACCGCTTCGAGCCGCGCCCAGATGTCGGGCACCGACTCGATCTCGATCCAGTGGAGCTGGACGTTCTGCCGGTCCGTCAGGTCGGCGGTGCCCCGGCCGTACTCGTTGGAGATCTCGGCGATGACCCGCAACTGCGGGATGCTCAGCTGGCCGCCGTCGATGCGCACCCGCAGCATGAAGTAGCGGTCGTCCAGCTCCTCCGGCTCCAGGATCGCGGTCTTGCCGCCGTCGATCCCGGGCTTGCGCTGGGTGTAGAGGCCGTACCAACGCATCCGGCCCCGCAGGTCAGCGGGGTCGATCGAGTCGAAACCGCGCTTGGAGTAGATGTCGATGATGCGCTGGCGGACGTTGAGGCCGTCGTCGTTCTTCTTGTTCTCTTCATTCTTGTTCAGCGGCTCCCGGTAACCGAGAGCCCACTGGCCTTCGCCGCGCGGGCGTTTGTGATGCCGGCTGGCAGGGGTGCTCATTGCGCGTCCTTCGGTTCATGGGCGCGCGCAGGCTTCCTCCCGCCTCATCATTGAGGGCAGGGGTGAAGGAGGAGATTTGCGACGCGCGCAACGGAGAAAACGGGTGGGTTAACGGGCGTCGCAACAGATGGCACTGCGGACACGCTGAAGATCGACGTGTCGTCGACCGACAAGCATGGGGTCCGCTGGCATAGTTCGAAGATACGCTAGGTATCCGGTATGTCCAAGACTGGGTCCAGACTGTGGACGCTCTTCACCCCTGACGGGGCCAGTCCAGGTCCGACTCGGCCGGCTCCTCCGCCTGCTGGTGCTGGCAATCGCACCAGGAACCGCCGCGACACTCCTCGTGGCGCTTTTCCTTGCACTTCTCGCAGATCACCCTCGCATTATTCCTCGTAGAACCTTGTTCGGTTAGGCTGACGCCCGTGGACCTCATGGGCGAGTTGCTGAGCGACCTGCGTGCGGAGACCGCGTCACTCGACGAGCTGTTACGGCCCCTGGAGGCCGGAGACTGGGAGCTCGGCACACCCGCCGAGGGATGGGCGGTGCGTGACCAGGTGAGCCACCTGGCCTGGTTCGACGAGGCCGCGCGCACCGCCGTGACCGATCCCGACGTCTTCCGGGCGGCGGCGGCGCACTTCACCTCCACCGACGACCTGGCCGCGGAGTTCCGCGGGCTCGCCCCCGACGAACTGCTGGAATGGTTCCGTACGGCGCGCGCCCGCAGCATCAAGGCGTTCAGCGGGCTGTCGGCCCGGGACCGGCTGCCCTGGTACGGGCCCGACATGTCGGCCGCGTCCTTCGTCACCGCCCGGCTGATGGAGACCTGGGCGCACGGCCAGGACGTGGCGGACGCGCTCGGCGTCACCAGGGAGCCCACCTCCCGGCTGCGGCACGTGGCGATGATCGGGTTCAGGGCCATGCCCTTCGGTTTCGCCGTACGGAATCTGCCCCTTCCGACGCGGCCGGTGCGCGTGGAGCTGACCATGCCCGACGGGACGCCGTGGACGGCGGGCCCCGAGGAGGCCGCCGACACGGTCCGCGGGCCGATGCTGGACTTCTGCCTGCTCGTCACCCAGCGCGTCCACCGGGACGACACCGACCTGGAGATCACCGGCGAGACCGCCCGCGCCTGGACGGAGATCGCGCAGGCGTTCGCCGGACCACCCGGTAAGGGTCGATCAGGGAAAGGCCAGGGGCATTCCCGATGATGTGAGAGGCGGCCCCGGTGACATGCTGTAAGCATGCGGACCATCCTGAACGTCATCTGGCTGATCTTCGCGGGCGTCTGGCTCGCCATCGGCTACGCGATCGCCGGCGTCATCTGCTGCATCCTGATCGTGACGATCCCGTTCGGCATCGCCTCGTTCAGGATCGCGGCCTACGCGCTCTGGCCGTTCGGCCGGACCGTCGTGCGCGACCCCGACGCGGGGGCGCTCTCCACGATCGGCAACGTCATCTGGCTCGTCTTCGCGGGCATCTGGCTGGCGATCGGGCACGTGCTCACCTCGATCCCGTTGTTCATCTCGGTCATCGGCATTCCGCTGGGCATCGCGAACCTGAAGCTCATCCCCGTTTCGCTGCTCCCGCTGGGTGCGCGCATCGTCGACGTCGACTAGGGCAGTGCCCGGGGGACGTAAGCTGTCCCGAAGAGTCACTGCTAATAACCGTTGGGTGCCATGACGTCCACCGATGCGCCTAGCCGGTCGATGAGGAGGCGGCTCGTCTCCAACGCCCGTGCCAGGCTGAACTGGGTGCTCGACACGAATTCGTGGGCGACCGTCCGCGCGACCACGAACGCGGGAGTCACTTACCGCGTCACGGGCCTCGCGGGCGAGGCGGCCTTCTTCGCGCTGCTGTCCCTCCCGCCGTTCGTGCTGGGACTGATCGGGGTACTGGCCAAGCTCGGCACCTGGCTGGGGCCCCAGGTTGTCGTGCAGGTGAAGACCTGGGTGATCGACCAGGCCGGGCTGCTGTTCACCGACGACGCGGTGCACAAGGTGGTCAACCCGCTCATCACCGACGTCCTCAGCGACGACGCGAGCAAGGTGTCGATCATCTCGGTGGGCTTCCTGCTGTCGCTCTGGTCGGGTTCGCGGGCCCTTTACGTCTACGTGGACCTCATCTCCGTCTCCTACGGGCTCGGCGAGGAACGCGGCATCATCAGGACCAGGCTGATGTCGTTCGGGCTCTACGTGATCGGGCTGGTCATCGGGATCATCGTGATGCCGGTGCTGGTCATCGGGCCGACACTGCTCAAGGACGCGCTGCCGGGGGAGTACGGCGTCCTGGTCGACCTGCTGTACTGGCCGGTGGTGGTCATCGGCTCGGTGCTCTTCCTGACCGTGCTCTACCACGTGAGCGTGCCGGTCCGGACGAAGTGGTACCGGGAGCTGCCGGGGGCGATCCTGGCGCTGTTCCTGTGGATCGTGTGCGCCGCGGTGCTGCGGGCCGTGCTCGCGGCGTGGTTCTCGCCCGTGTCCGTCTACGGCTCGCTGGCCGCACCCATCGCGCTGCTGCTCTGGCTCTACATCACCGCGCTCGCCGTGCTGATCGGGGCCATCCTGAACGCCGAGGTCGACCGGCTCTGGCCCGGCGCCAGTCGTCCCAAATAGGGAATGATCCCCCCAGTGGACGCACAGCGGAGAGTCGGTCCCTACACGCTCCTCAGGAAGCCGGGCGAGGGTGGCATGGGGTTCGTCTATCTCGCGGAGGACACCACTTTCCAGGTGCGGATCGACTCCCTCGTGCGCCAGGGCACCACGGCCCGCCTGCTGTCAGTGCGCCGAGGTCCCCACGGCCTCGTTCGGGGGCGGTATGCAGCTTCAGCTCTGGGCCGTCTTCGAGGGCGTGCCCCAGGACGCGGAGCACGTCGACGTCAACCTGGGACCGCTCGGAACGATCAAGAACGTAGCCCTCTCATCTGCCTGATCGCCTGATCCGTGCCCGGTCCCCCCTGCCCGATCCGCTATCGTCTAGAACGTCGCGACTGGCGCGTTAGGTGGGGCGAACCACCAGGGAGCGGAAGGGCAGAAGGCCGTGCGCCTGGGTCTTCGCACATTGTCAACGATGACAGGAGAGTCATGAGTTCTCTCACAAGCGTAGACCCGCAGATCGCCGAGCTCATCAAGGCGGAGGAGCGCCGTCAGGCCGACACCGTCAAGCTCATCGCGTCGGAGAACTACGTGTCCAAGGCCGTTCTGGAGGCCACGGGCACCGTCCTGACCAACAAATACTCCGAGGGCTACCCCGGTAAGCGCTACTACGAGGGCCAGCAGGTCATCGACCAGGTCGAGACCCTCGCCAACGAGCGGGCCAAGGCGCTGTTCGGCGTCAACCACGCCAACGTCCAGCCCTACTCGGGCTCGCCCGCCAACCTGGCCATCTACATGGCCTTCCTGCAGCCGGGCGACACCGTGATGGGCATGGGCCTGCCGTTCGGCGGCCACCTCACGCACGGCTGGTCGGTCTCGGCCACCGGCAAGTGGTTCAACCCGGTCCGCTACGGCGTGCGCCAGGACACCGGCCGCATCGACCTCGACGAGGTCAGGGCGCTGGCGCTGGAGCACCGGCCGAAACTGATCTTCTGCGGTGGCACCGCCATCCCGCGCACGATCGACTTCGAGGGCTTCGCCTCCATCGCCCGCGAGGTGGGCGCCGTACTCGCCGCCGACATCGCGCACATCGCCGGCCTCGTCGCGGGCGGCGCGCACCCGTCGCCGGTGGGCCACGCCGACGTGATCTCCACGACCACGCACAAGACGCTGCGCGGCCCGCGCGGCGCCATGCTCATGGCCACCACCGACGAGCACGCGACCGCGCTCAACAAGGCCGTCTTCCCCGGCCTGCAGGGTGGCCCGCACAACCACACCACCGCCGCCATCGCCGTGGCCCTGCACGAGGCGTCCACCGACGACTTCAAGGCCTACGCGCACCAGGTGGTGACCAACGCGAAGGCGCTGGCCGAGGAGCTGTCGAGCCGCGGCTTCGACCTGGTCTCGGGCGGCACCGACAATCACCTCATCCTGCTCGACCTCACGCCCAAGGGCATCGGCGGCAAGCCGGCCGCCCAGGCGCTCGACCGCGCGGGCCTGGAGACCAACTACAACACGGTCCCGTTCGACACCCGCAAGCCGTTCGACCCGAGCGGCATCCGCATCGGCACCCCCTCGGTCACCTCCCGGGGGATGGGGCCGGGCGAGATGCGGCAGATCGGCGCGTGGATGGACGAGGTCGTCACCGCCCTGGCCAAGGGCGACGCCGAGCACGTCATCAGCCGGGTGCATCACGAGGTGAGCGAGCTGACCGCGCAGTTCCCGGCGCCTGGCCTCTCCTGACAGACCCCTTTCTGTTGCGGCGCTGCTTAACAGACCCCTTTCTGTTGCGGCGCTGCTTTACAGGCCCCTTTCTGTGACGGCGCTGCTTTACAGACGTTTTCTGTTACGGCACGGCCGCCCCCACCGCCACCCGCCATACGTGGCTGAGGGCCTCCAGGAAAACGGCCGCTGAGCCCGCACAGGGCTCGGCGCCGTTACGTGCGCGTTCTTGACCGGTGGCGCGGTTCGGTGGGCCGGAGGCGTCCCTCCCGGATGGTCGCCACCGGGAGGACGTGGTGAGTGGGCTCGCGGTGGGTTCCGCGAGAATCCACGTAGACCCGCTCCGTCTCCCCAGCCAGCCGAAACTCCGTGGCCTCTCCGACCAGCCGGAATACCGTGGCGTGGCGTATCGTCCTGTCGTCCGCCAGCCATTTCGCGTCTGGTGAGTCCATGCGGAGGACGCGGCGGGGTGCGTCCGTGACCGCCGTGATCGCGTTCTCCAGCGGCAGGCCGCAGGCCATCAGCTTGGTGATCGTGGTGGCCAGGTCGTGCACGGGGCCGCCGATGTTCCGTACGTGGATGTCGGTGCTGATCGAGTGTGGTGGGTAACCGGCGGCGATCGCGCGTTCGGCGACCTCGAAGCTGAAGCTGGCCGCGCCATGACCCACGTCCAGCAGCACGCCCCGGTCGAGCGCGCGGGCCAGCGCCGGGACAGGGGTGCCGTCGGGCCGCCACGGATGGCCGGTCTTGCCGTGGTAGCAGTGGGTGATCACGTCGCCCTCGTCCAGCAGGTCGAGCACGTCCTCGATCAGCGGCGGCACCTCGCCGATGTGCACCAACAGGGGCAGGTCCGCCTGCCGGGCGACGAGCCGGCCGAGCTGGAGCGGCTGCAGCCCCATCGCGCCCACGACCGCGCCGCTGGAGCGGACCTTCACGCCGCACACCAGGTCCCGGTGCCGGTCGATGGCGGCCAGCGTGGCGTCCACGTTGATGAAACTCGGGTCGGCCGTTTCGCGCAGGTGAACCAGGCCGTGAGAGCCGATGTTCACCCAGGCGCGTACTTCGGTCTCGGCGGCCGGGATGACATAGCGCGCCAGCCCGTCGATCGTGGCCTCGCCCGCGCTGCCCGCGTCGGCCACCACGTGCACGCCCTGGTCCAGGCCGACCCGGTCGGCGGGCACGCTGATCACGGTCATCCCGTCGTAGACGTGGGCGTGCAGGTCTACCCAGCCAGGCCCGATCCAGAGATCCCCGGGCCGCTCCTGTGTCGGCTCCAGCACCAGCCCGCTGTCTCCCTGAACCAGCCGCACCGCCGCCGACGAACCGACCACCCGAAGCACACCGCCGACCCCATAGCCGTCCGCACCCGCGCGGCCGACCCCGGAGTCGCCGATCCCGGCATCGCCCGCATCTGCGTCGCCGAACCCCAAACCGCCGGTCCCGGAGCCGCTCACACCCCCGCCGCCGGTCATGCCAGCGCCTCCGTCACGGCCGTGTTGTGGAAGGCGCGGCGGATTCGGTTGATCGCGTCCGAGTCCCGGCTGGGGTGTACCCGGTTGGTCAGCAGCACCACGAACACGTCCAGTTCCGGATCCACCCACAGGCTCGTCCCTGTGAACCCGGTGTGCCCAAAAGCCGCCGGGCTCAGCAGATCGCCCCCGCTGCATCCGGGCCGCTCCCACCCCTCCCAGGCCAGCGCCCGGCCGCCGGTCCGCGTCCGGGTCATCACCTCGAGCGTCCGGGCAGCCAGAAAGCCGCCGCCCCGGCACAGCGCCCGGCCCAGCCGTGCCAGGTCGTCCAGCGTGCCGAACAACCCAGCGTGCCCGGCCACCCCGCCCAGTACCTCGGCGTTCTCGTCGTGCACCGTTCCCTGGACGATCCGGCCGCGCCACGGGCAGTCCTCCGTGGCGGCCGCGCGACCTCGGTCGGACTCGGGCAGCAGGAAGCGGGTCTCGTCCATGCCGACGGGCCCGGTCACCCGCTCCCGTACGAGCTGGTCGAGCGGGGTCCGGGCGGCCCGCTCGGCGATCAGGCCGAGGATCATGAAGCCCTGGGAGCTGTACTCGACACCGGGCGAGGGGCGCAGCGGCAGCCGGGCCGCCGCGGCGAGCAGCTCGTCGCGGGTCGGGTGGTCGCGGTAGAGCGGCTGCCGTCCGGGGATGCGCGAGGTGTGTGTCAGCAGCTCGAAAACGGTGATGCCGGACTTGTCGGTCGAGGCGTACTCCGGCAGGTGCAGCGCGATGGGATCGTCCAGGGTCAGCTCACCCGACTCGACCAGCGCCATGACGACCAGCCCGACGATCGGTTTGGTGAGCGAGGCCAGGTCCCACAGGGTGTCGTCGCCGACCGGGTCGCCGTTCCACGCCAGCGTGCCGAGCCGGCCACGCGAGAGCGGGCCGTTCGACCTGCCGTAGGCCCAGGCCGCGCCGGAGAACTCCCCGAGGGCGCGGGCCCGCGCGAGCACGTCCGTCATACATTCCTCCCGATCGCCGCCGACACGCGGGCGGTGGCGGCCGCCACCAGCGGTCCCAGCAGCGGTATGTCGTCCTGACTCAGGCTGAGCGTGAGACCCGCGTCGCTCACCGCGCCCACTGCCGTCCCACTCGCATCGCGGACCACCGCACCCGACGCAGCGCACGTTCGCCTCATACTCCTCCTCGTCGATCGCGTAGCCGCGTGAGCGTACCGCCTCCAGCTCCTGAAGCGGCAAAGCCGCCGCCGACCGGGGCTGAGGGCGGGGCATCGGGAGGTCAGGGCATCAGGACGCCCCGCCGTTCGGCCCTGCGCCGGGCATGAGGACGCCCCGCCGTACGGAGGGTTACGGCGGGGCGTCGGGTGCCTTCGGGGACGGGCCGGAGGTCCCCGGAGGCGGTGGCCGGTGGCGGGTGGCGCCGCTACCGGCCGGGTGCGGTCCTCGCGGGCGGGACCGAATCGCCCGCGCGGACCTGCTCTTCAGTTGGACTTACGGTCTTCCGGTTGGTGATCAGCCGAGGAAGAGGTAGTCGGCCTGGTAGTCGACCCGGGTCTGGGCGCCGACCGTGCAGGTGCCCGCGGGGGCCACGCCGCCCTCTGTGTTGAGGCGCAGGATCGTGGCGGCGTGGGCCAGCAGGCCGGTGTTCTTGCCGGACTGGGTGGCGTCCAGGACCAGCTCGGGGATGTTGCCGTCGCCGTTGGGGGTCTTGGTGACGACCGCACCGCGCACCGCGCTGCCGTCTGGAGCGATCCACTGCGGCGGTCCCGCGGCGGGGGTCACGAAGGAGTGGTCGATGCCGCGCCGTAGCTTGGCCGCCACGCCGAACTGGGTGAAGGCCGGGGCCGCGCCGGGCTGCTGGGTGCAGGCGTAGATCTGGGCGCCCTTCAGCACCTCGGCGGTGACCGCGCGCGGGTGGTCGAACGGGTCGCCGGACAGCTGGCCGCGCACCGCGCCGCCGTTGAACTCCGTGGTGTGCAGGTTGGTGTAGTACCGGCCGGGGTTGGCGGCGATGCGCTTGACGATCGGCGCGGCGACCTTGGCCTCGCCCGCGACGCCCGTCAGGTTCGACGGCAGGCCCGCGGCGTCGGCGAACAGGTCGGCGACCACGTCGCCGTTCTTGCCGCTCGCGCCCTTGTGGATGTGGCCGTTGGTCACCGGGGCAAGCCCGGTCCAGAAGGCGGTGTAACCGATGGCCGAGCCGTTCGGGCGCAGCCACCAGGTGGCCTGGCCGTCCTGGTCGCCGCGCTTCTTGCCGTCGTTCGCCGGCACTTCCTTGGTGCCGTCGGCGCGGGCGGACAGCGTGGCCTGGTTGCTGCCCTGCAGGACGCCGTTGAGGTCGATCGGCTTGTTCAGCCGGTGGAACTGGCCGCGGACCGCGCCCTTGGGGTGGGCGGCGTCGTGCAGGTTGGCGTAGAAGCCGCCCGGGTCGTCGATCAGCGCCTTGACCAGCGCCGGGTCGGCGGTGACCGTGCCGGTCACGCCGAGTACGGACGTGGGCAGCGGCTTGGTGAAGAACTCGAGCTTGACGTCGCCGTTGGCGCCCTTGGCAGCCTGGTGGATGTGCCCGGCGGTAGGTGAGTCGATCTTGTTCCAGCGAGCCGCGAAAGTGACCTCGTTACCGCTGATCTTGATGACGACGGTCGAGCGGCCATCGGCGTCACCCTTGACGCCCACCTCGTTGGCGCCGCGCAGGCCGGCGGCGAGGTACACGTCGTCACCGGAGGCCGAGACAGTCGCCTGAGCAGCGGTGACCGGAGCGAGAAGGCCGGTGGCGAGCAGCGCCCCGGACAGGGCGAGCGTACGAATCGACATGATGAAACCTCTTCAAGGATTGTCATTGGGGTTGGTACGGCAAGCAGTACGCGACCCGGCTCGAAGAGGTTCAACCGCTGAATCCGTAAAATTACACATACGGCGGCGAGCACAAAAAAGCCCTCCCACCTGCGGTGGAAGGGCTTCTAGGAGGTGCGTCCCGAGGAATTCAGGCTCTGACGGTAAGTAAAGTCTTACCAGTCGTGGTGACCACCGCGAAATGATCGATGTCCTCGAGCTTCCACGGGCTGCCGCCGTGCATGTAGAGCGGATCGGGCGACCCGGGCACGCCGTATCCGGCGGGCGGCACCGACCAGCCCGTCATGATCCGCTGCTTGCCCGTCTTGGACACCGAGATCAGCTCGCATTCGAGCGGGCCCTTGATGCCCGAGAGCTTGAGCGCGGCATGCGTGCCCCAGCCCTTGGACTCCAGCACCAGCCCGCCGGTCACGCCGTCGGCGCCGACGCCCTCGATGGGTTTGCCGTCGGCGTAGAACTGCTCGGCCGGGCCCAGATGCTGCGTGGGATGGCCCGCCGCCACGCTCGGCGCCGCGTCACCGCCCCCGAGCTGGGTGCCGACCGCGAGCCCGCCGGCCACCAGTGTGACCGAGGCCGCCAGCCCGATCACGAATGTGCCCCGCCTCGACCGCCGGTCCTCCGCCTTCTTACGCCGGAGCAGGTCGATGACATCGGCCTGTCCGTAATCGGGAGGAGGGGGCTCTTCTCGCACCGGCCCGATCCCCGTCAGCACACTGGCCACTCCGGCCAGCTCTGACAGCTCCGCCCGGCACGACGGGCAGAGAGAGAGGTGCGCTTCGAAGGCTAATCTGTCGTCGTCGTCCAGCAGACCGAGGGAGTAGGCGCCCACGTCCGTATGCTCGACTCTGTTCACGCCGTCACCCCTCTCTCCTGCAGTGCGACGCGCAACGCGCGGACCGCGTAGTAAACCCGGGACTTAACGGTGCCAACGGGAATGCCGAGCGCTATGGCAGCATCGTTGACCGACCGGTCTCGCAAGATCGTCTCGTTGAGGATCTCGCGGTGGGCCGGGGATAACGCCATCAGCGCCTCGGATACGACCACCTGGTGCAGCAGTCCCTCCATCTCGTCCGGCACGGGCATGCTCTCCAGCGGGCCGTCGCCTGATTCCGGCGGGCGGGCTTCCTTGCGCCGCCGGTCATCGATCACGATACGGCGTGCGACGGTGGCTAGCCAGGGCATGAGCGAAGCCGAGTCCGGATCGAGCTGCTCGGAACTACGCCAGGCGCGGATCATGGTCTCCTGCACGACGTCCTCGGCCCATTGCCGATCGCCCGCCGTCAGCCGGATCACGAAGGCCAGCAGCGGCCGGTGGTACTCCCGGTAGAGCGTGGAGACGACCACTTCGTCATCCGGACGTACTCGTCTCATCCGGTGGCGTGAGCGTGGCTTGCCCATGGGGGCGGCTCCCTCGGCCGAGGGCGGGGGACACGTGCTGACTCGCATCATTCCCCTTTCAAAGTGCAGTCGGCAGGAAGTACGGACAGATTCCCCGACACGGTTCAATAGATCGGGAAGAAAGTCGTTGCGAAGTCGCAGGAGGGATGCGTAGAGTCACTCTTCAGCTGCACCGAGAACTCGAGTGAGGAGGTGACGACCATGCGGGCTGTTCTGTTCGCCTTGCCGTCTGTCATCCTCCGGGTGTCCGCTTAGAGGTCACCCGGGTCCTTCTCGACCACAAAGGTGTCACTCCGTTGTTCTCCACGCTTTTCCCGCTCGGCTGGACCGAATCCCGCGTCGCCGAGCTACCACCGCACACCGTGCCCGCCCGGGTGTCCCGGGTCGATCGCGGCGCGGCCGAAGTGATCGCCGCCGATGGGCAGCATCACGTCAAGTACGGCGCACGCGTCCGCAGGGCGTCCGCTGACGACCCGGTGGCGCTGCCCTGTGTCGGCGACTGGGTCGCGCTCAAGGAGCTCCCAGAGGGCCGCTACGAGCTCGACGCGGTCCTGCCGAGAAGCAGCGCCTTCGTCAGAGGCGGCGTCAGCCGCGACTCGCGCGGCGGCCTGTCGGGCGATGGCCAGGGCCAGGTGCTCGCGGCCAACATCGACGTCGTCTTCGTCGCCGAGCCGTCCATGCACGCCACGGACTTCGCCGACCTGGGCCGCATCGAACGGCTCGTCGCGCTGGCCTGGGAGTCGGGCGGCACGCCGGTCGTGCTCGTCACCAAGTCCGACCTGTTCGAACGCGGCCTCGACGACCTGCTCGCCGACGTGCGCACCGCCGCGCCGGGCGTCGACGTGCACGCCGTCTCCTCGGTGCGCGGCGACGGCGTCGAGCTCGTACGCGGCTACCTCGAAGGCTCGCGCACGGCCGTCGTGCTCGGCCCGTCGGGCGCCGGCAAGTCCACGCTCGTCAACGCCATGGCGGAGGGCGAGGCGATGGACACCCAGCAGGTGCGCGCCGCCGACGGCCGGGGCCGCCACACCACCGTGCACCGGGAGCTGATCCCGCTGCCCGGCGGCGGCCTCGTCATCGACACGCCGGGCATCCGCCGCGTCGGTCTCTACGAGATGAGCGAGGGCGTCGACCTCGTCTTCTCCGACATAGAGGAGTTGGCGACCGCCTGCCGGTTCGACGACTGCGGCCACGAGAGCGAGCCCGGTTGCGCGGTGCTCGCCGCGCTGGAGTGCGGCGATCTGCCCGAGCGGCGGCTGATCAGCTGGCGCAAGCTCCAGCGCGAGGCCGCCTGGATGGCCTCGCGCACCGACGCGCGGCTTCGCAAGGAGCAGCAGAACAAGTGGAAGGTCATCCACAAGGAAATGCGGCGCGCGGGCAGAAACCGGCCGTGACCGGGTAACACCACTGCATGGACCTGCTGTTCGCGGACCGCGCGCAAGCGGGGGCGATGCTGGCGGGGCGCCTGCTCGACGCTCAGGACCCGGTGGTGCTGGCGCTCCCGCGTGGTGGCGTGGCGGTGGCCGTGCCGATCCACCGCAGCGTCGGTGGCCGGCTGGACGTGCTGGTGACCCGGAAGATCGGCTATCCGCCGACGCCCGAACTGGGCGTCGGCGCGATAGCCGAGGGCGGCGAGCCGGTGTTCGACCTGCTGCTGCTGCGCAGGCTCGGGATGAGGCCCGAGTCGGTGGCGGACGTGGTCGCCGAGGAGCGGCGTGAGCTGGCCCGCCGGGTCAAGGTCTATCGGGGTGACCGCCCGCTGCCCGATCTCGCCGGACGCGAGGTGATCGTGGTCGACGACGGCCTGGCCACCGGCGCCACCGCGCGGGTCGCGCTCCGGGCGGTCGGCGCGGCCAAGCCGGGCCGGGTGACGCTGGCCGTGCCGGTGGGCGCCCGCGACACGGTCGAGGCCATGCGCGAGGAGGCCGACGAGGTGGTGGTGCTGCGGGTGCCGGCGGATTTCCGGGCGGTGGGGCAGTGGTACGAGCACTTCGACCAGCTCAGCGACGCCGACGTGCTGGAACTGCTGGCGGGTGCCTAGTGACACGCGACCGTCTCGATCCCTGTGACGGTCCGTCGTGGCTGGGGTCCCGTGAGCGGGATACCCCTGCGGGGGTGAGGAAGGAGACGGGCCGTTGCGATCGGGGTCAGTTGGAGAGTACGGCCCAGACGAGTTTGCCCTGGGCGCCGGGGGTGAGCCAGCCCCAGCCAGTGGTGAGGGCCTCGACCAGGCGCAGGCCGCGGCCGTACTCGGCGAAGACGTCGGTGGTGGGCGGGGCGGTCGGGGCGTGCCGGCTGTAGTCGCTCACCACGCACGCCACCTCGGGCCGCCGGCTCAGCAGCCGGAGCTGGATGGCGCCGCCGCCGTGCCGCATCGCGTTGGTGACGAGCTCGGAGACCACCAGCTGGGCGTCGAAGACGATGTCGTCGGAACCCCACGAGGTGAGCGTCCGGTCGACGAACCGCCTGGCAGAGGCCACACAGCCGGGCTCGAACGTGCTCAGCTCATGAAAGCGGAAGACCTCGTCACACGGACCGCGCCGCCCTTCGAGCAGAATGGGCAGCAGCCATCCGGGTGCCTGGGCACACGTGGCGGCTTGCGGCCGAGCGTCGAAAGTCGTCATCCTGGCCCCCGAAGCGCGGTCTAGGTGATCCAATGCCCATCTTTACGGCGTGTGCTTACCGATGCAAGACTTTTCATGTTTTACAGATGCAAATAGCATCTGCACGTGCAGATGATCTGGGAGCGATAGTGTGAGCGCACTGAGTGCGGAAGGGAATGTGGTCGGCTACTCGCCGGGAAGCCCGACGGTGCTGCGAATCCTGCTGGGTACGCAACTGCGCAGGCTCCGCACGGAGAAGCGTATCTCGCGGGAGGACGCGGGGTACGCGATTCGCGCTTCTCACGCCAAGATCAGCCGCCTGGAGCTTGGGCAGGTCAGCTTCAAGGAACGCGACGTGGCCGATCTGCTCACCCTCTACGGCGTCACCGACGAGGCCGAGCGGGCGCCGTTGCTGGAGCTGGCCCGCCAGGCCAACGCCCCCGGCTGGTGGCACAAGTACAGTGACCTGCTGCCCGGCTGGTTCGAGGTCTACATCGGGCTGGAGGGCGCGGCCTCGGTCATCCGTACATATGAGAACCAGTTCATCCCCGGCCTGCTCCAGACGCCCGAGTACGCCAGGGCGGTGATCAAGCTGGCGCACGAGACGACGCCGGAGGCCGAGCTCGACCGGCGCGTGGCGCTGCGCACCAGGCGGCAGGAGCGCCTGGCCGGGAGCCGGGCGCTCAAGCTGTGGGCGGTCATCGACGAGGCCGTGGTGCGGCGCGCGCTCGGCGGCCGTGAGGTGATGCGCCGGCAGGTCGAGCACCTGCTGGAGATGATGAAACGGTCCAACGTCACCGTTCAGGTCATACCGTTCGAGCGCGGCGGGCACGCGGCCGCCGGCGGGCCGTTCAGCATCCTGCGCTTCCCCGAGCGTGACCTGCCCGACGTCGTGTACCTGGAGCAGCTCACGAGTGCCCTCTATCTGGACAAGCCGGCTGAGTCCGAGCATTACATGCAGGTCATGGACCGATTGAGCGTTCAGGCCGACTCCCCTGAGCAGACCAAACGCTTCCTGGAGCGCCTTCTGTCAGTGTGATCCACCCCATATTGGGGTTTTGGTCGTCCCGTATATGGTGATCTTGGCGATGCCGTAACGTGATCTCGCAACCACGGCTGCACGTGCATCCGTAAGCGCGCGAGGGAGCTTCCCCAATGCATGAGTTCCGCAACGGAACGCCCGCCGGTCGCCTTCCCGCCGTCTGGCGCAAGAGCAGGCGGAGCAACCCCAACGGCAACTGCGTCGAGGTGGCCGACCTGCCCACGGGGGAGGTGGCGATGCGTAACTCGCGCTTCCCCGAGGGGCCCGCGCTGGTCTACACGCGCGATGAGATCACCGCGTTCGTGCTCGGCGCCAAGGACGGCGAGTTCGACGATCTGATCGTCTGAGCCAAGAACCCGGAGCCAGGCGCAGCGCCGACCCAGAGCGGTCCAACCCCGAAGCTCGGCAAGCATCCATCCGGAAACCACTTCAGCCCGGCGTCACGGATGACGCCGGGCTGAAGCGCGTGCTGGGGGCGGAGGTCTTTGCCTGATCAAGCAGTTGCCCCGACCGGGTTCGCCGGAGCCTGGACTTGGCGGGCCAGGCTCCGGTTCATCGGGGCAACTGCATGATCACGCGGTGATCGCTGCCGGGTGGAGTCAGGCGGCGGAGATGCCGGCGCTGGCGGCGCGGCGCATGCGACGGCGACGCTCGGAAGCGCGCTCGTCCTCGTTCAGGCCACCCCACGTGCCGTACTTCTCCGGACGGGACAGCGCGTAGTCCAGGCACTCGTTGCGGACAGGGCACTGGGCGCAGATCGCCTTGGCCTTCCGCTCGCGCACGTCACGCTCGGGCTGCCGCTCCCCATCGGGGCCGAAGAAGAGCACGAGGTCCTCACCCCGGCACGCGGCATCATCCTGCCAACCCCAGCTGGGGCGCGGGCGGGCGAGCTGCCGACGTACCTGAGACATGAGAAAACCACCTTCGTGAGAGGTATTTCAGTAATTGAGCCGCATTGGACGTTTTCGGCGTCACTGTTCCAACGCAAAGGTGGGCCGTAGTGTTCCCGTGATCAGGTAAGGGCGGGCGTGGCGTACCGCACAGGCGTGAGCCTGTCCAGCGAAACCAGCCGGTAGGTGGTGATCTTCTCGGCGCAAGCCGTACCACACGGCGTTTGGAACACCGATGGCTCAACCACAACCTGGAACCGGACGTCGCCGCAGCGCACGATGGCTTCGGTGACGTCGCCGTCCGACCTGGAGGACTCCACGGCCACTGCGCCGACAGAACACTCTCCCGTATGGGTTCGGGCGAAGTGCTCGACGGCTTGCAATGGCTCAGGGATGCCTGCGCGTCCCCGGTAACGGTCGAGAATGATCTCGCCCGACCGGTACGCGTTAGCCGCTGCGATCGCAGCAGCCTGAGACATGCTGCCGTAGAAAATTCCGTGTGGCAAGCACACGAGGTTGGCGGCGTAGCGATCGCCGCCAACGTGTGACGTTTCCCATACTCTGTCCGGCCAGTTTTCGGCCAGGCTTCGAGCGATGGGCAGTCCAATGCGGGCGCAACACGCATTGCGCTTGGCGTGCGTGCAGACCAGAAATACCGGCTCGTCTTCAAGTATGCAGGACTCCGGGACCACTCCGGCCACCAGCGCGTCCAGGTCAAGATCCTCGGTACCTGCGATGACTCCGCTGGCCAGCCAGGGGTTGGGGCCCGTGGCGTACCCCACTAGCACACGCAAGTCCTGCTCCTGTGGGCGGACCCGCTTGCCGGGACGGCGGATGAGCTGGGGTCTGATGCCACGTTCTTGGGCTCGGCGCACGAGGTTCGAGATTCTTTCAGGAAGCTCGAAGGTTTCCAGATGTGACGGCCACGGCCCGTCGTACTCGACGAGTAGCCACAGCCGGGCCCCCACGGTGGCGCTGGCCAAATTCGGCACCCCGCCCGTGTGGCAGCCATCCGGATGCTCGCAACCCCTGGTCAACGCCCTGCTCCCTTCTTGCGAATTAGGTAAGACTAACCTAACGGTAAGAAGGATGTACGGCTTATCAAGTGAAAGCCGCCCTGGCGGCCGGCAGCGCCGCCGCCCGGTCCTCGGGGACGAGGCCGATCCTGGTCCGGCGGTCGAGCAGGTCGTCCGCGTCGAGCGCGCCCTCGTGGGCGACGGACCACAGCAGCTCGCCCATGGTGATGCCGAGGCCGACCTCCTCGGGGTGCGCCCGGACGAGCTCGTGCACGGCCGCCGCCTCGACGCCGTGGCGGGCGACCAGCCGCTCGGGCGGGCGGCCCCGGCCCGCGCCCCCTCCGGTTCGGGGGGTCAAGGCGCCGTGATCCCGGACGGCTCCGACGAGCGGGATCGAGCCGGTACGGCTCCGGCCCGCCGGGAGGTTCCCCGCCGAGATCGCTCGATTCACCGCGTCCTCCGCCATCCGCCGGTATGTCGTGAGCTTGCCGCCCACGACCGTGATGACCCCTCCGCTCGCGGTCCCTCTTTTCGCTACGGCTCCGTCCACGAACACGGCGTGCCCGCGCGAGACGTCGGCCGTCCGCCCGTCCGCCGCCAGGAGCGGCCTGAGCCCCGCGTAGGCGCCCGCGACGGCCTCGCGGGCCACCGGTACGGCCAGAACCGTGTTGAGCACGCTCAGGAGCGCCCTGATGTCCTCCTCGGGGACCTCGGGCACGTCGGGGACGGGGCCGTCGAGGGGCTCGTCGGTCAGGCCCACGTGTACGCGGCCGTCGGCTTGGGGGAGTACGAGCGCGAATCGGTTACTCTCTCCGGGAATCGGAATGTGCAGTCCGGACAGGAGGCCCGGCAGGGTTCCGGGGCGGAGCACGAGGTGCGTCCCGCGTGACGGGCGCAGGCTCACCCGCGGGTCCAGCAGGCCCGCCCACACGCCCGCTGCGTTGATCACCGTCCTGGCCCGGATGCCGAACTCCGCGCCGGTCAGCTCGTCACGGACCTTGGCGCCCGCGCCGGTCAGCTCCAGGGCGCGGCACCGGGTCAGGATCCGGGCCCCGTACGCCGCCGCCGTCCTGGCTATGGCCAGCACCAGCCGGGCGTCGTCGTACACGCGGCCGTCCCACGACAGCAGGCCGCCCCGCAGGCCGTGCTCGCTCAGCATGGGCGCGAGCGTGTGCGCCCGGGCGGCCGTCAGCCGGGACGGGCCGGGCAGCAGGCGGCGCGGCGTTCCGGCCGAGGCGCGCAGCGCGTCGCCGAGCCGGTAGCCGGTCATCAGCAGCTCCGCCCGGGACCTGGAGACCTCCGGCGTCAGCGGCAGCACGTACGGATGCGCCTTGACCAGGTGCGGAGCCGTCCGCCGCAGCAGGACGCCGCGCTCGACCGCGCTCTCGCGGGCCACGCCCACCTGCCCCCTGGCGAGGTAGCGGAGGCCGCCGTGGATGAGCTTCGAACTGAACCTCGACGTGCCGAAGGCCAGGTCGTGCGCGTCGATCGCCGCTACGCTGAGTCCGCGCGAAGCGGCGTCGAGCGCCACGCCCGCGCCTGTCGCGCCCAGGCCCACGACCAGCACATCGACCGTCTCCTCCGCGACCACGGCCAGCTCGCGAGCCCGTCGCGCGGCGTTCAGCGAGCTGTCCGAGGGGCGCGCGGCGTTCGGCGGGCTATCCAAGGTAGGCCTCCAGCAGAGTGGCGAGTTCGGCGTCGAGTTCGTCGAGCGTCACGGGGTCGAGCATGGTGGGCGCCGACAGCAGGAACGACTGCGCCACGAGCAGCACCGCCCTGGCCTTGCGGCGGTCGCCGACGGCGGCTTCGAGCACGCCGAGCACCGCCTCGTGGGTGGCGCCGCGCCGATCCAGCAGGTACGGCAGCAGCAGCTCCGGGTCCGCTGCCACGATCTTGCGCCAGAGCGGATGGCCGCGCAGTCGCCGTACCCCCTCGACGACGGCGGCGACCGGGTCCGACAGGTCGAGATCGGTGACGGCCAGCACCCACTCCCGCGTCATCACGTCGGCGACCAGGCTCCGCACGTCGGGCCAGCGGCGGTAGAGCGTCATCCGGGACACCCCCGCCCGCCGCGCCACGTCGGTGAGCGTGGTGCGCCGCACCCCGTAGGCGAGTACGCAGTCGCGGGCCGCGTCCAGCACGCCGTCATTGTGACGAATCGACGTCATATGTCACAGTGTAGACGTGCTGAACGAACCGATGCTGTGGTCGGGCTGGGGCGACCCCGCCAAGGCCCGCGAGCTGCCCCCGCAGATCCGCGAGCTGCTCCACGACCTGCTGGGCGTGCGCGAGCCGGCCGCTCCCGCCGCCTCATTCGAGTCCGTACGGCTGGCCCCCGTCGCGCTCTCGCCCGTGCGCCTGGCCGCTCTGGCCGATGTCGTGGGTCACGAACAGGTGCTCACTTCGCGCACGGCCCGGATCTGGCACACGCGCGGCAAATCAACCCCCGACCTGCTGCGGATACGCGCGGGAGACGGCTCGGCCGCGCCCGACGCCGTACTGCTGCCCGGCTCGCACGAGGAGGTCGCCGCGCTGCTGCGGCTGTGCGCCGCCGAGCGGATCGCGGTGGTGCCCTTCGGCGGCGGCACCTCCGTGGTCGGCGGGCTGGCGGCGTCCCGGTCCGGCTTCGCCGGGGTGGTGGCGCTGGACCTGGCCCGGCTCGACCGGCTCGTCTCGGTCGACACCGAGTCGATGATCGTCACCGCCGAGCCGGGACTGCGGGCGCCCGAGGCCGAACGGCTGCTCGAACGGCACGGGCTGACGCTGGGGCATTTCCCGCAGTCGTATGAGTACGCCACGCTCGGCGGATTCGCGGCGGCCCGGTCCAGCGGGCAGGCCTCGGCCGGTTACGGGCGCTTCGACGACATGGTGGTGGGTCTGACCGTCGCCACTCCCTCCGGCGACCTAGACCTGGGCCGCGCGCCGAAATCGGCGGCGGGGCCCGATCTGCGGCAGCTCCTGCTGGGGTCCGAGGGGGCGTTCGGGGTGATCACGGCGCTGCGGCTGCGGGTGCGGCGGGTGCCTGGGCGGCGGGTGTACGAAGGGTGGCGGTTCGGGTCGTTCCGGGAGGGGACGGCCGCGCTGCGGGTACTGGCGCAGGAGGGGCCGCTGCCGACGGTGCTGCGGCTTTCGGACGAGACGGAGACCATGATCGGGCTGGCCCGGCCGGACGACATCGGGGGCGGCTCCAGCGGCTGCCTGGTGATCGCGGGTTATGAGGGCCCGGCTGAAGAGACTGAGAGTCCGGCGACGTCGGTCGAGGGGCGCGGGGCAGGGGCCGGGGCGGTGCTGGCGCGGATGGGCGGGGTGCCGCTCGGGACCGATCCCGGACAGGCGTGGGAGCACGGCCGGTTCTCGGCGCCGTACCTGCGCGACTCGCTGCTGGCCGCCGGCGCGACGGTGGAGACCATCGAGACGGCCGGATTCTGGTCCGCGCTGCCGCGCCTGTACGACGCGGTGCGGCTGGCCCTGCTCGGGGTGCTGGAGTCGCCGCTGGTCATGTGCCACATCTCGCACGTGTACGAGACCGGGGCCTCGCTGTACTTCACCGTCGTCACCGCGCAGAAGGGGGACCCGGTGGCGCAGTGGGAGCGGGCCAAGGAGGCGGTCAGCGCGGCCATCGTGGCGGCGGGCGGCACGATCTCGCACCACCACGGCGTGGGCCGCGACCACCGCGAGGCGTACGCGGCCGAGCTGGGACCCGTGGGCGTGGACATCCTGCGCGCCGTCAAGGCCCGGCTCGACCCCTCGGGCATCCTGAACCCGGGCATCCTGATCCCCTGACCGACCTCAGTCCGGTGGGTCGACCGACGCGGCCTCCGTCATGGCCGCCGCCGCTTCCCCAAAGCGCTGCTGGGCCTCGTACACGTCCGACAGACAGGCCAGCGCGACGACCAGCGGCGCGCCACCCGCCGGACGGCAGAGCTCGACGGCCTCCTCGGCGTGCGGCAGCGCCTCCGCGGCCCGGCCGCGCTTCAGCAGCAGCTTGGCGGCGGCCATCAAACAGCGGGCGAGCAGCACCCCGTGCTCGCCGGGGTCCACGGCGGCCAGCTCCCGGCTGAGCCCGATCGCCTGGTGGACCCTGTTGAGCGCCCCACCACCCCAGCGCGACCGTCTGCCGGCGTACGCCAGCAGCCCCTCTACGGCGGCCACCCCCGCGGTGCCCCTCCGGGTGGCGTCGTCCGAACCGTTCCGGGCCATGGCAGCCCCCTTCGCGGCGACGAACCGCTTGCTTGGGGCGTGAGGCTACACCATCGCCAACCGATTGTGTTCCCAACGGCACGCTGCGTTCGGACGCGCTTCGGGAAGTGGATGCGGCTTCGGGAAGATCGCGTAAAGATGGAGTCATGGTGGAAGTCGCGGCTGAGCGTGGAAAGCAGCTCTCCTCCCGGGTGTCGGAGGAAGGCGCGGGGTGGGCCTGTCAGCGGATCGGCACGTTCAACGACCTGAGACCCGACAACAAGGGGTTCACCTGGTTCAGCCCGCGCACGCTGTGGCACTCGCGCAACCAGATCGTCGCCGGGCTCTTCGGCGACCCGTCCGGGAAGGTGCGCCGCAGGTGGGTCGCCGAGCAGGAGGCCCGTGGCGCCGACCCGGACTTCCGCGTCAAGCCGGAGGTGGGGGAGAGCTTCAGCTTCCTGCTGCTCGGCGACACGGGCGAGGGCGACGCCTCCCAGTACGCGGTCGTGCCCGGCCTGCTCAAGGTGGGCGAAGACACCTCCTTCGCGGTCATCGCCAGCGACGTGCTCTATCCGGCCGGGTCCGGCAACGAGTACGAGAACAAGTTCTTCCGCCCGTACAAGGACTATGACGCGCCGATCTACGCGATCCCCGGCAACCACGACTGGTACGACGGGCTCGGCGGTTTCATGCGCGTGTTCTGCGACGCCCCGGCGCTCCCGCCCAAGCGGGACGCCGGGTTACGCGGCCTGCTCTGGCGCAGGTCGGAGACGATCGACGAGCGGCTGCTGGCCGAGGCCCGCACGTTCAGGGACCGTCCGGCGCAGCGGGCCGCGCAGCCGGGACCGTACTGGGCGATCGAGACCCCCAGCCTGCTCATCGTGGGCGTCGACACCGGCATCCAGGGGGAGATCGACGCCCAGCAGACCGCATGGCTGCGGCGCACCTCCCTGGACCCGCGCCCGAAGATCCTGGTCACCGGCAAGCCGATCTACACGCGCAACGACTACAAGCCGTCCCCGCTGGAGGGCGGCGGCACGATCGACGACATCATCCGCGCCCCCGAACACCGTTACGTGGCCGCCATCGGCGGCGACGTGCACAACTACCAGCGCTATCCCGTCAGGGTGGGCGACCGGGTGATCCAGTACATCGTCTCCGGGGGCGGGGGCGCGTTCATGCACGCCACCCACACCACCCGCCGGGTGGACGTGGCGGGCGTGCACGAGGACGACTTCAAGTGCTACCCCCTGCGCGGCGACTCGCTGTCCTTCTACAGCCAGCTGTACGCGAAACGACTCCGGATGAAGTGGATCTATCTCACCCCGGCCGAGGCCGCCTGCATCATGGCGGACCAGATCAAGAACACCCCGGTCCGCCCCATCGAGAGCCCCGTCAAGATCACTCGGCGGATGAGGTGGGCGGCCCGGCTGCTCGGGGCCTGGCCGATGCCGCTCCGGCTGCCCGTGGGCACGGTCTTCCACCGCTACCTCTCCGAGCTGTCCGACTGGGACACACCACCGTTCTTCAAGCAGTTCCTGCACCTTTCGGTCACACCCGACCTGCTCACGGTGCGCTGCTTCGCCGCCACCGGCTGCCTGCCGCAGGAGGTGGATCCGCCGATGGAGGACGAGGTGCACATCAGTTTGTCGTAGCCACCTGGCACTCTGGACGGCGTGCACGTAGTGGTGACAGACGGGACGATCCTGCCGGTCGGTGGTCCGGCTCGCCGGGTCGATGACCTGGCGCGGGCCGTGCGCGAGCTCGAAGCCGAGCGGCCGCGCTGGGTCTGGGCGGACGCCCGCGAGGTCTATCCGTCCCTGCTGGCCAAGGGTGTGCGGGTCTCGCGCTGCCACGATCTGACGCTCACCGAGGGGCTGCTGCTCGCGTACGAGGGACGATACGGTGAGCCGCGCTCGGCCAAGGCCGCCCACGCCAGGCTGCACGGCCTGCCGGTGCCCGACGATCGGCCCAGCGTGCCCGACACGCTGTTCGCGCCCGAGCCGCTCGGCGCGGAGGCGGTGGCGGAGGTGCTGGCCGACCAGCTGCGCCGGATCGAGGCGCTGCCGGAGCCGGGCCGGTTCCGGCTGCTGGTGGCGGCCGAGTCGGCGGGCGCGCTGATCGCCGCCGAGATGGGCCACGACGGCATGCCGTGGCGCCGGGACGTACACGACGCGCTGCTCACCGAGCTGCTCGGCCCGCGCCCGGTGCACGGCATGCGGCCGGCCAAGCTCCAGGCGCTGGCCGACGAGGTGTCGGCGGCGTTCGGCCATCCGGTCAATCCCGACTCGGTGCAGCAGCTGGTCAAGGCGTTCAAGGGGGCGGGCGTCGCGCTCAAGACCACCCGGTCGTGGGAGCTCAAGCAGCTCGAGCATCCGGCGATCGCGCCGCTGCTCGCCTACAAGGAGCTGGCCAGGCTGTACAGCTTCCACGGGTGGGTCTGGGCCGACCAGTGGGTGCGCGACGGGCGCTTCCGTGCCGAATACGTGGTGGCCGGTGTGGTGTCGGGGCGGTGGGCCACCGACGGCGGCGGCGCGCTGCAGATCCCCAAGGTGATGCGCCGCGTGGTGGTCGCCGACGACGGCTGGACGCTGATCGTGGCCGACGCCGCCCAGCTGGAGCCGCGGGTGCTGGCCGCGATGGCCGCCGACGGGGGGCTGGCGCGGGCGGCGGGCGAGATCGACCTGTACTCGGCGCTGGCCAAGTCGTTCGGGGGCGAGCGCGCCAACGCCAAGATCGCGATGCTGTCCGCCATGTACGGCGGCACCAGCGGTGACGCCTCCAAGCTGCTGGCGGTGATGCGGCAGCGCTTCCCCAAGGCCTACCAGTTCGTCGAGGACGCGGCCAAGGCGGGAGAGGAGGGGCGGTTGGTGCGCTCCTGGCTCGGCCGCACCAGCCCGCCGCCGTCGGAGGGGTGGAAGTCCCTAGTGTCGGGGCCCGAGGGGAGCCGGGCGATCCGGGATCGGGGGCGCTTCACCCGCAACTTCGTCGTGCAGGCCACCGCCGCCGAGTGGGCGCTGGTGCTGATGGCGGTGCTGCGGGGGCGGTTGTCCGGCCCGGCCAGGCTGGTGTTCTTCCAGCACGACGAGATCATGGTGCACTGCCCGCTCGACCAGGCCGAAGAGGTGATGGCCGCGGTGACGGAGTCGGCCGCCGAGGCCAGCCGCCTGCTGTTCGGGGGGACGCCGGTGCGGTTCCCGATGGAGGCGGTCGCGGTCTCCTGCTACGCCGACGCGAAGTGACTCCGCGGGCGTCCGGTGGGCGGCTGACTGTCCGGACGTCACTGGGGGCTGACTGTCCGGACGTCAGCGGCGGCTGATTTCGCGGGGCGTCAGGTGGCGGCTGATTCGGCGGGTGTCAGCGGGCCGCTGTTCACGTGGCGCCAGGTGATCGCCAGCCAGATTCCGGCGAGCGTCACCATCACCCCCACCACCAGCCCGAGCACCCCGTACGACAGCCCGCCCACGATCGCGCCCGCGACGATCGTGCCGGTGGCGCCGCACACGTTCATCAGCAGGTCGGACAGGCCCTGCACGGCGGGCCGGCTGCCGACCGGGACCGACTCGCTGACCAGTGCCGAGCCCGCCACCAGGCCGCACGACCAGCCGAGGCCGAGCAGCACCAGCGCGGTGGTCACCTGCCAGACGCGGTGCCCGGCCGCGCCCGCCAGGACGGCGGAGCTGAGCAGCAGCGCCATGCCGAGCAGCAGCACCGGCACCTTGCCCGCCTTGTCGGCCAGCCAGCCGACCACCGGCGACATGACGTACATCCCGGCGATGTGCAGGCTGATCACCAGGCCGATGACGTCGAGGTTCGAGCCGTCGTGGTGGAGTTTGACCGGGGTCATCGACATGACCGACACCATCGCGGTGTGGCTGACCGCGATCATGACCAGGGCCTTGCGGGCCATGGGGGTGGTGCGCAGGGTCGTCCAGGCGTTCCTGATCGTCCGGTTCTGCCCGGCGGCGGGGGGTTGCGTGCCGTTCAGCCGGCGGGCCAGTTTGAGCGGGTCCGGGCGCAGGCCCACCAGGATGACGAGCATCGCCAGCGCGAACGCCAGCGCCGCGAACGCGAACGGCCCGGCCTTCTCCACGAGGCCCACGCTCATGCCGATCTGGTCGGCGGGCTTGGCCAGGTTCGGGCCGGCGACGGAGCCGATGGTGGCCGCCCAGACGACCAGGGACAGGTGCCTGGCGGCGTGTCCCGGCGGTGACAGATCGGTCGCCGAGTAGCGGGCCGCCAGGTTGCCCGCGCTGCCGCCGCCCACCAGGACTAGTCCGACCAGCAGCAGCGGCCAGTTGCCGAGGCTGATGGCGCCGACGGACAGCGCGCAGCCCGCCAGCGCGGCCACGTACGCCAGCGTCAGGCCCGTCCGCCGGCCGCCCCTGCCGGACGCCTTGGCGGTCGGCAGGGCCAGGAGGGCCGCGCCGAGTACGGTCGCGGTACCCGCGAAGCCGCTGATCACGGTGGATCCGGAGAGCTCGTCGACGACGACGGAGCTCAGTGCCAGGCCGACTGCGACGCCTACGCCGCCTACTATTTGCGCGGCGGACAGGATCACGAGAGTGCGCCGCTGGACGGCCCGGATCCGGTCAGGGGATGAAATATCGGGCTTTATAGGGGCGCTGGTCACGTGTGAAGTCTCGCATAGCCCATGAGATCCCCCCAAAGGCCCAAATCACCCCACGCAGCGTTATTCAACTACTTATGGCTGCTTTCGGGTGCTTGCCCGGGTGGGATGGGCTCAGAGAATCGCTACCGGATCCCCCTGGGCGATCCGGCCAGGGGCGTCCGGGATGAGGTTCACGCCGAACCAGACCTTGCCGTCCCACCTGCGGTGCCTGGCCAGGGTGCGGATGGGCTCCTTGCCCTTGGTGTAGGTGGCGGCGTCCACGGTGGTCAGTACGCACCGGTCACAGCCCTTGACCACCCGGAACTCCGTACCGCCGACGCGGATACGCCGCCATCCGTCCTCGGCGAAGGCGTCCGGCACGCCGTCCACGACCACGTTCGGCCGGAACCTGCTCATGGGCAGCGGCGCGGGCAACTCCTCGCCGTACTCGACCGCCGTCTCCGCGATCCAGTCGTTGAGCCGGGCCAGCGAAGCCGTGGAGGTGAGCAGCAGCGGATACGCGTCGGCCAGGCTGACCCGGTCGTCCGGCCGGCCGTACTCGGGATTGACGGGACGGCAGGTGGGGTCGTCCTGCCAGGCCAGCCGGACGGGGCGGTCGATCAGCGCGCTCAGCCACGCGGCCGCGTCGTCGCCGCAGTCGGTCAGCTCTATCGACGTCTTCCGCATAGTGATCACCGAACGGCCGGAAGTGGGAGTGACCCGCAGCGGCGGGGCATGCGGGCCGGTGAGCTTGAGCGTCTCGCCGTCCGGCTCCGGTACGCACATCAGCAGCCGGGGAAGCTCGCGGGCGGTCAGCATCTCGCCGTGCTCGTCGACGATGAGGTAGCGCCGGTCACCGGCCAGGCCCCAGGGCTGCACCTCGGCCGCCGGCACCTCGTGCCCGGTCGTCGATTTGACGGGATAGATGTGGATGCTCGCCAGCCTCATGTGGCCGACGGTACATGACGCCCACCTGCGGAGGATTCGGCGACCGGCCGAGGGTTGAGGCGCTGGGGAGCGGCCGTCGGTCGGCTGTTAGCGTACCGATCATTCCGAGCGAGGAGAGCCTTGTGAGAGCTGCCACACCTGCGGTGACCTTCGACAGTGAGGGGGTCCCGCTGCTGGGAGTACTGCACCTGCCGGCGGGCGAGGGACCGCATCCGATCGTGGTGGTGCTGCACGGTTTTCCCGGCAATGAGCGCAACTTCGATCTGGCCCAGGCGCTGCGCCAGGCGGGGTACGCCAGCCTGGTCTTCCACTACCGGGGCTCCTGGGGGGTCGGCGGGGACTGGTCGTGGGCGAACGGCTTGGCGGACGCGGCGCGCGTGGTGGCGGCCGTGCGGGAGAAGCCGTTCGCGGCCGAGCACCGGCTCGACCCGGAGCGGGTCGCCCTTGTCGGACATAGCTTCGGGGGGTTCGTCGCGCTGATGACGGCCGCCGCGGATCCGGGCATCGCGGCCACCGTGTCGGTGTCCGGCGTCGACTTCGGCACGATCTCCCGCGGGCTCGACGCCGAAGGGCGGCGGGAGTGGGTCGAGGCGTTCGACGGTGAGCTGCTCCCGCTCACCGGCACCAGCGGTGCGGCGCTGGTGGCCGAGTTGGAGGCCGCGGGGGAGAGGTGGAGCCTGGCCTCGCTGGCACCCGCGTTCGCCGGACGCCCGGTGATGCTCATCGGGACCGGACTCGACCCCGTGACGCCCGCCGCGGTACACCACCGGCCGTTGCTGCCCGCGTACGCGGGGGCGGCGCTCCAACACCACGAATGGGCCACCGACCACGCCCTGTCCGACCACCGCGCCGAACTGGCCACGACGGTCCGCGACTTCCTCGATCGCGCTCTCGGCGTGCGGTAACCGTTCAGATCCCATCCGCGCCCATGGCGCGGATGGGTGGTCACGTCTGGCGGAAGGTGTCGAAGAAGACCTTGCGGGTTTCGGCCTGGTCGTCCCACTTGAGTTCGGGCATGTTGAAGGTGATCTTGTACGCGTTGGTGTCGTCGATCGTGACGAAACGGGTCAGCGCGTGCATGGGGACGCCGTTGGCCAGGGTGTAGGTGTACTCCCAGTCGGCGGCCTTCCAGTCGCGATACCGCGTCGCCTGGAGCTGGACCTGGATGTAGCCGTCGACGCGGCCGGCCGCCTCCTCGCGGCTCAGCTCCGACAGGCCCCCGTCCTGCTGCGGGGTCGTCTGCTCGATGCGGGCCGTCATACCGGAGTCCTTGGGCCCGGTGAAGGTGGCGTCGCCGCCTGACGCGGTCAGCTTCCAGCCGTCGGGGACGGCGGCGGAGAAGCCGGGCGGGGTCTGCTCGCTGAAGCCCTTGGGCACGGTCGCCGTCAGGGGATCGGCGGCGGGTGGCGACGATTCTTCGGCGGTGATCGCCACGCTCGGCACCGGCGCGGGCGCGCTGCCCGTGCGGACGTACAGGACGACGGCCACGATCGCGCCGACGGCCGCGATGGCCGTGACGATCAGGCGCGGGGTGGGCCGGCCGTCGCGGAGCCAGCCGCCCTCATCGTCGTCCTCGAGCCTGCGCCTGCTCTTGGTCAGGCGCTCCGAGGTGGCGCTGGGCAGCTTGGTGAGGCGGTCGTGGGTCAGGTCGCGCGACAGGTCGATGGCCTGGTCGCGCAGGTGGTCCGGCGAGGCCAGCGGCCAGGGGGTGGCGCGGCTGTCGCTGGTCAGGGGCAGGATCGGCTGCGGGCCCGACAGGTTCGGGGAGTCCGCGCGCGATTCCGGGATCCGGCGCGGCCCTGAAGTTCTCCCGAACGGCTCGCTGTCAGAGGCCCGGTGCGATCCCGACGGCCCGCCGAACGACGGCGGCGCACCGAGCGGCCCGCCGGATGGGAAGCCCGGCGACGATGGTGGCCCACCCGCTGGGAAGCCTGGCGATGACGGTGGCCCGTCCAGCGGGGAGCCCGGCGAGGAGACGGGTCCGGACGGGAAGCCCGGGGACGACGGCGGCCCACCCGCCGGGAAGCTGCCCGACGGATAACTGCCCGACGGATAACTGTCGGACGGGTAACTGCCGGACGGGTAACTGCCCGACGGATAGCCGCCCGATGGGCTGCCCGGAAGGGGGCGTACCAAGGACGGTCCGGCCGGATCGCTCAACGACGGGTGCGGGCCCGTCGGCGGGCGCTCCCCGGCCTCCGGTATCCGGTGCGACCCCGACGGGCTGGTGAACGCCTCGAACCCGTCCGCCCGAGGCGGCGAGGGCAGCGCGTCCGTGCTGTGGCTGCCCGACGGGCTCGACATCCCCTCGTAGGGCATGGAGTACCCGCCAGACGGGCTGTTCAGCGGGTCGTACGGTACGCGTACCGGCCCCGAGGGCGTCTCCACGATCCGCGACGGCAGAGGCCCGGACAGCGAGTCGAACGGCGGCAGCAACCCGGCGGGCGTCGAGTCCGCCTGCGTGGGCAGGGACCGCGAGGTCTCGGCGGGTCGCGGACGGGTCGAGCCGTGGGCGTGCAGGATCCGCTCCAGCATCTCGCCGACCTGTTCGGCGGTGAGACGCTCGGCCGGGTTCTTGCGCAGCAGGCCCTCGATCACCGGCGCCAGCGCGCCCGCCCGCTGCGGCGTGACCGGGTCCTGCGTGAGGACCGCGCCCAGCACCGCGATCGGGTCCGGCCCCTCGTACGGCGGGCGCCCCTCCACCGCCGCGTACATCGTCGCCCCGAACGACCACAGGTCGGCCGCCTGGGTGATCGACTGCCCGGACAGCCGCTCCGGCGGGATGTAGGCGGGCGAGCCCATGAGCAGCCCGGTCTGCGTGATCGTGACGTCGCCCTCGATCGCGGCGATGCCGAAGTCGGTCAGCACCACGCGGTCGGAGGTGAGCAGGACGTTGCCCGGTTTGATGTCACGGTGCAGGATGCCGGCCGCGTGCGCGTGCCGGACCGCGTCGAGCACCCGGATGCCGATCTCGGCGGCCTGGATCACCGGGAGGGGTCCGCTCTGCCGGACCGCCTGCTCCAGGGACCACGCCCGGACCAGCTCCATGACGATCCACGGCCGGCCGTCCTCTTCGACGACGTCGTGCACGGTCACGATGCCCGGGTGCGTCAGCCGCGCGGCGGACCGGGCCTCGCGCAGCATGCGCCGGTGGGCCACCTGCTTGCCCGCCTGGTCGAGCCCGTACGGCAGGATCAGCTCCTTGACCGCCACGTCACGGGCGAGCAGCACGTCATGCGCGTGCCACACCATCCCCATGCCGCCGCGGCCGACCGGTGACATCAACCGGTAGCGCCTGCCGATCAAACGACCCTGGCTCTGTGAAGCGTTTCCCTCCGCACCGGGTCCGCTGAGCAAGCGGTCGGCTGCCATGTTCCCGCCCCAATCTCCAGCCTCATCGGTCACAAGCGTCGCGCCGCCATACGTCAAGATTATGAGCGTTGGCCACGATATAGGCAGGTCATTCCCAAGGGAACCACAACTCGGTTCTTACAAATGCCTTGACGTGCCGCAATATCGCGTATCAAATGGATCACTTACGGTTGTCGGCCAGGGCGAGCAATGCGGCGGTAAATGCCGCTACAGGCGGCTTCACCAGGCCCGCGCCGACCTGGCCGGTGCCCGCCACACGGCCCGCGATACCGGTGTTGACGACGGGCAACACGCCCGTCCTGGCCACCAGGGTCACGTCGATGCCGACCGGCGTGCCGCGGAAGCCGAGCCCCGGGATCTGGTAGGCGGGATGCTCGGCCAGCGTGATCTCGTACATGGACCGGGTCGCCGCCACCGCGTCCGCCACCTCGCCGCCGACGAACCGCACGATGGCCGGGGAGGCCGCCATCGCGAACCCGCCCAGGCCCGAGGTCTCGGTGATCGTGGAGTCGCCGATGTCCGGGTTGGCGTCCGCCGGGCCGTACGCGCCGAGGTAGAGCCCGTCCGGCACGCCCGCAGGACCGGTGAACCACCGATCGCCGAGCCCCGAGACCTGCACTCCGAAATCGGTGCCGTTGCGGGCCATGGCGACGACCATCGAGGAGCCGGGTACGTTCCTGGCCGCGTCGGTGCTCACCTTGCCCGCGGCCATGGCGGCGTTCAGGAAGAAGTGGTCGTTGCCGTTGACGAAGCGCAGCACCTCGGCGGCGCTGCCGGCCGCGGCCTCGACCACCCAGGGGGCCAGCTCGCGCAGGAACAGCGAGGTGGCCGCGCGGTTGCGGTTGTGCAGCTCGTCGCCCATCTGCAGCGCCTGCGCGATCATCGCGCGCAGGTCGATCGGGCCGCCCAGCTCGATCGCGGCCGACAGGACGGGCCCGAGCACCCGGTCCATCCACTGCAGCCGCTCGAGCACCTCGGGCCCGTACGCGCCGTAACGCAGCACCTTGCCCAGGCCCTCGTTGAGCGAGCAGTACGCGGTGCCGCCGTGCTCGGCGTCGCGTACCTCCAGCATCCACATCGACGGGCTCACCACGCCCGCCATCGGGCCGACCGTGGCGTGCCGATGGCAGGGCTCCAGGCGTACCCGGCCGGCGGCCAGCTGCTCCTCGGCCGCCGGCACGTCGCGGGCGTACTCCTCGAGCAGCATCGCGCCGATCAGCGCCCCGCGCATCGGGCCCGACGCGCGCTCCCACTCGATGGGCGGCCCCGCGTGCAGGAACATCCGCTCCGGCAGGTCGAGCACCTCCGAGGCCCGCCGCACCCCGACGAGCTGGGGGCGGGCCGAGGTCAGGCGGCCGACGGCCCGTTCGTTGGCCGCGGGCAGGCGCGGGTCGGCGAGCACCCGCGCGAGCGCGTCCGCGGTGCCGGGCAGGGGCGGCCGCCAGGCGACGGCGGTCGTCGGCACGGCCTGCGCGTCGAGCGACTCCTGGAGGAGGCCGGCGCCGACGGTGATCACATGGGGCGGACCGGAGAGCAGAGTCAAAGGAGGTTCCTGGCGTGCCGGGCGGCTTGGGCGTTGGAGGTGAAGACGGCGGCGCCCGCCTCGCGGAAGGCCGCGGCCTGCCGGTGCAGGCCCTGGGGGTCGCCCTCGGTGCCGATGAGCGCGACGACGACGGTGGCGCCGTGGTGGGTGGCGTGGGCGACGGCCGAGGCGAGGGAGGCGGCCGGGTCGGGGTCGGCGCCGTGCCCGAGCACGACGTCCATGAGGATCACGTCGCCCGGCTCCACCTGGGCGAGGGCCTCAAGGCGGAGTGTCGGGTCGATCATCGGATGGGCGCGGCCCCTGGTGTAGGCGTCGTCGCCGTAGTCGGTGAACTCGCCCGCCCCGGCGATCAGGCTCGCCTCGGCGCACAGCGTGCCGCCCGAGTAGACGCCCTTGAGCTTCGTGTACGCCGACGTGGGCGACCAGCCGGGCCACGACTCCCAGGCGGGGACGGGCCGGCCGAGAGCGCGCAGCGCCTCCTCCGCGGCCGCCGTCAGATCGCGCTCCCCGAGCAGCGCCGAGACGACCGGCGTGCCCAGCGTCTCCACCACCTCCTGTACGGCCCGCGCCACCGCCGGGTCAGGCCGCTTGGAGACCAGCACGATCAGCTCGGTGGCCGGGTCGTCGTCCAGCATGCGCAGCGCCCGCATCGCCGACAGCCCGCCCACCTCCGCCGACAGATCCCTGCCGCCCACGCCGAGCACATGGCTGACCCCGGCGCCCGCCTGGTCGAGCAGGCACGTCACCTGCTGGGCGCCGGTGCCGGAGGCCGCGACCAGGCCGATCGGGCCCGGCCTGAGCACGTTGGCGAAGCCCAGCCCCACCCCGGCGATCACGGCGGTGCCGCAGTCGGGGCCCATGACCAGCACGTCACGCTCCTCGGCCAGCAGCTTGAGCCGCCGCTCCTGGTCGACCGGCACGCCGTCGCTGAAGATCATCACAGGCAGTCCCGCGTGGACCGCGTCGAGCGCCTCGCAGAACGCGTGCTCCCCCGGAACCGACACGAGCACCAGGTCGGCCGGGCTTCTGGCGGCTGAGAGGGTGGTGAGCGGGGGTTGGTCGGCGGCCGTCTGGGTCCGGGAGGCGGACAACCGGGCCAGGGCATGGTCGAGCTCGCCGGTGGCGGTGTCCACGCTGTCGCCGCGCAGGGCGACGAGCAGGTCGCCCGGGTCGGCGGGGGGCAGGTCGAAGCCCAGGTCGCGGGCCAGGGCGAGGTTGAGTTCCGTGGCCATGGCGACGATGGCCACCCGCATGCCGGGCAGGTCCGACAGCGAGCGGCTCACCCGCATGAGGGTGACGGAGTCGTGGTAGACGCCCTTGCGCAGCAGCACCGCGTCGCGGGTCATCCGGTCACGCTCAAGGCGCGGGCCGGATCCGGGGCGTCCGTCATGGCCGGGACATGGGGCAGGCTTTGGGGCGGGCTCGGGGCCTGCGTCATGGCCAGGACGGTGTCGAGGCCGATGGAGATGCCCTGGAGCAGGTCGGACCCGGAGGTGTGGCCGAGCCGCCGCAACTGCCGCTGGGCCGGTTCGAGCTCCTGCCGCCCGGCGATGCCGCGCAGCACGGCGATCACCTCGGGGCTGGCCTCGCCTCTGGCCGCGCAGTGCAGGAGTGTCGCCGAGATCGGCGTCGTACGGGTGCGGGCGTCGTACGTCACGGTCGCGGCCAGCCAGTCCGCCAGCCACACCGCCCGCTCCGCCCCGGCCGCCGCGCCGAGGTGCCTGAGCGTCACCAGCAGCCCGGCCAGCACGTCGTCCCCGCTCGGCGTCAGCCCCGGACCGAGGCCGACCAGCCGCTCGGCCGCCGTCACCGCGCCCAGCAACCGGCCGCTCGCGCAGCCGGCCGCCAGGAGCTCGATGGCGTCGTTGCCCGCCAGCCCCGGCTCACCGGGGGTCAGGCGAGGGGCGGCCTGCCTGAGCCGTACGGGATCGACCCGGCCGAGCGGCGGCGCGGGATCCCACCAGCGGCGCGCCCGCACGCTCAGCCGACCCAGCTCGATGGAGCCGTCGCCCACGGCGGCCTCGTCACCCACGGTGACGCGCGGCAGCTCGGCGGCCAGCAGCACGGAGTTGGGCAGCCGCGTCGCCGCGCCCGTGATGACGGCCAGCACGGACGGCTCCAGCTCGGTCCTGACCTCCAGGTACACCCCGGCGGGGAAGACGGCCAGCACCCGCGCGGGGCTGCGCGGCGCCTCCAGCACAGGGCGTACCGCCGCGCTGGCCGCTCCCGTCACATGGGTACGCGGGCGCCTCGCATGAATACCGACGGTCACCGAACCTCCCTACCGGCTCTGGACCTGACCGTAGAACGTGCCGCACAACCGTCCGTACGGAGAAATTTGCCAAGAGTCAGCGTGAAGGTTGGCTCTTCCTGACAGACCGCTTCTGGGGTCACAATCTCCACATGGAGCCCCCAGTCCGTCTCGCCAGCACGGGAACGATCACCCACGGCGTCTCGGTGGGGGAGGTGCTCGGCGTATCGACCCTCGCGGACGCCCGCCTCATCGCGGGGGAGAGCGGGCTGGGCCGCATCGTGCAGCGCCTCAACGTCATGGAGGTGCCGGACATCCTGGCCTGGGTCAAGCCGCACGAGCTGCTGCTGACCACCGGCTACCCGCTGCGCAACACCCCCCAGTCGCTCGGCCGCCTGGTGGCCGACCTCGACGAGCGCAAGCTGGCGGCCCTGGCGATCAAGCTCGGCAGGTACGTGGACAAACTGCCCGACGAGATGGTCGAGCAGGCCGACCGGCTCGGGTTCCCGCTCATCCTGCTGCCGAACGACGTCGGCTTCGACGACATCCTGAACCAGGTGCTGACCGACATCCTCAACCGCCAGGCCGCCGTGCTCGCCCGCGCCGAGGAGGCGCACCGGGCGCTGGTCCAGGTGGTGCTGGCCGGCGGCGGCCTGGACGAGGTGACCGCCGAGGTGGCCGCGCTGCTCGACGTGGCGGTGGCGGCGGTCGACGGCGGCGGGCGGGTGCTCGCCACGGCCGGGCCGCCCGACCACGTGACCCTCCTGTGGGAGTCGATCGCGCACGAGGGACCGCCGCTCGTCCCCGCCTCGGGCCGTACTCCGTCCGGCGGGCCCGCTTCCGGTACGGCGGGCCGCACGCGCGCGTTCGCCTCCGTTCCCGTCCTCGCGGGCGGTCACCACCACGGCCGCATCGTCGCCTACAGCCCGGCCGGGACGCTCCGTGACAGCGACGTCGGCATATTGGAGCGCGCCGCGACCGTCGCCGCGCTCGTCGTCACCAGGCAGGAGGCGGTCAACGCCGTCGAGAGCAAGTACCGGGCCGACTTCCTGCGCGACGTGCTCACCGGCCGGGCGGGCACGGCCGAGCGCGTCACGGCGCGGGCCAGGGCGTTCGGCTGGGATCTGGAACGGCCCGTCACCGTGCTGGTCGCCGAACTCGACCCGGACGGCGACGAACGCGCCACCCAGGACCGCCTGGTCGCGTGCTGGGTCGCGGCGATGCGCCGCCACGACCCCCAGGGCGCGGTCGCGGGCTTCTCGCACGAGGTGGTCGCCGTCCTGGACGCCACGGTGGACGCCGCCAGGGTGGCCAAGGACGCCGCCTCCTCCTTCGCCGACGTGCCGCCCGCCACGTTCTCGACCGGCACCTCCCGCCCGTCGCCCGGCGCCGACCTGCTGCCCGAGGCGTACTCGCAGGCTTTGAAGGCGGCCCGCGTCGGCCGCCAGCTCCACGGCCCCGGCGCGGTGGCCCACTTCGACCAGCTGGGCGTGTACCGGCTGCTGTCGCTGGTGAACGACACGGAGGAACTGCACGCGTTCGTCCGCGAGACGCTGGGCCCGCTGGCCCTGGACGACGACGCCGAGAACTCCGACCTGCGCAGAACCCTGCAGGTGCTCCTGGAGACCAACCTCAACGTGGCGGAGACGGCCAGGCGGCTGCACTTCCACTACAACACGCTGCGCTACCGCATCGGCAAGCTGGAGCGCCTGCTCGGCAACTTCACCGACGACCCCCACCTGCGCCTCAACCTGACCCTGGCCCTGCACGTGCTGCGCATGCGGGGCATCTAGGCTGAGTGGTCGTGGACTTCGAACTGCGCTCCGACTTCATCCCGCTGTGTGACCTGCTGAAGTACTGCGGGGTCACGGAGACGGGCGGCATGGCCAAACACCTGATCGCCGAGGGGATGGTGTCGGTGGACGGGGAGGTGGAGCTCCGGAAGACGTGCAAGATCCGGACGGGGCAGGTGGTGACCGGGGAGGGGTTCTCGATCCGGGTGCACTGAGAGCTGACCGCTCACCGAACCCCCTCGAAGGTAGTGCGCGACCACTCCTCTGGTCAGGAAAGCGAATTTGGCAGATCATGCCCGTGTACGAGCACGCCCACGGGCCTAATGTGCCCGCAACGGCAGCACGAATCTCGAGCGGGATGCGGAAGGAGCCTGCGGGGCGGCACTGGAAGCGGCAGCCCGGGTGAAGAGGGGCTCACATGGTTTTCGGTTGGACCAAACACGGCGACGGCAAGCATCTGGCTCCCGGAGAGGTCGTCAAACCCGACGAGCGGCTGACCTGGCCGCGCATGATCGGGTTCGGCGCGCAGCATGTGATCGCGATGTTCGGCGCGACGTTCGTGTTCCCGCTGGTGATGGGGCTGAGCCCCAATGTCGCGATCATGATGTCCGGCGTGGCCACGATCATGTTCCTGCTGATCGTGAAGGGCAAGATCCCCAGCTACCTGGGCACCAGCGCGTCGTTCGTGGGCGGTGTGCTGGCCATCAGGGCGGTGTTCGGCGGTGACACCCCCGGCGCCGATGCCATCGTGACCGGCGCGATCCTGGTCGTCGGGTTCGTGCTCGCGCTGGCCGGGCTCGCGGTGCACTTCCTCGGTGTGCAGATCATCCACCGGATCTTCCCGCCGATCGTCACCGGCGCGGTGGTCATGCTGATCGGGTTCGGGCTGGCCTACGTGGTGGCGGACGTCTACTGGCCCAAGGACCAGTGGATGGCGTTGATCACGATGCTGGTGACGTTCGTGATCGTGGTGGCGTTCAAGGGGTTCATCGGGCGCATCGGCATCCTGCTCGGCCTGATCGTCGGCTACGCGCTGTCCTGGGTGGCCGACCAGCTCTTCGGCCAGGTCCCGGCCTACACCGACGGCGCGCTCAAGATCGCCCCGCATCTGCGCGTCGACTTCTCCAAGCTGGAGGCGGCGCCATGGTTCGGACTGCCGCCGTTTCATCTGCCAGACTTCAAGGTCTCGGCCGTGCTGCTCGTGCTGCCCGCGGTGATCGCGCTGATCGCGGAGAACATCGGTCACGTCAAGGCCGTGGGAGAGATGACGCGTACCGACGTCGATCCGTACATCGGCCGCGCCATCGCCGCCGACGGCCTGGCCACCGTGGTGACCAGCGCCGTCGGCGGCTCGCCCACCACCACCTACGCCGAGAACATCGGCGTCATGGCCGCCACCAAGGTCTACTCCACCGCCGCTTACTACATCGCCGCCCTCATCGCCATCCTGTTCGGGCTCAGCCCGAAGTTCGGCGCGCTGGTCTCCGCCACTCCGGAAGGCGTGCTGGGCGGCGTGACCGTCATCCTGTACGGCATGATCGGCCTGCTCGGCGCCAAGATCTGGATCGAGAACCGGGTGGACTTCGCCGACCCGGTCAACATGGTCCCCATCGGCGCGGGCATCATCCTGGCGATCGGACCGGTGAAGCAACTGATCAGCGGCGACTTCCGGCTGGAGGGCATCGCGTTCGGCACGATCGTCGTGGTGGGCGGCTACCACCTGCTGCGCGTCATCGCCGGTCGGCCCGCTGACACAGCCGCCGCAGGGAGAGAAGCCGGGTGAAGCCGCCGCCCTTCGAACACCACGCGCCGCGCGACCTCGGCGAGGCCCTGGACGTCCTCGCCGAGGTGGGCCCGCGCGGCAAGGTGCTCGCGGGCGGCCAGAGCCTGATCCCCATGCTCAACATGCGGCTGGCGGCGCCCGAGCATCTGGTCGACATCAACCGCGTCGAGTCGCTGGCCACCCTCGACCTCACCCCCGAAGGCGTCACCGTGGGCGCGCTGGCCCGGCACGCCCAGGTGGAGCGGCTGGCCGGGCATCCGCTGCTGCGGCAGGCGCTCCGGCTGGTCGCCCACCCGGTGATCCGCAACAGGGGCACGGTGGTGGGCAGCCTGGTGCACGCCGACCCGGCCGCCGAGCTGCCCGCCGTGCTGGCGCTGCTCGGCGGGTCGGTACGGCTGTCCCGGCTGGACGCCGCCCAGGGCGTGGTGAGCCGGGAGGTGACGGCCGCCGACTTCTTCGTCGGGCCGATGGAGTCGGCCGTCCAGCCAGGCGAACTCGCCGTTTCCGCATATTTCCCGGCGCCGCCGGAACAGTCGGGTACGGCGTTCCGCGAGGTGGCCAGGCGGCACGGCGACTACGCCCTGGCCGGAGTGTGCGCGGTGGTCACGCTGGACGACGACCTGCGCATCACCGCCGCACGGGTGGCCTGCGTCAGCGTCGGCCCCGTGCCGGTGGTCGTGGACGTGGGCGGGCTGTGCGAGCGTCGTCCCGCCTCCAGCGTCGACTGGGCGGGCGTGGCGCGGGCCGTACGGGAAGAGACCGAGCCGGACGACGACATCCACGCGAGCGCCGCGTACCGCCTGCATCTGGTCGGCGTCCTCGCCGAGCAGGCGCTGAAGGACGCGGCCCGTGAGGCGGCGCTCAAGGACCCGGCCCGTGAGGCGGCGGGTCCGTGGGGTAGCAGCTCAGCAGGTACGTGAGGGAGGCCGGATTGGAGCGCGAGCGCGAGATCACGCTGGTGGTGAACGGAGCCGCGCGGCGGGTGCGGGTGCCGGGGCGGCGGCTGCTGTCCGACTGCCTGCGCCACGACCTCGGGCTGACCGGCACGCACGTGGGGTGCGAGCACGGCGTGTGCGGCTGCTGCACGGTGCTGCTGGACGGCGAGCCGGTGCGCTCGTGCCTGACGTTCGCGGTGACCGTCGACGGCAGTGAGATCACCACGGTGGAGGGGCTGGCCGGGGCGGAGGGGATGTCGGCGGTGCAGCGGGCGTTCGCGGAGTGCCACGGGCTGCAGTGCGGCTTCTGCACGCCGGGCTTCCTGTGTACGGTGACCGCGCTGCTGCGCGACAACCCAGCGCCCACCGACGAAGAGGTGGTCGACGGCATCTCCGGCAACCTGTGCCGCTGCACCGGCTACCAGAACATCGTGAAGGCCGTCCACCGGGCGGCGGAGCTGATCGCCGAGGAGACCTAGGGATGACCACCAGGCTGTTCGGGGAGCCGGTCCAGCGCCGGGAGGACCCCAGGCTGCTCACCGGCGGGGGCCGCTACCTCGACGACCTGGGCTCCGGCGCGCTGGCCGCGGCGTTCGTGCGCTCGCCGCACGCCCACGCCCGCGTCCGCGACGTCGACGTGAGCGCCGCGCTCGACGTGGACGGCCTGGTCGCCATCTACACCTGGGAGGACCTGCCCGAGCGCGTGGGCCGTCCCCTGCCCCTGCTGATCCCGCATCCCGCGCTCACCCACGGCCGCACCGCCTACCCCCTGGCCAGGGACGTCGTCCGGCACGTGGGCGAGCCCGTGGTGATGGTCGTGGCCAGGGACCGCTACCTCGCCGAGGACGCCTGCGCGCTGATCGAGGTCGACTACGAGCCGCTCAAGCCGGTCGTGGGCATCGAGGAGGCGGTCCAGGGCGCGCAGCTCGTCCACGAGGACGTACCGGGCAATGTGGGCGCCCACCTGGTGCAGGAGGTGCCGAACCAGGCGGGCCGGAGCGCCCGCGAGGCCATCGAGGCGTCGCCGCACACGCTGAGCTTCCGGCTCGACATCGAGCGCAGCGCCAGCATGCCGCTGGAGGGCCGCGGCGTGTACGCCCGCTGGGACGGCTCCGACCTGCGCGTCTACACCAGCACCCAGACCTCGACGAGTGTCCGCATGGCCGTCGCCGCGGCCCTGGGCCTGCCCCTGCCGCACGTCGAGGTGATCGCGCCCGACGTGGGCGGCGGGTTCGGGGTGAAGATCGTGCACCCGTGGCCGGAGGAGATCCTGGTGCCGTGGGCGGCGATGCGGCTCGGCCAGGAGGTCAAGTGGACCGAGGACCGGCGCGAGCACTTCATCTCCTCCGCCCACGAGCGGGGCCAGGTGCAGCACGTCAGGGTCGGCTTCGACGACGACGGGGTGGTCAACGGGCTGGACGTGACGATCCTGCATGATCACGGCGCCTACACGCCGTACGGGATCATCGTCCCGATCATCACCTCGACGCAGTTGCTCGGGCCGTACCGGATCGGGGCCTACCGGGTCGAGTTCTCCGCCGTCTACACCAACACCGTGCAGGTCACCCCGTACCGGGGCGCGGGACGGCCGCAGGCCGTGTTCTGCATGGAGCGGACGATGGACAAGATCGCCCGCTACCTGGGCAAGGACCGCACCGAGGTGCGCGCGGCGAACTTCATCCGGCCCGACGAGTTCCCCTACGACCAGGGCCTGATCTTCCAGGACGGACGCCCGCTGATCTACGACAGCGGCGACTACCCCGAGATGCTCCGCATGCTCAAGGAGCTCATCGGCTGGGACGACTTCGAGCCCGGCCGGCACCGGGGCATCGGCATCGGCTGCTACGTCGAGGGCACCGGCGTCGGCCCCTACGAGGGCGGCCACGTCCAGATCACCTCCGACGGCCGCGTCCACGTCTCCACCGGGCTCACCTCGCAGGGGCAGGGCCACGAGACGGTGTTCGCCCAGATCGCCGCCACCGAGCTGGGCGTGCCCATCGAGCGGATCTCGGTCGTCACCGGCGACACGCGCAGGTTCGGGTACGCGGTCGGCACGTTCGCCTCCCGCGCGGCGGTGATGAGCGGCAACGCCATCGCGCTGGCCTGCCGCAAGGTGCGGGAGAAGGCGCTGCGCATCGCCGCCGACGCGCTGGAGGCCGACCCGGCCGACCTGGAGATCGCCGACGGCCTGGTGCACGTCGTGGGCACCCCGACGGCCTCGATCCCGCTGTCCACGGTCGCGGTCCTGGCCAACCCGCTGCGGTACGCCTTCGACGAGGAGGCGGCCAAGGCGACCCAGTTCTCCGGCATCTCCTCGCCCGACAAGCCGCCGGTTGCCGAGGGCGACGAGCCGGGGCTGGAGGGCCGTGACTACTACTCGCCGATCAGGTCCACCTTCGCGGCCGGGATGCACGCCGCCATCGTCGAGACCGACCCGCTGACCGCCGAGATCAAGGTCCTGCGGTACGCGGTCGTGCACGACTGTGGCCGGCTGATCAACCCGATGATCGTGGAGGGGCAGATCCACGGGGGCGTGGCTCAGGGCATCGGGGGCGCCCTGTACGAGCGGATGGTGTACGACGGGCACGGGCAGCTGCTCAACGCCTCGTTCATGGACTTCCTCATGCCGTACGTCACGGAGATCCCGCACATCGAGACCGCCCACCTGGAGACGCCGTCGCCGCTCAACCCGCTCGGCATCAAGGGGGCGGGGGAGGCCGGGGTGATCCCGGTCTCGGCGGTGATCGCGGGGGCGATCGAGGACGCGGAGGGCATCGAGATCGACCGCATGCCGATCTCGCCGTCGGAGCTGTTCGACCTCAGGAACCTCGCCGGGCAGGACGCCGAGCCGGGCGCCCAGCAGGGCACCTAGGCGGGCTTTCAGCGGCGGCGTGCGATGATCGGCGCCGTGACGATCCATGACGAACTGCGCGCACCCGGCACGGGCCTGACCACGTTCCCCGGCTCGGACCCCGCCGAGCTCGGCGAGGTCCGGCTGATCGACCTGGCCTGGAACGAGCTCACCGAGCTCCCCGCGTGGCTGGGCGGCCTGACATCGCTGGCGGAGCTCCGGCTCGACGGCAACCGCCTGCGCTCGCTGCCCGACCTGACGGGCCTCACCGCGCTGCGGGCGCTGCACCTCGACGGCAACCTGCTGACCGAGGTGCCCGGCTGCCCGCCGTACCTGGAGACGCTGTACGTGTACGGCAACGCCATTGAGAGGCTGCCCGAACGGCTCGGCGGCGGGCTGCGGCACCTGGCGGCGGGCGGCAACCGGCTGACCGGCGTGCCCGACGCGCTGTGGAAGCTGACCCGGCTCGAATCGCTCAACCTGGCCGAGAACGCGCTCACCGAGGTGCCCGCGGCGATCGGCGGGCTGACCGGGCTGCGCATGCTCGACCTCGGGCACAACGACCTCGCGACGATCCCGCCGGAGATCGGCGACCTGGGCCTGACCGACTACCTCTACCTGAGCGACAACCGGTTCACCGAGGTGCCCGCCGCGATCGGCCGGCTCGACCGGCTCGCCTACCTCAACGTGACCGACAACCGGCTGACCGCCCTGCCCGAGGCGCTCGGCCGCATGGCGTCGCTGGTCGAGCTGCGGCTCTACAACAACCGGCTGGAGACGCTGCCCGGCTCCATCGGCGGGCTGGGGCGGCTACGGGAGCTGCATCTGCAGGGCAACCGGCTGGCCGCGCTGCCTGACTCGATCGGCGGGCTCGGCGAGCTGCGCGTGCTCGACCTGCGGAACAACCAGCTGCGCTCGCTGTCCGGTGCCGTCGCGGGGCTGGCCCGGCTCACGCACCTGGATCTGCGGAACAACCGGCTCAGGACGCTGCCCGAGAGCCTCGGTGAGCTGCCCGCGCTGGAGAAGCTCGACCTGCGCTGGAACAAGCTCGACGGCGAGCCCGACGCGCTGCGCCGCCTGGTGGAGCGCGGCTGCGTCGTCCTGCGCTGAGGCGGCCTCGGGCCGCTGAGATCGCGGCGGCTCTCGGGCTGAGATCGCGGCTCGCGGGCTGAGGTCTCGGGTGAATCTCGGTTTAATCTCGGCCGGAGTGAACCCCACCTACGGGGGTTGCGTATCTCGGCACATGACGACATTTCCACGTCTGGCCGCTACTGCGCTGCTGGTCGGGCTCGTGGCCGGTTGTACGAACGCCAGCGGTTCCGTAGGAGCCGGCCAGAGCGCCGCGATGGCCGGGGGCGAGCCCATCGTGCAGAAGCCCGCCACGGTCGACAACAACGTCTACACCGTCGAGCAACTGGCCGAGAAGGTCGGGTGCAAGCCGAAGATCCAGGTCAACGCCAAGGAGCTTCGTACAGGCTTCTGCAAGACCCAGGACGGCGAGTTCTTCGTGAACACGTTCGCCACCCAGGCCGGCAAGGACGCCTGGATGGACACCGCGCCCGAATACAACCCGCACCTGGTCGGCAACCGATGGACCGTGCTGTCCAGCCGCAAGGTGCTTGACGCTTTGAAGGAGCGTCTCCACGGTGAGCTCCATCTCAAGGACCACAGGACCAAACAGATGCAGACTAACGGCTGACGGAGGGCTGGGAAGGCGGTGGGAGTCCTCCCAGCCCCAGTCGGTCAGCCTCGGGTCGCCAGCTTGTACTGGGCCCAGATCTCCAGCGGGGCCGCGACCCTGTCGAGGAACATCAGATCGTCCATCCGGCAGTTACAGGGGTTGTTCTCTCTGGTGTTCTGCGGATAGCTGCCTCCGATCTTGATGCCTCTGGGGTCGCTGGCCGAGGTGAGATCGGGCTCCGGCGCCCCCTCCACGCCCCACGGATCGCCCGTGAGCGTGTAGAAGCCGTCGAGCGGGCGGCCGTTCTTGTAGAGCTTCATCGCGGCGTTGTCGTAGTCGAACGTGGCTGCCAGGAAGACCCATTCGTCCTGAGGAAGCACGCTCTGCCACGGCTCGCTGGCGGCGAAGGTCTGGGAACTGCTGCCGTCGACGCGCCTGCCCAGCGCGACCACCCGCAGCTCCCCGTTGACCGTGATGAGCTCGAGCAGCGCTCTGACATCGTGGCCCTGGGAGGTGCCGGTGAGCACCCCGGCCAGCCCGATCGCTCCATAGCGGTCGGCCGGGTCCGCGGTGTTGGAGTTGAGGCTGGGGTTCTCGCCGGTCATCTTGAACCAGCCCATGACGGTGGCGCCCTTGACGGCGTTGAAGGCGTGGAGGGTGGGCACTCCGGTCTCGGAGTAGATCCCGGCCTTCCAGTCGTCGTTGCCCATCGTGGCGGGGTTCACCTGCTGGAGCTGGATCGAGTGGCGGCTGCCCCGATGCGCGCCGTCGTCGTTGCGCATGGCGGCACCGCCGTTGATCAGCGTGATGTCCGTACCCGATCGGCCCTGGTCGCGCTCCTGCGCGGGGTTTGCGGGGACCGGGTGTTCGAAGTCGTAGGCGGCGATGAGGTTGTGGCGCAGCGTGGGCAGTACGCCGGGCCGGTCGTGGGCGGCGGCCGGGGTGGCGAGCGTCGCCGTCAGGACGAGAGCCACCACCGGGGCCAGATAGCGGTGCCTCATGGCGTCGCCGTCATGCAGGCGCCGGTGACCTTCCAGATCTTGCCGTTGGCCTTGGACAGCAGGTAGAGCTCGCCCGCGCCGTCGCGGCTCAGGCGCAGGTCCACCCGGGCGTCCCCGGCCAGATCCTTCATGGTGACCGTGGCGCCGCTCGCGTTCACGAGCTTGGGCTGGTAGATCGTGGCCCGCGGGCCGCCCTGCCGCATCTGACTGGCGATCGTGAAGAAGACGCGGCCGTCGACGATGTCGCCGAACAGGTACTTGCCGTACAGCAGGGGCAGCCGCTGACCGCGATAGACGAACCCACCGGCCACCGCGTGACCGCTGTCGGACGTGCAGGAGTGACCGGGCGGCGGGTCGTGGTCGTAGGCCGCGACCGGGTAGGTGTAGCCGAACGACGCGTCATTGTCGGGCAGCGTGTACAGGTGGCAGCGGTCGGCCTTGTTGAACACGAAGGAGCCCTCGCGCTCGCTCCAGCCCAGGTTGTCACCGGCCTTGACCTCGTAGATGGCCTCGATGGCGTGCTCGCCGATGTGGCCGAGGAACAGCCGGTTGCCCTGCGGGTCCCAGCTGAAGCGGTGCGGGTCGCGCATGCCGTAGGCGTAGATCTCGCCGATCGCGCCGGCCTTGGTGACGAACGGGTTCCCGGCCGGGATGCCGTACTTGCCGTTGGCGGCGTTCGTGCCCAGGGGGTCGATGCGCAGCACCTTGCCCTGCGGGATGGCCAGGTTCTGCGGGTCGTCGCTCGACACGCCCCGGCCGCCGTCGCCCGAGGCGACGTAGAGCAGGCCGTAGTCGGCGTCCCGGCGCCGCGCGTACGGGTTGAAGTCGATCTGCTGGATGCCGTGGACCTGGCCGTTGAAGCCGAGCCTGAGCACCTCTCGGCGGGTGCCGCTGAAGGTGTCGGCCTTCGGGTTCGTGGCCGTCCACTCGGTGATCACGCCGTGGAACTTGGTGTCGGGCTGAGGCGTCAGGTCCGGCGTCTTGGTGGTGAGAGCCGCGCCCCACTCGGTGTGTACGGTGTAGAACTTGCCGTTACGGGCGAAGTCCGGATGGAAGGCGACGTACCCGAACCCGGATCCCAGGCCGCGGCCGGAGAGGAAGTCCGGCGCGAACGTGGCACCGACGTCGAGGTACTCCTGCGGCTGGCCGTTCTTCAGCAGGTACAGCTTGCCGTTGAGGTCGTTGACGAACTGGCGGCGCGACCCGTCCGGGATCTCGCCGATGTTGTTGATCCTGGCCCAGCGCATCAGCCGCTGGTCGGTGGGCGTGGGGACCGGCTCGGTCTTGGGGAAGGTCGCGTATTCGGTCAGCGTCAGCGTGAGACCGGACGCGGTGGGATTTTCCGGAATGGGATCGTCGATCGGGGTCGAGTCCATCGCGGCTGCCGGCGGCGCCCAGAGCGCGGTCGCCAGCAGTGCGGCTAAGAGGTACCGGAGGGGGGATTTCGGCATTCCTGTGCACCACCTGGGGGGTTGTTGGAAAGCGCTTACCGGGGACGGTAAAGGGAGAAGTGGGAGGAGTCAAGAAGGGTGACGTCAGGGGTTGTGGGTGCGCGACGCGGGCGTTCAGGGCTGGGCGCGGTCGGCGCAGGCCGGTGTGCCGGTGACGGTCAGGTTGCGTACTCGCCCGATGTTGTCGAACGAGCCGAAGCCGACGCGGCCCGAGGTGAACGTCCGGTCCGTGGCCGTGATCAGCGGTGTCGCGGAGCCGTCCATGAAGACCTCGATGCGGCCGGTGTCCGCGCAGTAGCGGACGCGGACCTTGTGCCAGGCCTCGTCGGTGACCGCGGGGGGCGCGCCGACCTGGCCGTTCCACTGGTCGTCGACGCGCAGGCGGTCGGCGTTGTTCACCACGAAGATCCCGTTGTGGGGATAGATGGTGTTGTCCTGCGACAGGTGGGCGTAGTTGAACTGCAGGTCGGAGCGGTAGCCGAACACGATGATCACGTCGCGGTTGCTGATGCTCGTCGGGGTGTCGAGCCGTACCTCGGCGTCGATCTGCACCGAGCCGAAGACGGGGCCCTTGGTCAGCACGGCGTACTCGAAGGGGCGGCGCGGGCCGGGGCGCGCTTCCCCGGCTTCGGCGAGGATCACCTGGTCGCCGGGGAACTGCCACTTGGCGGGGGTCACCGGGGCCCAGCTGGTGGCGGCGTTGGTCTTGCGGACGACCGTGCGGCCCAGCGTACAGTCGGGAGCTTTTGCCGCCTGGTCGGCGGCGGCGTGGGCGGTGGGCGCGATGAACTGGGCCAGGACCAGCACCAGTGCGAGCGCGCACAAGCGGACGAATGTGGGCATCGGAATCCTCTCAGTGGGGGAGGGGGTGGATCCGAGCGGTCAATCGTTGTGCGTGGCGGCCCCCAGCAGGTCGCGGATGTGGCTCGTCGCGGCGGCGAAGGCGGGCTGGGACATGGTCGCCGCGTAGTCACGTACCCGTGGCAGCGCCACGTCGATGACCTCGGCGATCGTGCCGGGCCGCGGTGTCATGACGATCACCCGGTTGCCCAGGTAGACCGCCTCGGCGATGGAGTGCGTGACGAGCAGGACCGTGGTCTCGGTCTCGTGCCAGATGCGGTGCAGCTCGATGTTCATCTGCTCCCGGGTCAGGGCGTCCAGCGCGCCGAACGGCTCGTCCATGAGCAGCACCGGCGGCCGGTGCAGCAGCGCGCGGCACAGCGCCACCCGCTGCTGCATCCCGCCGGACAGCTCATGCGGCAACGCGTCCTCGAAGCCCGTCAGCCCGGTCATCTCGATCAGCTCGTCGGCCCGGGCGGCGGCCTCCTTCTGCGGCATGCCGCGCATTTCCGCCTGCAGCAGGATGTTCTTGCGCGCCGAACGCCACTCCAGCAGGGCGGCGCGCTGGAAGACGTACCCGACGTCGTGCCGCGGGCCGCCGACCGTGCCGCCGAGCAGCCGCACCGCGCCCGCCGACGGCTTGAGCAGCCCGGACACCAGCTTGAGCAGCGTCGACTTGCCGCATCCCGACGGGCCCACGATGGACACGAACTCGCCGGGGCGCACGTCCATCGACACGTTCTCCAGCGCGACCACGTCGCGCTTCTTCGATCGGAACCGCACCGCCACCTTGTCGATCTCGACGGCGGGGGCCTGTTGCGTCACGGTCATCCCTTCGGCGCCACGCTGGCGTCCCAGTAGGCGCTGGGCGCCTGCGGATTGGAGACCAGCCCGGCCTTGGCGAAGGTGTCGATCGTCTTCTGCCAGTCGGCCTCGGTGTTGACGCCAGGCGCCTGTCCCTGGGTGGCGTCGGTGTGCAGCAGCGTGGTCGTGGTCTTGAACTGGTCGAGCAGCACCTGGGCCGGCGGCAGCTGCTCCGAGGCGCCCTTCATGGCGTCCACCGCGGCCTGCTGGTCCTTCTCCGCCGCCGCCCACGCCTCGCTGGTGGCCGCGACCATCCGCTTGACCAGGTCGGCCTTGCTCTGCAGGAAGGAGGAGGAGGTGAGCAGGCCGTTGCTGTAGTAGTTCAGGCCGAACTCGGAGAAGCGCAGGTAGGCGACCGGCTTGCCGGCCTTGTTCTGCATGGTCGGGCCCTGGTCGGAGGCGTAGCCGAGCAGCGCGTCCGTCTGCCCCGACATGACCGCCGCGATCTTGCCGGCCGGGTCGGTGTTCTGCAGCTTGACGTCGGCGTCGCTCATCCCGTTGGCCTTGAGGAACACCGGGAAGGTCTTGGTGAGCGCGTCACCGGCCGTCGAGGCGATCGTCTTGCCCTTGAGGTCCGCCGGCTTGGTGATGTTCTTCTCCTGGAAGAACTGCACCGAGGCCGGGGTCGTCTGCAGGAAGACGCCCAGGCTCTTCACCGGCACGCCCGAGCTCACTCCGCCGAGCAGCGCGGGGGTGTCGGCCCAGCCGAAGTCCGTCTGGCCGGCGCCGGTGGCCTGGACGGTCTTCTGCGAGCCCTGGCCGGCCTGGATGGTCAGGTCGATGCCGTGTTTTTCGAAGATGCCCTTCGTCTTGCCGTAGTAGAAGGGCGCGTGCTCGCCGTACGGATACCAGTTGAGGGTGAGCGTGGCCTTGTCGAGCTGCTTGCCCGACGAGCTGGTGGTCTTCTCGCCGCCGCCGGAGCCGCACGCGGTGGCGAACAGGAGCAGAGCCGGGGCTATGGCGGCGATCAGCGTGCGTGTCTTCATGGCGTCCTCGGTGGGGGTGGCGTCCTCAGTGGGGTGGCTTCCTCAGTACGTGACGGTGACGGCGTCGCCGCGGCGGCTGGCGTGCCAGGGCAGCAGCAGCCGCTCGGCGAACTCGACGGCGACGAAGAGCACGACGCCGAGCAGGGACATGACGAGGAGTCCCGCGAAGAGCATGGGCGTGTCGATGTTGCCGTTGGCCTGCAGGATGACCGAGCCGAGCCCGTCGTTGCCGCCGACGAACTCGCCCACGACCGCCCCGGTGACGGCGAGCGTCACGGCGACCTTCAACCCGGAGAACAGGAACGGCAGGGAGGCGGGAAATCTGATCTTGGCGAAGGTCTTCGCCGGGCTCGCGCCCATGGTCGAAGCCAGCTGGAGCATCTCCGGATCCACCGACTTCAGGCCGGTGACCATGGAGATGACGACGGGGAAGAACGCGATCAGCACGGCGACCACGATCCTGGGCGTCAGCCCGAACCCGAGCCAGACCACGAACAGCGGAGCGATCGCGATCTTCGGGACGACCTGCGCGAACAGCAGCAGCGGGTAGAGGGTCTTCTCGACCTCCGCCGAGGCCACCATCAGCACGGCCGCGGCGATGCCGACGATGACGGCGATCGCGAAGCCGAGCACCGTCTCGTAGGCGGTCACCAAGGTGTTGTGGGTGAGGTAGCCGGCTTTGTCGACCATCACCTGGAGCGTGACTCCAGGCGAGGGTACGAGGAACCTGGGGACGATCTCGAACTCGGTGATCGCCCACCAGATCGCGTAGCAGGCGGCGAGCAGGGCGAAGGGCCGCCAGAAGCGGTCCGCCAGTTCCACGATGCGGTCGCGTGAGCTCGGACTCTCGCGCCGCACGATTCCATCAACGGTCTGTACCACGATCGAAGGTATCCCTCCATCGCGTGCCATCAGGCCAAATGCGAGAAAGCGCTATCTGAAAGCGCTTTCCTGCGGTACGCTAACCCGGCATGGTCCAGGGGTCAATGGTCGTTAACTTCCTGTTACAGGAGGGCGAGTGGCCGATCGCGTTCACGTGACTCTGCGGGATGTGGCCATGGCCGCCGGAGTCTCCTTAGCCACCGCCTCACGTGTTCTCAACGGCACCGCCAAGGTCCGCGAAGACCTGCGCGACCGGGTCGAGGCCGCCGCCTCCGAGCTCGCGTACACGCCGAACGCCCACGCCCAGGCCCTCGTCCGGGCCTCCAACGAGACCGTCGGCGTCATCTGCCACGACGTCAGCGACCCCTACTTCTCCGGCATCGCCAGGGGCGTCATGCGCGCCGCCGCGCAGCGCGACCTGCTGGTGATGCTGGCCAGCACGTTCCGCGACAGCACGCGCGAGGTGGCCTACGTCTCCATGCTGCGCGCCCAGCGGGCCCGCGCGATCCTGCTGATCGGCTCCGGCTTCGAGGACCGCGGCTGGGAACGGGCCATGGACGTCGAACTGCGCCCCTACCTGAACGCCGGCGGCCGGGTCGCCGTGGTCAGCCGGCACCGCAGCCTGCGCGTCGACACCGTACTCCCGGAGAACCGCGAGGGCGCCGCCGCCCTGGCCCGCGCCCTGCTCGCCCTCGGCCACCGCCGCTTCGCCATCCTGTCGGGCCCGCCCGGCCTCAGCACTGTCGTGGACCGGGTCGCCGGCTTCCGCGACGCCCTGGCGGCGGCCGGGGTGACGGTCGACCAGATCGAGGAGGGCCCGTTCAACCGCGAGGGCGGCTACGCCGGCGCGTCCGCCCTCCTGGACCGGGGGCTCGACGCCACCTGCCTGTTCGCCGCCACCGACGTGATGGCGGTGGGAGCGCTGGCCGCCTTGCGGGAACGCGGGCTGCGGGTGCCGGAGGACGTGTCGCTGGCGGGCTTCGACGACATCCCGGTGGTACGGGACCTGACCCCACCGCTGACGACGGTGTCGCTGCCGCTGGAGGAGATGGGGGAGCGGGTGATCGCTCTGGCCCTGCGGGACGGGAGCCGGGGACGACGGCGAATCGAACGGGTGCCGGGAACGGTCATCTTGCGCGCCAGCACCATCGGGCCGCCGTAAAGGACCTCCGCGTCGGGCGTTCTTCCAGCCCACCCGCCCTCAAAGGGCCTTCCTATGTCGGAGACGCAGTGAGCACGGCCTACACCACGAGGCGCTGGCCATCCCTCAGTCCGGCAGACCAGTGTGAACCAGGGCGCGGAAGGATCGGGCAGGAAAGGCGCATGGTTCCCAAGGGTTCGATCGGGTTTACCGTTTGCAAGCTCAGCGACACGGCGCCACAAAAGAAGGCATACGGCGAAGACGTTGCGAAAGATATATCGGCCAAGATTGGCTCTCAGCCGGCGCAAAGAGATGACGGTGCTTGCCCTGCTGGAGCGACGCCGGCCATCCGTCTTGTCTTCCGATATGCCCAAGGGCCTCCCGCCGGCGTAACCGTCTGGAGCAAGTGGTGCGGCATGGACAACCGCTTTCTCAGAAGTGAGGTGCCATCCGCCCTTATGGCCGAATTGTCGGGCCTTCTTGATTGACGGCTACATCGGCTGAATGCGTAGAGTCATGGGTCGTGACGGCCTGGTGCTCCAGCGACACATCGCGATCTTCAATGCTGGTGCCCATGGCCGTAGTGTGCGCCCCGAGGTTGGAGTCACTCAAAATGCAAGGCCACGGACACTATGAATCCGCCCAAAGCCAGGAGCAGAGCGAATGTTCCGATACCAATCAGAAGGACGATCGACTTCACCACGCCAGGCCTGATCCGGACAAGGAGGGCTCCTGCGATGAGAGCCACACCGAAGACGTACCCGCCCAGCAGACGAGGGACGGGGGTTGTTGGGCGGATCATGCCATAGCCCCGACTTACGAAGATTCCCAGCATCAGTCCAGCCAGCCCAAAGCCGAGCAACCCCAGCAGTATCGTCAATCCTCGCGCCATGAACGCACGCCCTCTCGAAACCTGCCCAGTTGATTAGACGGGCCAGGCTACCTCGCAGATCATGTTCGTGATCTCGAAGTGTCACTGGAGTACCAGCCGAGTGAACATCGCCGGTGTGCTCTGCTACCAGTCCGGGCAGCCTCCGCACCTGCTGTACAAGCTGCTCTGATCAGCTGAGAGCCGCCTCGATGATCCGCATGACCGCGATACTGTCCCGCGGATCGACCGGTGGCCGAGACCCCGTGCGCAGCGCCGCGGCGAGCTCGGGGTAGTACGACTCGTACAAGCCGTCCCGCGTGGGTACCTCGCGTAGATCGGTACCGGCACCGATCCGTCCCCAGCTCTCGCGAGGCCTGGCGCCGAAGTCGGTGTCGTCGGGGCGCTTGCCCGCCTGGAGCTGGGACTCCTGCGGATCGAGGCCGAACGTCACGTAGGCGCCGAGCGTACCGCGCAGGGCGAACCGTGGGCGTTCTTGGGCCGCGAGGCTGCTCATCCAGAGCCGGCTCCGGACGCCGTTCTCGTGCTCCAGGCTGATGAGCACGTCGTCGTCGTTCACCGCGTGCGGGCGGCGCGTGTCCACCTCGGCGCGCACCTCGCGGACCGGGCCGAAAAGGATGAGTGCCTGGTCGATGAGGTGGGGTGCGAGGTCATAGAGGATGCCTCCGCCGTCCGCCAAGATCGTTTGGTCCTTGCGGCCGGTGGTGACCTCGGGCTGCCACCACTCGAAGGCTGATTCGAACCCGTAGACGTCGCCGAGTTCGCCCGACGCGAGTACGTCGCGCACGGTGAGGAAGTCTCCGTCCCAGCGCCGGTTCTGGAAGACCGTGAGCGTGCGGTCGGCGGCGTCGGCCGCCTCGATGAGTTCTTCCGCCTCTGACCCGAAAATCGGGTGAGTCGGGGGCGCGCGGCAGCGAAGCCCGGGGTGTGGGGTCGGGCTTGGGCTGTAGGCGGGGCTGGCTCAGGTGGG